>NZ_CP183215.1:3382500-3752870 GCF_048537565.1 Maribacter sp. X9
ACCCATCAGCCGCACTAAAAATCTAGAATTAGACAAGCTCTTGAATTATTTGGATTAATTTTATGTCCATTATTTTTTGGCCAGCATGGCAATAGTGGCTACGGTTCGAAAACCAGTATGTTCCAAAGCGGAATCCATGCTAGAACCCATTCGGGCAGATACCCGATAACTCGCACAATAGGAAGCACTACATAAAAAAGAGCCTCCCTTTATCACCTTTTCCTTTGCCAAGGGGTTATTGGGTGTAAATGGGTTTGTTGCGCCGGTAGGGTTTATCAGCGTAGCATTCTTTCCCTTGATTTCCTTGTAATAATTGGCATTGTACCAGTCACTTGTCCACTCCCAAACATTTCCGGCCATATCATAAAGTCCGTATGCATTTGGTGGAAATGATTTCACGGGAGCCCTTAGCTCAAACCCATCTGCTTTCGTATTCTGTATGGGGAATTTTCCTTCCCATGTATTTGCTTTTTCACTTAAGACAGCTTCATTGTCTCCCCAGTTATAAATAGTCCCGAAAGACCCCGCCCTAGAAGCTAATTCCCATTCTGCCTCGGTAGGTAATCGTCTTCCCGCCCATTCGCAATAGGCTAACGCATCTTCATAGGCCACTTGAACCACGGGGTAATCGTCCTTTCCATCGATACTACTTTTAGGACCGTTAGGATGACGCCAATTAGCTCCTATGGTCCATTCCCACCATTGGGAAAAGTCATAAAGATTGGCAACCGGCGATTTTGCTTTCTTAAATGTTAACGAACCCGGTTGCAAAATAGAATCATGTGGTTTTGGAGTGCCCGGTGGGACTTGTTTTTTAAGCTCTTCCCACTCAATTCCACGTTCGGCAATGGTGAGGTAGCCTGTAGCTTTTACAAATTCGTTGAATTCTTTATTCGTAACCTCTGTTGCATCCATAAAAAACCCATCGACCATTACTTCAATGGGAGGTTTTTCATGGTCCATGGCCATTTTGTCCGTCTTTACAGCTCCTTGTTGAAATAAGGCACCAGGAATCCAAACCATTCCTTTAGGAATAGCAACAGTATCCGGTTTTTTTACAAGAAGCACATGGTCTATCTTTTTTGGGGTAGAAATTTCAGTAATTACAGCATTCGATCCTACTTGAACGTCTTCTTTATTCCTCAATTTACAGTTTGTACAACAGCATAGGCTTAGGAGCAATACCGTCATCTTTAGACTTCTAGGCATAGGGGCTATTTTCATCGTTACAAGATACCATTAAAACCATTATTTAAAAAAATCGAGCAAGGATCTTGATCATTTCCTTAGTTGATAATCAATGATTTCTTAATACTGCCCGATGGCAAACTTAATTTTACCGTGTAAATACCGGATTGTAGTCTTTGAATATTCTGATAATAATGGTCGGACGAATCTTTCTCTAGTTGTTCTTCAAGCACCAAAGCACCAGAGGTATCGAATAGTTGTAGAAATACATAAGCCTGTTCATCGAGAACAAAATAAACAAAATCGGAAGACGGATTTGGGAATATAATCACTTTAGGGGCGCTATTGTTTAACATAGTTTCGTCACTTTCTTCTGGGGAAACTGCTTCTCCATCTTCAATCAGGGCACAAAAATTATTGGGGTCGGTTATGGTCACTATTGAATTACAATAGGTCGTCTGTCCATCAATGGTGGTGATCATCAACTGCACCTCGTTCTCACCTAATTCATTACAGCTGAAATTTGTGGTATCTACTTGTAGTTTGACATCAGGGCATCCAACCTCAGAACTAAAATCGTAGAGTGCTTCTGGAGTAAGTACAGCTTGTCCGTCCGGATCTAAGGTCAATTCAACGGACCTGCAATTACCAACGGTATATGTCATTGATTCAAGAATTACGGTCAATAGGCCCGTAGCACAGCTCTCATCGGACCATTGTGCCATTATTTGATAGGTATCTGCCCTTAAATTGGAGATTTCAACAGAACCAAGGGAATCGCTAATCTCTTGATAGGTTAAACCACCGTCCAAACTCAACCTAATCTTTTCGTAGTCAGGATGATCATTGAAATCTACACGAATCGTTCCCGTGGGTTCATCACAATCTGGTTGCTCTTTAATCAAAGCTGATAAAACAATGGGGACTGCTGGTGAGATACTCACCAATGGCAGGGCCATCTTACAAGTAGTGTCCGTATTTATAATCCCAATTTGATAAGTGCCTTCAAATGCCTCAATTGTAAAAGTAGGTGCTCCACTATTCCAACTATTCGCCAAGACCTCACCGTTCATGGAAACCTCGAGCGGCGTAGAGGTATCTGTTCGTTGCAAAGTTATCAAGCCGGCTCCTTCACAGGTCTCTGAACGTGTAGTAATAGTGATTTCAGGGAAATCGGTTTCCAATATTACCATTACGCTTTTACTACAACTGGCATCTTCCCATCTCCCTATGATTTCATAGGTATCTTCCTCCAAATCAGGAATAGTAATGGACCCCAGTGCATCGTCATATTTCGTAAAATTTACACCATTATCTAAACTCAACGCAATATTTTCAAAAAAGGGATGGTCATTAAACCTTACGGTTATTGAACCTTTGCCCCCTTTGCAATCTGGATATTTTTCAATAGTTGCTGAAAGTACCAGTGGTGTTTCTTCAATTATTTCAACGATTCCCAATTCTATGCTACATCCCGATGCCGTATGTTTGATGACCACGTTATATGTACCATCTGAGACCAATATCTCTTTCTCGGTTTCAGTTGAGGACATTGTTTCGACGAAAGTTACCCCTCCATTTATACTTATAGCTATGTCATCGGTATTCGTAGAACTTTCAACCACTATACTACCCATTGTCTCACAGGTAGGGTTTTTAAGCGTCACAAAAAAATCAAGGATAACAGGTTTTACGCTGACCTCATTAGAAAGGATGGATGGAGAACAGCTATTTGAAGCCATTGCCCGATAGGTAATCGGGGAGGTGAAATTGTTTAGAACGATCAATTCACCTGTGGTCGACCCTTCATAATTTTCATCATCGACTACATTTACCCACGTGTTCGCCTCCAGCTTTTGCCATTGTATAGTTTCTGCATTTTCAACTAAAAACCTTAAGGGCGTTCGGGTGTCTTCTTCACACCTAAATGTATCGGTAGGTTGGGCCACAATTTCCAGAGCTTCACAACAAGACGTGTAATATTCCATCAAGGGTAGGTTACAAACTTGCTCTGTGGTACTTTTGTCGGTTACATATTGTCCCCCTATTTTGTCCAAAGTACTCAATTCCCGTTTTTGTTGCCCGGGACCAACGGAAAAATGCATGACCTCATTACTATTTATAACGTGACCCAATTGTTGAGTATGACCAATTTCATGTAGCATGACAGTCTCAAAATCGAACTCGTTGTTCGCAGGTAACCCATCGCCATAGTACCAATTATAATCATCGTTCATAACTACCTCTACTTCGTAGACAAACCATTTAATGGTATCACCCTGATAACAACCTGAGTATCTGGATCGCGCATAGGCCAAGGTGGAGCCTCCCAATTCATCCCCATTATCGAATCGTACGATATTGACACCGTCATTTGCATCTTCATCAATGGTGCTATCTGCCCCTCTCTTGAAATTGACCCCAGTGGTACAACCCCAAGTTTCCATAAGGTTCTCAAATCCTTGTGCTGCTCCAGAATTATTTGCGAAATCGGTAAAAAACTGAAAATCGTAACCATCTATGGAATTATCTGCAAAAAGTTGTGTTTCATAAGAGGATGTCTCCTCATCTACCACGTATTTTATATTGATATGGTCGTACCCTAAAAGAACATCCTCAGAACTTACTACCGATTGTCCATCGGCTTTATTGATCCTAATTCTTCCGGTCCCAGCACGGTAGGGGATTTCAACTTTAATCCTAGAAGGAGTCCATTCTAAGATTTGATTGTCCAATGCCGCTATAAAACCATTACCTCCACTATTGGCATCCGCAAAGAGAACAGCACCTTGCTCAACCCCAAATTCACCTCCAGATATGGTCATTACATCACCAATCCCTGCATGAAACTCAAAAGTGGTATTGCTACTACTTTCGCCTTCTGAAACAAGGGCCGACTCAACAGAAGAACTTGATACAATAGCACTATCCTCTTCATCCCATAAGAGAATGGGTACGATGGGAAGTTGCACTAAATCAGTAATCGTGGTATACAATTGTCCTTGTATATCTTCATATGTATTGAAAACCCCTGTTGCCGTATCCGTCAATAAATCATACCTTAAAAACCCTAATACCGTTTCAACAGGACGGTAAAGATTACCGGGTACGGCTATTGTGACGGGGAGCGCTTCCAAAACGAACAGCCCCATCTCACCCACTTCCAATTCAAGAGCATGGCTAACCTTTTCCATCTCCAACCCAACGACACCCCCTTGTGTTACAACGTTGATGGTTTGTGTGAGTAGAATTCCTTTAAATTTATTGAAGACCTGTACCTTATTTACGGTGTAGATATTTTTGCCAGCTACATCTCTATACCCTTGTTGTGAAATTACCTTCCCTTCTACCACCAATGCAGCTTGGTCCAATAAATCCTGTAACGGTTTTTCTACGGTCATACATTGACCTGATAGATAAATAGGTGAGATAAAACTTAGGAACAATAAAAAACGCAGCATGTAGGTCATTGATTTTTTTTTGGGGAACAAATACTTCTATTTGCTATAACTACGGATTAACCATAAAAAAGTTCTCTTTTACAAAAACCCGATCGATGAAAAACATCAAATTAGTAAGAAAACGATTACAAAAATTATTTCGTATGTAATTTAAAACTATTCGATGTACTACAACATTCTGATTAGTTGGTAGTTATTGAAACAAGCATGCAAAGGTTCTTAAGCAGGATTGTATTTTAGTTTCCTTGTAGGTTTGGCCTGTAGAAGTGTGTTGATGCAAGGTTATTCGAGGGATAACGTTCCTTTTTTAAGTGCTCACCTAGGCATGTAAAATTTCTGTAAGGATGCCCTTAAACATTTTTAAACTAGTACCGATCAATTCATCTGGAAAATCATAATCGGAATGATGAAGGGCTGCATGTTCTTCCCCTGAACCCAATCCAAAAAAAGCACTTTTATATTTTTGTGAAAACCGACAAAAATCTTCTCCAAACCGTAACGGTTTAGTTTTTTTAAATACTCAAACCTTGACGAATGTACTTTTTCAGCAATAACAGTGCCCTCAGATCCATTTTATTCTTTCGCAACTTTCATTCAGTATTTTTTTCAATTGGCGCTAATTTATCTGCGCATAAAGTGTTGTGGAATTAAAGGAGATTGCTCTGAAGCCTTAATCGAAAGATTGTAAGATTGAATGCCATGTAAGTAGGTAAAATCGTCCCACAATTAATTATAGCTGCTGTTCACAGCTATTTTTAATTTGCTCATAGTTCTCTACTATGATTCGACCTTTTGTCGGTATCATATTCCGCCAAACCCAGTTGTAGTGTTCGATTATTTTTTCCGCAGTTAAATGTGGTCTTTCACCTGTAGTATGGCCATCTTCAACCACCTTTATAATATAATCTTTTGTCAAAGCTGATTGAACCGTAGATTCCACACAGAAATCAGTTGCGCATCCCGTAATCAGTAATTCAGTCACGTTTAGTTCTGTAAGTATAGGTTGTAGTTTCGAGTTATAAAAGACATCATTCGCATATTTGTCAATTACAAGGTCGGTTTCTTCCACTTTTAAATCGTCCAATAATTCCCATTCTTTGGTATTCTTTTCAAATTCTCCAGTGCCGGTTCCATCATGCTGAATATAAATAACCGGAAAATCCAATTGACGAAATAATTGGGCAAGTCCATTTATACGCTTTACCACGCCACTTGTATCAAATCGAGGTGTTTTCGAGGTGAAAGAGCCTTTTTGCATATCGATTATCAATAAGGCTTTTTTATTTTTCATCTAGGCTAAAATCTTTTTTTTAAATATTTTCCAATGATGTGGTTATGAACTGTACGGAAGCGAGATGATGTTTCATTTCCGCCATTGTAAGCTTCCCCTAAAAGTGATGCTTTTTACTTCATATTCTATTTTCTAATACTAATTACCCTTATTGTAATCAGACAAGATTTTTTTCATGCAATATTGACTACAAAGTCACAAAAGTCCTCCAATTTACACGTTAATCCTTATTATTATTAATGACTAAAATCTATCGTATAATTGACCGTTTTTCCCACATCGATTAATAAAGTGTCATATTCTACAGTCAGAACATCGTTCTTTCTTCGATATATAGAAACAATTATAGGTTGATTTCCTGAAACTTGGATTAAATTATTATTATTGTTTGACTCATAATTCCAAGACCTGATTTGTCCGTTAATATTCTGACTATATCCATTCGGAACTTGGTAGTCGAACTGTGCGGAAAAATAATCCAATTGCTTAATCTCATTAAGATTTAGTGCGGTTAGGTTTAAATATGCAATTCTTGGAATATTATGATTAATTATTAATGTTGTATCTCTTGCTATTTGGTCTAAATCAATCCCACTCAAATTAGCTTCTAAGTAAACCTCTTCTGCTAGCTTAAACACTATATAAAAACGTCCATCAAGTAATTCATCATTCCTAATTTTAAAATTAAAATAAAACCTCCCGTCAGAATTCGTGCGTGTTTTTGCCTTAGTTCTTATTATACCAGAGCCAAAATAAGAATTATCCCATTGCAACGTAAGGTCTAGATCAGAGATAGGAACTGTTCCATTGTCGGTCATTATTTTGCCAACAATTTCTATACAATCGATTTGACAATCTTCACTAGAAACTAAATCATCTTCTTTTTTCGCACAACTAAAAATACCTAGAATCATTAACAAAGCAAACAAATGCAGTTTCTTCTTCATTGTAACACAAATTATTGCCCACTATGATAACCATCATTGTTTACAGCCGATATATTAAATCTAAATTAAAACAAAAAACCATCACTTTTCAGTGAAGGTTTTTCTAACTCCAGTTATTTAAAATGGACTAGTTTCCTTTATTATAATCAGCCAAGAATTTCTCTAGTCCACTATCGGTTAACGGGTGCTTTAAAAGTCCGGTAATTGAACTTAAGCCTCCTGTCATGACATCGGCACCAATTTTGGCGCAATCGATAATATGCATTACGTGGCGTACAGAGGCGGCTAAAATTTGGGTTTCATACCCGTAATTATCGTAGATTAAACGAATATCGGCGATCAAGCCTAGACCGTCTGTCGAGATATCATCTAAGCGCCCAATGAACGGAGATACATAGGTCGCACCCGCTTTAGCGGCCAATAATGCCTGCCCTACAGAGAATACCAAGGTACAGTTGGTACGATATCCTTTATCTGTAAAGTACTTGATCGCCTTTACGCCTTCTTTAATCATCGGCACTTTAATAACAATCTGCGGACTAATCTTTACCAATTTTTCACCTTCTGCAATTATTCCATCAAAATCGGTAGAAATTACCTCGGCACTTACGTCACCATCCACAAGATCGCATATTTTCTTGTAATGCTCCATGATGTTTTCTTTGCCGGTAATGCCTTCTTTCGCCATCAAGGATGGATTGGTAGTTACACCATCCAAAATACCCATGTCCTGAGCTTCCTTGATCTCATCTAAATTTGCTGTATCTATAAAAAATTTCATCTGTTATCTTATTTTTAATTTATTTCCTTAGTTTAAAAAATTCATCACTTCTTTGTACACTTGATTTCCGGTGAACCCGAATTTCTCATCCAACACTTCTGCAGGGGCCGAGTAACCAAAATGCTCCAAGCCAAATACTTTTCCATTGGCTCCTGCCAAACCTTCGAGGTTTACGGGTAAGCCTGCCGTAAGTCCGAAAACTGGTTTGTTCGGTGGAATCACTTTCTCTTGATAGGCTTCTGATTGCTGTCTGAAAATACCTTCGGATGGAATAGAGGCAATATTAACCTTTAACCCTTCTTTCTCCTCTAACAATTTGGTTGCTGCTACCAAAGTCGCTACTTCAGAACCATTTGCGATTAAAATTACATCGGGATCAGCAACTTCTTGTACCAAATAGCCTCCTTTTTCTGCTCCCAAAGCCTCTTCATAACGGTTTCCGCTTTTCGCAGGAACATCCTTGATTCCCTGTCTGGACAAAATAAGTCCGGTCGGGGTTTTCGTATTTTCCATTGCCATTTTCCAAGCCACATTTGTCTCTTGCGAATCTGCAGGGCGCAAGGCTACAAAACTTTGTTCGTGGCTATGGTTCTTCAATTTCTCCAACAAGCGGATCTGTGCTTCTTGTTCAATAGGTTGGTGTGTTGGTCCGTCCTCACCTACCCTAAAGGCATCATGTGTCCAAACAAACTTCACCGGCAATTCTTGTATACAACTTAAACGTATCGCCGGTTTCATATAATCGGAGAATACGAAGAATGTCGCTACAACAGGAATAATTCCGCCATGAAGTGCTATGCCGTTAGCCATTGTCGCCATGGTCAACTCGGCCACGCCCGCTTGTAAGAACGCTCCCGAAAAATCACCTTTCTTTAAAATCTGCGTTTTTTTCAAGAACCCGTCCGTTTTATCACTGTTGGACAAATCTGCGGAAGAAACGATCATATTTTCAACGTTCTGTGCCAAATAGGCCAAAACATTAGAGGAGGCCGCTCTAGTAGCCTGTGCATCTTTTTGTGCTATCGAACTAAAATCAAGGTCGGGCAATTTACCGTCCAAGAAACCATCTAACTTATTGGAAAGTTCCATATTTTCTGAACGCCATGCATCGATCTCTTTCTTTTTATTGTGAGCCTGTTCTTTCTTACGGTTAACGACGTCTTCGTAAAAGTCGGCCACCTTTTTAAAAATCTCAAAAGGATTATCGACGTCGGCACCTAAATGTTCAAGCGTCTTTGCATAATCGGCCCCGGTATCGCCAACAGGCTTACCATGAAGTTCGGTATACCCCTCATATGGTGTTCCATCTGCCGTCACACAACCTTTCCCCATAATCGTATGACCGATAATCAAGGTAGGTTTTTCGGTTTCAGCATTGGCATCTTTTAGCGCTTGTCTAATCTGATCATGGTCATGGCCATCAATCGTAACGACATTCCATCCCCACGCTTCATATTTTTTGGCCGTATCCTCAGAGGTTACCTCATCGGTTTTAGAGGAAAGTTGCACATCGTTAGAATCGTAGAACATGATAAAATTGCTCAATCCTAAATGGCCGGCAATTCGTCCTGCTCCTTGAGATATCTCTTCTTGAACACCACCATCGGATATAAATCCGTAAATCTTGTGGTTCATCCAATCTCCAAAACGGGCCTTTAGAAAGTTTGCCGCAATGGCCGCCCCTACTCCCATCGTATGTCCTTGACCTAATGGTCCTGATGTATTTTCGATTCCTCTTGAAACGTCGACTTCTGGGTGACCCGGAGTAACGGAATTCCATTGTCTGAAGTTCGCAATATCATTCTTTTCAAAATTACCCAATAAGTAATATTGGGCGTACATTAATGTTGATAGGTGACCTGCATCCATGAAAAAACGGTCACGGAAAGGCCAATGCATATCTGAAGGGTCATAATTAAAAAATTCAGAGTATAGGATGTGCATATAATCGGCTCCGCCCATAGGTCCTCCTGGATGTCCAGAATTCGCCTTCTCTACCATTGCTACAGCTAATGCCCTAATATTATCAGCTGCTAATTGATCTATTTCCTTATTCATGTATTATCTGATTGTTTTTAAGGTTCGTGTTTGCTTTAAATCTACTAAAATCTACTCAAAGATACCTTATCTAGAGCGCTAATTAAAATAATTGGCACAACATAATTCAATACATTTAAAGTCTTAACCGTTATTTTACAGTTACTTCCGAAAAGTAAGCCTACCGAAAGGGTTTTCGAAGAAGTAGACCACTATACAACCTTTTATAAATTACAAGTTTACAAGGATTAAAAAAACAGAAAATTATTCAAGTGATTTGTAATTACCTCTTCATTCATGAAAATTAATGAGCAACTATTAATTAAACCTTTTCTAAACAAATCAAACGCGCAAGTACGCCAACTTATTCTTTATCTTTATGCTATAATTCATATTGAAAATGAGCAAAAAACTAAATCAATTGGAAGCCACTGCCATCTGTGGTAACGATATTAGTTCTTCGTGTTTGTATGTCTCTGCATTGGCCATTGTATATGCCGGTCAGTACGCTTGGATTTCGCTTTTAATGGTTGCTGCCGTACTTTTTCTATTCCGTAAAATCTATGGCGAAGTCGTAGGGGCACTACCCTTGAACGGCGGTGCTTATAATGCCCTTTTAAACACTACTAAAAAATCCACCGCTTCTTTGGCAGCAGCTTTGACCGTTCTCTCCTATATGGCCACGGCTGTTATTTCTTCTTCGGAAGCGGTAAAATATGCGCATAGCATTCTAGAGATCATTCCGGTGATACCGACCACCATTTTTCTATTAGTGTTGTTCATGGGCTTGGTCATTCTTGGCATTGGGGAATCTTCTAAAGTGGCCATCTTTATATTTTTATTTCATTTGGCATCACTAACACTGTTGGCCGTATTTTGTTTTATCTTTTTTGCTGAAAACGGAGTGGATATTTTAATGGCCAACTTTCACCAGCCCGTTAAAAGCGGGATCGTAACCGCTTTATTTCTAGGATTTTCAGCGGCCATGCTAGGCATCAGTGGTTTTGAAAGTTCTGCCAATTATGTTGAGGAACAGAAAAAAGGGGTATTCCCTAAAACCTTGCGCAATATGTGGATCGTCGTCACCATTTTCAATCCGCTGATCGCTTTTTTAGCGTTGGCCATTATACCTATGAACCAAGTACTCGGAAATCAAGAATCGTTGCTCAGTTTTATGGGCGATACCGCTGGAGGACATTGGCTTGCCATTCTTATTGGTATCGATGCGGCCTTGGTACTGAGCGGTGCCGTACTTACTTCTTTCGTTGGGGTGGGCGGATTAATGCAGCGCATGGCTTTGGATCGTATCTTACCCGAAATACTTTTGAAAAAGAATAAAAAGGGAAGTCCATATCTGATTTTTATCCTCTTCTTTTTATTATGTACCTCGGTGCTTTTGGTAACGATGGGCGATTTGGCAAAATTGGCCGGTGTATACACCATTGCCTTTTTATCGGTCATGGTGCTATTCGGCATAGGAAACCTGCTTTTAAAAATAAACCGGTCGAAATTACCACGACCCGAACGTTCTACATGGGTAGGTTTGCTCATTGCAATCATAGCCATTATAACGGCCCTGATCGGTAATATTAAATTGAATCCACAATACCTTACCATTTTCATCGAATATTTAACCCCTACTTTATTGGTCGTTTATTTCATGCTCTACAGAACATATATTTATAAGGCGTTCTTACGACTTTTAGAATATGTTTTTCCCGATAAAGGAAAATGGTTTCAGCGCATTAATAGAGAATTAAAAAGCTTGTTGCAACACGTCAATTCTCAACAATTCGTTTATTTCACGAAGAGAGATGATATTGCCACGATTAATAAAGTGATGCTCTACATCACCAATAATGAAGCTACCAAACGGGTGAAAATCGTAACGATAACCGACAAGGATGCAACCATACCCCAAAAATTCATTGATGATATCGATGTTTTGGACAGGGCCTACCCCAACATACATTTTGAATTTATTCAGGAATTCGGAGAATTTTCTCCAGAGACCATCATGGCGCTATCCAAAAAGTGGAAGATTCCGACCAACTTTATGTTCATCGCTTCCCCTGGCGATAAATTCCCTTATCGCCTAGAAGAATTAGGTGAAGTTCGATTAATTATATGAGAGGACGACTTTCATATGCCCATCCTCTTTTAATGAAGTATTTCTTTTTATTCAGTTTTATTTTGATGTCTTTTCTTGTCAACGGGCAAGAGGATTACAAAGAAAAAACTGCTGATTCGATCCGTATACGGACTTTTATTTACGCAGATACCCTGCAAATGGATCTGTACGATATCCTAGCGGATACTACGTCGTACAAACCTACCGTAATATTAGTGCATGGGGGCGGATTCACCACCGGTCAACGCAATGGTGGGGATGAACGTAGGCTAAGTACCTACTTGGCAAAAAGAGGTTTCAATGTGGCTTCGATAGATTATCGATTGTCTCGAAAAGGAAAATCATTTGGATGTAATTGCGTGACCGAAATTAAACTTGACACCTATATAGAAGCGGTCGCAGACCTTTCGAAGGCTATTAACCATTTGACGGTAAATGCAAAATCATTTCATGTAGATGCTAGTAAAATATTATTGATGGGTAGCAGCGCAGGCGCAGAAACTGTTTTAAATTATCTATTTATGCGGTATGATTACCGCTTCAAGCACATTCCATACCCGGACGCTTCTGTAATTGGTGCGGTAAGTTTATCAGGTGCCGTTGTTGATGCAGGTTATATTTCCAAAGCAAATAAAACTCCGTTACTCTTTTTTCATGGGGTTAATGATATTTATGTCCCCTATGGCACCGGTCCACATCATTCTTGTGCCATTACAGCTGATGGTTTTCTAATTTTAGATGGGCCTAGAGCGATTGCGGATCGGTTATCCATTTTGGGTGGAAGTTTCAAAGTATATTATAATGAAAATGGCGGTCACGAATGGTCGTCCTACGGGTATGAATACCCAGAACGTATAGCCCAATTCTTAGAGGATGCCTTAAAAGGTAACACGAATATGAGGGATTTCGAAAAAATCGAAATCCCTGTTAAAAATAAATAATCAAGAACGAGAAGATTGAGTGTTTCTCATTAGGCTACATTTACCCCAAATAAATGCCCGATCAATGCGGTTATTGCCATAGCAACGGTTCCCCAAAAGCTTACCCTTAAAATAGCTTTCCATATATTGGCCCCACCAGCTCTAGCAGCAATCGCCCCCAATACAGCCAGAAAAACTACGGCCAAAAGGTATTGGACATATTCCATATATTCAAGTGGCCCAAAATAAGCTACCAGAACTGGCAACATACCGCCAAAAATAAAGGAAGCTCCAGAAGACAAAGCCGCTAACAAAGGTTGCGCCTGTGTAATTTCGTTAATCCCCAATTCATCTCTTGCGTGAGCCTCTAAGGCGTCATGGGCGGTCAATTGTTCTGCCACCTGAAGTGCCAATTGTTCGTCCAATCCCCGTTCCTCATAAATTTTGGCCAATTCCAACAATTCCTGTTCCGGCATTTCTTCCAACTCCATACGCTCCCGGTCAAGATCGGCCATTTCCAGATCCGCCTGTGAGCTCACCGACACATATTCTCCCGCAGCCATCGAGAGTGCCCCTGCAACCAGACCGGCCACGCCTGCCAAAATAATAGGCTCCCTCGTCGTACTTGCGGCCGCAACGCCAATAACCAAACTAGCTGTTGATAAAATACCGTCATTGGCCCCGAGAACGGCGGCCCTTAACCAGCCACTTCGTGTACCATAATGTTTTTCATCTTGCATAAATTCCAATTATCGGTTTTTTTGAATCCTCATTTTACGATATTCATTTGAACTTAATGACATACCGTTCTTATCTTTTATAACTAAATACTATAAATATTTCTTACAATGTTACTGTCGGTTCGATTATTTCCTGTTATTAAGCCATTTATCAAGTGGCATTAATAGAGAATTTATAAAGATGACGAATACACTTGCCACTAAGGTTTCCATGTACATGCCTGTTGCGGCCAAGCATCCTATTGCAGCACTGCACCAAACCGTTGCGGCAGAGGTAAGCCCATGCACATTGCTACCTTCCCTAAAAATGATACCTGCTCCTAAAAATCCAACCCCAGTGACGACTTGGGCGGTAATACGGCTCACATCGACCCCACTAGCTACATCGGCTATTGAGATTGATAATAATACAAATACTGCGGCACCCATGGCGACCAACATATTCGTTCGCAAACCTGCGGTCTTATGGTGCCATTGCCGTTCAAAACCAATGGCCAATCCTGCCAAAAGGGCCGTTCCCAAACGTAGGGAAAATTCAAAAACGGTCATACGTTACTTTTTAGACTTTATTACAAAAAAAGTACATTCACCCTACAGCTATGTAAATCATTGAAAACTAATGGGAAACCTAAATTCGTACTTCAAAAAAACATGAATGATTCTATGGCTGAATGACAACTACCTTCTTATTTCTCAAAAACGATGGTTGATTCTCCTTCTCCGATAATCACTAAATCGGTAGAATGTAAAAAGAGACCGGTTTCCACGATTCCTGGTATTTGCTTCAACGTTTGCTCCAAATCAGAAGGGTTCATATCAGCATTCCAAATATCAACATCCACAATATCATTGCTCTCATCGGTTTTATAATTATCGCTCCCATTTTTACGTTGCTTGGGGCTTAGGCCCATGCTTTCCAATTCTTTTATGATCAACTGTGTCGCAAAAGGAATTGTTTCTAACGGAAGTTTAAATTTCCCCAATTTGGAAACCCGTTTGGAAGCATCTGCAATGATAATATTGAAATCTGTATTGTAGGCTACTATTTTCTCCCTAAGTAAGGCCCCACCCCCTCCTTTTATCAATTGCAGTTGGTCATCCACCTCATCGGCACCGTCAATGGTCACATCCAAGCGTTGGGCTTCTGCCAAGGTTACAATGGGAATCCCTAGTTGTTTAGCATGCTTTTCGGTTTCCAAAGATGTGGCCACTGCCTTTATCGTTAATCCTTGTTTAACTTTTTCACCTATGGCTTCGATCATGAAATAGGCGGTAGATCCCGTACCCAACCCTACATTCATACCATTCTTAACATATGTTACAGCTTCTAATGCCGCTATTTTTTTCTCTTCTACCGCGCTCACGTAATTGTTGTTAACTCTAATTAAACTGTTTTCTTTAAGGCCTTAAAGATATTTATAAATAACCGATGCCGACACTCGATTTTAAAAGTAAATGATAAACCTACCCGAAAAAGCAATCTATAATTTGAACTATTTGTTCAGTGCCGTAGAGAGCGTATTCAATTTTTGTACGGAATAGGATCGATCACCCACTTCCGGAAGTATCAAGACAGGGATTCTAGAGTAGAATGAACTTCTCTTCGAACCGAATTCCCAACAAAAAACGTCCATAAAACCATGGTTTCCATTCGACATCATTAATATATCTAGTCTATTTTCATGCCCTAAAGACTGTATGGAATAATTTAATGATTCGGTGGACATTAAATTATGGAACGAATGAGCAATACCTTCCAACTTTTTCTCTAACATGGTGCGATTAAAATGCTGTACTTCGGTCATTTTCTGTGCTTGACTTCGCACTCCTATTACCCGAAGGTTTGTTCGCAAAAGTTTAGTCAGTTGCACCATTGTACTTAGTTCTGAGGTTTCATACGAGTGCGTGAAATCTGTAAGAAAAGCTATGTTCTTTGGTGCTTTAAATTCAGCCTGTTTTGGTATCACGAAAACCGGACAATTCTTAATCGCCTTTAGAATCCTGATTGTATTTCTTCCCAAATACAAGTCCTCATTTGCCGAGCAGCCATGGGTTCCCATGAAAATAAAGTCTATGTCAAAATCGGCCACGGTCTCTTTCACCTCATCTACCAGCAAAGAAAAAGACGATATGGTTTTATAAGTATGAAGTGGATTTTTTGAATTTATTTTGATTTTTCTAAGGGTAGCCGCCAAGCCTTTTTTTGAAGAAACTGCCGGGTTTTTTTCAGCCATTAACTTTTGAACGGTGTCGGCCATAAACCTACTACTGCAAATTTCTGGCGTGTATGTATTCAAAAAATAAAAAGTGCAACGCACTTCATTAAAAAGATGTAGGGCATAGTTTGTGGTGTTCCAAGCGGTTGTAGAAAAATCAGTAAGTACCAGTATATTTTTCATATAAAGGGTTTGGATAAGTACTGGATAAAAGTAAAATCAGGTCTGTGTGTAAACTATGACATTTATCAGTAAATCTCATACGTTATAGTCAAAAGCCTTCTACCAAATCTTTTAGTTTTCGCTCTTCAATGATTCCTATTTTCTTACCCGATGTTTTAAGAAGTCCTTTTTTCTTAAACTCCGAAATCATACGGATCAGTGATTCTGTAGCCGTACCGACAATATTCGCATAATCTTCCCTACTCAAGGTCAGCACCAAGAATCCGTTTTTATCTTCACCATAGGTATTTTTCAAATAAATGAAGGCCTCTGCCAAACGTTGCTTCACCGTTTTTTGAGACATATTTACAATAACATCATCGGCCTCTTTAAGATCGTGGGCCATATGCCGCAATACTTCCAATGAAAAATAAGGGTTCGTATTAAGGGTGTTCGAGATGATTTCTTTTGGAATAAAGCAGACTTCCATATCACTTACCGCCGTAGCACTTAAATTGGTAATCTCCTCTGCAATGACAGATCTTTGTCCCATGACCTCGCCCTTACTGGCCAATTTCACAATCTGGTCTTTTCCATTGGTGCTCAACTTTGACAATTTGGAAACCCCTGCCCGTACGCAGAAAACACCATCCAATTTCTGACCTTCTTCAAAAAGGGCTTCACCTTTTTTGACTCTCTTTAAAATGCGGGCATCGGATACTTTTTTTAACTCCTCTTTGCTCAAAGCGCGCAAAGAGTTGTACTGTCGAATAATACAATTTTCACATCTACTTTCCATTTTCTACACTTAAAACCTGACATGGCAAATTTACTTAACCGGCAATGAACGAAAACTGACAATTGTCATATTTTAAAAAGTCTAGGGTACGCAACTTTGCCTTACGTATAAAGTGAACGATTATGAGCGGTACTAAATGCTATCATTGTGGCGATATTTGCGGTACCACCGCTTTGCTTTATGATGAAAAAAACTTCTGTTGTAATGGCTGCAAGACTGTTTATGATATTTTTTCGAGTAATGATCTATCCTATTATTATGACCTTCAATCTGCTGCTGGCACCACTCCAAAGACAATTGAAGGAAAATACGATTTTCTCGATAATCCTGATATTATTGAAAAACTGACCGAGTTTAACGATGGAAATATTCAGGTGGTCAATTTATATGTTCCCAACATCCATTGCAGTTCGTGTATCTGGATCTTAGAAAACCTGAACAAATTGAATCGACATATTACCAATTCCCAAGTCGATTTTCCAAAAAAAACAATTCGGGTCACCTACACGCACGATATCTTTTGTTTAAAGGAACTGGTTCTACTGCTTGCCCGAATAGGATATGAACCTTATATTTCCTTAGATGATTTCGAAAACAAAAAAAAGGGAGCCGACCGAAGTCTTATCTACAAATTGGGGGTCGCAGGATTTGCTTTTGGCAACGTCATGTTCCTTTCTTTTCCCGAGTATTTCGATCTGGAGTCAAGCGCTGACTCTGGAGGTGAATTTTGGCTGAACAAATATCAACACGTCTTCCGTTGGTTGATGTTCATCTTCTCCTTACCCGTGGTTTTCTATGCGGGTTGGGACTATTTTACATCTGCCTACAAAGGTCTTCGCTCAAAATTACTGAACATAGATGTACCCATCGCTTTGGGAATTTTGGTGTTATTCCTTAGAAGTACGTTTGAAATACTATTTCAATTGGGAAGTGGTTTTTTTGATTCGCTCACCGGCCTGGTATTTTTCTTGTTACTGGGTAAATTTTTTCAACAAAAGACCTATAGTTTCCTATCGTTCGAACGTGATTATAAATCTTACTTTCCTATTGCCATCACACGTCTTACGGCAGATGGAAAAGAAGAAACAGTTCCTGTACAGAACATCAAAAAAGGGGATCAACTACTCATACGTAACGAAGAAATGATCCCTGTTGACGGCAGCCTACTTAAAGGCAAGGCCCGAATAGATTACAGTTTTGTTTCCGGTGAATCAGAGCCCGTTAAAAAACAAGTTGGTGATGTTCTTTTTGCCGGCGGAAGACAGTTACAAGGCGTCATTGAAATGGTAGCGCTAAAATCGGTTTCTCAAAGTTACTTGACCCAATTGTGGGGTAATGCCGTATTTTCGACGGACAAAGCCACTTCATTTCAAAATTTGACGGACAGTATCGGTAAACGTTTTACCATCGGCGTACTGTCCATTGCTTTTGTCTCCACTGCCTTTTGGTTGTTCTACGATCCCTCAAAAGCCCTGAACGTCTTTACCGCCATTTTAATAATCGCCTGCCCCTGTGCCATAGCCTTGGCCGCCCCGTTTACCTTGGGGAATATGCTACGTATTTTTGGAAAGAAGAAATTCTACATAAAGAACACACAGACCATTGAGCGACTGGCACAAGTAGATACCGCTATTTTCGACAAGACGGGCACCATCACCACTTCTAAAAAAAGTACGGCTTTCTATGAGGGCATGCCGTTGACCGACATAGAAGCATCACTACTTAAAAATACCATACGCGCCTCAAATCATCCCTTAAGCAGGACGCTGTACGAATTATTAAAAGAGCAGGATATTATAACCTTGGACGAATATGAGGAACATATTGGTAAAGGTCTGGAAAGCAGCAAAGACGAAATACACATGAAAATTGGTTCTGCCGCTTTTGTGGGAAAAGAAAAAACGCAGGACCTCTTGGAAACTTCTATCTACATAAGCGCCAATGATGCCTATAAAGGCCGGTATGTTTTTCATAATGAATATAGGGACGGACTTGCGGAAGTATTCCAAAATATGTCCGCCACCCTTAATTTGGCCATTTTATCTGGCGACAATGAAGGTGAAAAAGCACGTTTGGAAACATTGTTACCCAAAATGACGCCTCTTTATTTCAATCAAAGACCAGAGCATAAATTAGAGTTCATAAAATCATTGCAGCAGCAACATAAAAAAGTGTTGATGGTCGGTGATGGACTTAACGATGCGGGTGCCCTGGCCCAGAGTGATGTCGGTATCGCCATATCTGAGAACATTAATGTGTTCTCTCCTGCCTGCGATGCTATTTTAGATGCTTCTAAATTTCAACAACTTTATAGTTATATTTTGGCTTCAAAAAAGGCCATGCG
Source organism: Maribacter sp. X9 (assembly GCF_048537565.1). Classification (GTDB taxonomy): domain Bacteria; phylum Bacteroidota; class Bacteroidia; order Flavobacteriales; family Flavobacteriaceae; genus Maribacter. Next base: position 3,401,518 of record NZ_CP183215.1, read on the forward strand.
CATCATCAAAATGAGCTTTTTACTATCGCTACTATACAACTGCGTGGGGCTATATTTCGCCATATCAGGACAGTTAGAGCCCGTTATCGCAGCTATTTTAATGCCGCTAAGCTCTATAAGCATCGTGAGCTTTACAACACTCGCCACCAATCATATCGGTAGAAAAATCGACTGATCCGCAATGGGTTGTAAATTTAAATATTTCTCTTAGCCCATAAGTTCAATCAGAGGAGTTCAGTGCATTTTTCCACCTAAACGAGAACCTATTTTCTTAAACTGTTAATTTTCGTATTTCCTTCACCTTTATCCCATTCATTTTTTGGAGAAATACTTTACTCTTTTTTAGATAGACACCACATTATCAATATACTAAACCTAAAAGAAGAGCGTCTTTTCAATCACACTTTTTTAGTCATTAAAAGAAAAACTAAAAGTATGACAATTGTCATTTTCTAAGGTCGGCCCCTCCCCTAATTTTACCCCATAATTCAGGTAATCATGAGTGTTATTTATGTGTTGTTGACCATCAGTTTAATCGTTGCCCTTCTTTTTTTCGTGGCTTTTATTGTATCGGTAAGAAGCGGTCAGTACGATGATTCGTACACCCCCTCTATCCGCATGCTTTTTGAAGATGAACTGGTAAAGACAAAACAAAAAAATAACATCGAATCTCAAAAAAATCCAACTAAATAGTTACCACTTATGGAAGTACAGCAGTTTTATTACGACAACAAAATTGTAAAAAAGTTTCTCTATGCCACCATGCTTTGGGGAATCGTGGGCATGTCCGTAGGCCTTCTTTTGGCCTTTATGTTTCTTTTTCCGAATGTTACCGATGGCATTTCATGGCTTAGTTTTGGTCGTTTACGCCCCTTGCACACTAATGCCGTCATTTTCGCCTTTGTAGGGAATGCCATTTTTGCCGGGGTCTATTACTCTAGCCAGCGTTTACTAAAGGCACGGATGTTCAGTGATTTTCTGAGCAATTTCAATTTTTGGGGGTGGCAGGCCATCATCGTTGCCGCAGCAATTACCCTTCCATTAGGTTATACTACCTCTAAGGAGTATGCTGAACTGGAATGGCCTATTGACATTGCCATCGCCTTGGTATGGGTAGGTTTTGGGGTAAACCTTATCGGTACCATTTTAAAGAGAAGGCAGCGGCATATGTATGTGGCCATTTGGTTCTATTTGGGTACTTTTGTTACCGTTGCAGTGCTCCATATTTTCAATAGCTTAGAGCTGCCTGTAAGTGCCTTAAAAAGCTACTCGGTGTATGCCGGGGTGCAGGATGCTTTGGTGCAGTGGTGGTATGGGCATAATGCCGTCGCCTTCTTTTTGACGACTCCGTTTTTAGGCTTGATGTACTACTTTGTACCTAAGGCGGCCAATAGACCCATTTATTCCTATAAATTATCCATTGTCCACTTTTGGTCCCTTATTTTCATCTATATCTGGGCCGGTCCGCACCACCTGTTATATTCGGCTTTACCAGACTGGGCACAAAACTTAGGGGTGGCTTTTTCCGTCATGCTCATCGCTCCTTCCTGGGGTGGTATGATTAATGGACTTTTAACCCTTCGCGGCGCTTGGGATAAGGTTCGTACCGATCCTGTCTTAAAATTTATGGTGGTCGCCATAACCGGTTATGGTATGGCCACATTCGAAGGCCCTATGTTATCCCTGAAAAATGTAAATGCCATCGCGCATTTTAGTGATTGGATCATTGCACACGTACACGTCGGTGCTTTGGCCTGGAACGGTTTCTTAACTTTTGGAATGATCTATTGGTTAGTACCTAGAATGACAAAGACCACTTTATTTTCGAGAGGATTGGCCAACTTCCACTTTTGGATCGGCACCTTGGGAATCATTCTCTATACCTTGCCCATGTACGTCGCCGGTTTTACCCAAGCGTTGATGTGGAAAGATTTTAATCCTGATGGCACCTTGGTCTACGGAAACTTTCTGGAAACCGTTACCGAAATAATCCCCATGTACTGGATGCGTGCAATTGGAGGAAGTCTTTACATTGTTGGAGCTTGTGTCATGATCTACAATGTGGTAGCCACCATTAGAAAAGGTAGTAGCATTGAAGATGAATTGGCCGAAGCTGCGGCATTGAGTGTAGTTTCCAAAAAAAGAACGGCCGGTGAAACCTTTCATACCTGGCTAGAACGCAAACCTGTTCAATTGACCATCTTGGCCACGATTGCCATTCTGATCGGGGGTATTATACAGATTGTCCCCACCATTTTGGTAAAATCGAACATTCCAACCATAACCAGCGTAAAACCCTATACCCCTCTTGAATTGGAAGGTCGTGATCTTTACATACGTGAAGGTTGTGTAGGTTGCCACTCACAAATGGTACGTCCTTTCCGTAGCGAGGTTGAACGTTATGGAGAATATGCAAAAGCGGGAGAGTTTGTCTATGACCATCCTTTTTTATGGGGCAGCAAAAGAACCGGACCAGACCTATTGCGTGTTGGTGGCAAATATTCCGATAATTGGCACCTGAATCACCTGTACGATCCTCAAAGTACTTCTTCAGGCTCCATCATGCCCGCCTATCAATGGTTGGTACGAAACAAACATGACCGCAGTGGTACAGCATCAAAAATGAAGGCTATGGTCAGTCTGGGCGTCCCCTATTCACAAGAGGATATCGACAACGCCCAAAAGAACATGTCCGTTCAAGCTACTGAGATAGAAAAGAATCTATATGCAGATCCCGATTTCGCCAAAAGTTATGAAGCCGATAAAAAGTATGCCGAAGAAAATGGTGAAGAATTCATACAGATGAAAGATCGGGAAATTGTAGCCCTAATCGCCTATTTACAGCGTTTGGGAACGGATATTAAAATTAAAAATTCAACCACAACTCTTTCAGAAAACAATTAAGTCATGCTAAAATTTGTAAAAGGATACATGGAAAATATAGAGGACGTTGCTACGTACCCTATGATCTCATTACTCATCTTCTTTGTTTTCTTCACCCTTCTTTTTGTGTGGGTACTCACCGCATCTAAAGAACACATAAAAGAAATGAGCGAGATGCCCCTAGAAAATGATAACCAACAAAACGAGCAATTATGAAAAACAATACAGCCTGGTGGTTTAGGATAACCGTTGTATTCTTTTTGGTCTTTGGCCTAATGGAATATCTAATTGATGGAGGAAACAAGCCCGCATTCATGGCATACCCGATTTTAATGGTCTTATTGGTATTTTTTCTAATGCTTCTCATTGGAATTGCCTTTATAATTCAAGCCATTGAAAATGTAATGTTCAATACCCTATCGGAGGATGCGAAGGAACGCTATTTAGCCTCTAAGAACAAAACTTGGGAATGGTCTTGGGGCAAACGCGTCTATAAAAAGTTAGCGGGCACCAAACCAATTGAAGAAGAGGGTGAAATAATTTTAGACCATAACTACGACGGCATACGGGAACTGGACAATAAGTTACCACCTTGGTGGGTCTACATGTTCTATGCTACCATAATTTTCGCAGTGGTCTATTTGGCAAGGTTCCATGTATTCGGTGATTATGATCAAGATACGGAATACCTGACCGAAATCACATTGGCCAAAGCCGAGATAGAAGCCTATAAAAAAACCGCTAAAGGATTAGTGGATGTCAACACGGTAGAACTTTTGACAGAGCCCGCAGATATCAGTGCCGGTAAAAAAATATTTGAAAGCAATTGTGTTGCCTGCCATATGATTGATGGTGGTGGGGGTATCGGCCCCAACCTGACAGACCAAAATTGGATTTTAGGTGGTGGAATTAAAAATGTTTTTAATACCATTTCTGAAGGAGGCCGTGACGGCAAGGGAATGATTGCTTGGAAACAGACCCTGAAACCAGCAGAAATAGCACAGGTTTCGAGCTATGTGCTTAACTTTCAAGGTACAACTCCGGCCAATCCAAAAGCGGCCCAAGGCGATATTTGGATAGATCCGCACGCCAAGGTAGATGCCCCGAAAGTAGATTCAGTGAAAGTTAAAATAGAAGTCGACACCCTTGAATTTAAAAAAACCGTCGACGATGATATAGAGGATACCAAAGAGGAGGGTTCGACACTCAATAGATTTCAATAAAAATCATGGCACAAGACCAAGAACATTTTAGGGATTCAATAGGTACCATCAGTGAAGAAGGCAAACGCGCATGGGTATTTCCCAAAAAGCCAAGTGGCAAGTTTTGGAAATACAGAACCTATGTCAGCTATGCATTACTGGCTTTTTTATTGTCCGCACCCTTCATCAAAGTTCATGGTAACCAGTTTTTGCTGTTCAATGTTCTGGAAAGACGTTTTAATATTTTTGGATTTCCGTTCTGGCCACAGGATTTTCATCTTGTCGTGATCTCAATGATTATCGGGGTAATATTCATTGCCTTGTTCACCGTGGCTTTCGGCCGTATTTTCTGTGGATGGATGTGCCCGCAGACCATTTTTATGGAAATGGTGTTCCGTAGGATAGAATTTTGGATCGATGGCGATCGTGGTGCCCAAATTAAATTGGACCGCCAACCTTGGAATGCTGAAAAAATTAGAAAGCGGGTCACGAAATGGTTAGTTTTTTTCATTATTTCTTTTTTAATCGCCAATGTGTTTTTAGCCTATTTAATCGGGAGTGATACGCTTTTTCGTTATATCAGTGAAGGACCTCTAGATCACACCAGCACCCTTATTTCATTAGTCATATTTACCTGTGTCTTCTATTTTGTATTTGCATGGTTCAGGGAACAGGTTTGTATTATCGCCTGTCCTTACGGAAGGATGCAAGGAGTACTGTTGGACAATAAATCCATCATTGTGGCCTATGACCACAAACGTGGTGAGGGTGAAAATGGGCGGAAGAAATTTCGGAAAAATGAAGACCGACAAGCTTTAGGGCATGGAGATTGTATCGATTGTTTTCAATGTGTGAATGTTTGCCCAACGGGAATAGACATTCGTAATGGTACGCAATTAGAATGTGTCAACTGTACCGCTTGTATCGATGAGTGCGATAGCATCATGGAAAAAGTGAACCTTCCAAAAGGGCTCATACGTTATGCAAGTGAAGATGAAATTACCAAAAAAGCCAAGTTTAAATTCACTCCAAGATTGAAGGGCTATACGGCCGTGCTAACTATCTTGATCGGTTTATTGGTAGGGATGCTTTTTTTACGGAACGACCTGGAAGCTACTATTCTTAGGTTACCCGGTCAGCTTTATGAACATAAGGGAGAAAACATAATCAGCAATGTATATACCTATAAATTGGTCAATAAAACGACAAAAGATGTCACCGATGTTCATTTTAAACTCTTATCGCATAAGGGAATGGTGAAATTAGTGCGTAATGAAGATTTTGTAGTACCCGCGCAAAATTTGGCAGAAGGTACCCTCTTCATCGAAATCGATAATGCCGCAGTTAAAACGGATAAAGAAAAAGTTAAAATCGGTGTTTATAGTGGTGATGAACTTATCGAGACGACCACAACCGCATTTTTAGCACCGAGAAGTTATCGTTAATATAAAAAATAGGTTATGAAAATAAATTGGGGAACTGCCATCGTATTAGCTTTTATTGGTTTTATCAGTTTTATTCTGTTCTTCGTGTATCGAATGAGTACAGACCATCGTGCGCATCATGACTTGGTAACCGAAGATTACTATAGGGCAGAACTTGGCTTTCAGAAAGAAATTGATCAACAGAACAATGCCAATAAAAATTTTGCGAACCTGAACCTTGAACAATCTGATGAAGGACTCTTACTAGAATTTCCTTCTGATTTAAATTACGAAAAAATTGATGGAAAAATATCCTTTTATAGACCATCCAACAAAAAGCTGGATTTTGACATTGACTTGAAACTTTCTGGCCAAGAACTGCTGATACCTGACCAAAAGCTGTTGGATGGTCGTTGGGATATTACGGTCTCTTGGAAGTATGGGACTGAATCTTATTTGTTCAAAGAAAAACTAACGTATTAAAACATGGTTCTCTCTGGCTTCATATTAGGTTTGCTCGGAAGTTTACACTGCATCGGCATGTGTGGCCCCATTGCCTTTATGTTACCGGTAGACCGATCCTCCAACACTAAAAAAATCGTTCAAATCGGCATCTATCACTTGGGTAGATTGCTATCGTATGGCATTTTAGGAGTACTTTTCGGCTTTTTGGGGAAGGGACTGTATGTTTTTGGGTTGCAGCAAAAACTTTCCATACTCATCGGTTTGCTGATGATCCTCATCAGTATGACTCCCGTAGGCAAGCTCAATAAGTATAGCGTATCGAAGCCCATTTTCAAATTGATTTCCAATATTAAAACCAAATTGGGAAAAGAATTGAAACGGAAAACGGCAGATACTTTTCTTACCATAGGATTTTTGAACGGGTTTTTACCCTGCGGACTCGTCTATATGTCACTTTTTGGAGCTATAGCTATGGGAAACCCATGGCTTGGCGGGGGCTATATGTTATTGTTCGGTTTGGGAACAATACCCTTGATGACGACTGCCATTTATTTTAGTGGATTGTTAAAGGGAGCCAGGAGACTGAAAGTACAGCGTATGATTCCGGTCATTGTCGTAATCATAGGCTTGATTTTTATCATTAGGGGTTTAGGCCTTGGAATTCCATACCTATCGCCAAAACCAGTTCTAGAAGTAGTTTCCACCGCATTGGACTGCCACCCTTAACGTAAATCAAATGGCTTTTCAAACCCTAGCCCGGTTAAGTCCGTACTACTTATTTTAGATAACATGCCAGTATTTTGCTTAATGTCCATTTTTTCAATAAAACCCTAAGAACCGGATAACAATACTATGCATGCTACTATTCATTAATGATTGGGTCAACATCATTCGCAAAATCATGACATGCAATTTTTTTTGGTACTACCTCCTACCTTTTTATACTCCCATGAACCATTCTATATTCCCAGCTTCCATTTCCTAAAGTATTGGAATTACCGAAATAAAAACTGATATGTTGATACATAACATTATCTATCTTATACTAAAGTAAGCGACGTATTCGATGTATGGTCTTCTTCAAAATAGTAGGATATGGAATAACGAAAGGGAGTCCCACTTTCTTTGAAGGCAAGACTCCCGACATTGGTGACCTATAGCATAGCTCTGTATTTCGCTATCTTACAGGATTTTTTTATTTTTCCGTTTAAAAGTTCTAAGTATACCTCAAATCTTGAAGGTAATCACCGGTATACTAGCATGGTTGACCACATCTTCCCCTATACTACCATTGAATAGATGCGAAAGCCCCTTACGCCCATGAGTAGGAATGGCGATAGCATCTGCCAGAACAGATTGACCATAGTTGAGTATTCCCTGTTCTACACTGTAATCATTATATACTTCAACCTGTTGCCCTGCATTTGCCTTATTCAAAAACTTATTGATACGTTCATACGCGTCTCTATTACTCAAAAAGTCATCGTTGGGGGTATTTATATAAACTAGCTCCATTGTCGCTTTTAATACTTTCGCAAATTCTCTAGCTTTCTGAAAAGCTGGTAAGCTCTCATCAGTAAAATCACATGCAAACACAAATCTTTCTATACTAAAATTGGTCACCTCCCCTTTAATTACAATTACAGGTATGGAAGCATTACGGACCACTTTTTCTGCATTGGATCCAATAAAAAGCTCATCAAAACCACTTGCTCCATTTGAACCCATGACAATGAGGTCTGCTTTATGCTCTTCAGCAATGGCATCCAACTCACTAAAAACTTTATAATGCTTTATAATGGGGGTAACTTTGATTCCTTTCAAAAAGGGCTTGTCTAAAAACTCTTTTAAATTCTTCTCCGCCAACTTCACCAGGAATACCGTCTGTTCAGCATATATACCGTCAGGGGCAGTAATCAAAGCCTGATTAAGCTCCAGCATATGCACCACCAGTAATTCAACCTCATGTTTTTGGGCCAGATCCGCTGCCGCTTTGAGGGCATTCGAAGATTGATCGGAGAAATCGGTCAATACTATAATCTTTTTCATGATAATTTAATTTTAAGGATTAGTATTAAAAATGAAACCATGCCTTTAAAGGTAAATCAAATAGTCATGGAAAAAAGCTTAATATCGGGCGATTTTTTCTGTAATGGCAAGTCAAAGGCCATGCAGACGTTGCGTACGAAAGGTCTACCTTTTTCAGTTATTTTCAAACTGCCTTCCGTTATTTCTACAAGTCCATCTTGTTCCATTTCCTTTAATCTTTCCAAAATGCTATCCATCTGTGGAATGTGTAACCTAAAAACACTCCAAGTAGTCTGAAACCGGCACATTAAATTTAAGATATGTCTTCTAACAATCTGGTCTTCTTCCGTTAGTATGTGTCCTCTATAAACGGGTATAATATCCTTGGAAACTAAATCTTGATATTCCTCGACATTTTTTACGTTTTGCGCAAAACCGTACCAGCTATCACTTATGCTCGAAGCTCCCAGTCCGATCATTAAGTGGGTGTTAGAATTGGTATACCCCATAAAATTACGGTGCAACTTCCCCTTCTGCATGGCTGTATAAAGTCCGTCGGTTTTCAAGGCAAAATGATCCATTCCAATTTCAGCATAGCCTGCCTCAAGCAGCAGGTTTTTACCTTTTTCGTATTGTTCCCGTTTTTCATCTGCCGTAGGTAAATCTGAATCTTTATAACCCCGTTGCCCATTACCTGGCAACCATGGCACGTGTGCATAGCTATAGAATGCCAAACGATCGGGTTTTAGATCCTTGGTTATTGCTATCGTTTTTAAAACATGCTCTAGCTTTTGGTGTGGAAGTCCAAAAATAATATCATGCCCTATTGAAGTATAGCCAATCTCTCTGGCCCATTGTGTGACATTTTCAACATGTTCAAGAGGCTGTATGCGATGGATGGCTTTTTGAATTTTTTCATTATAATCTTGTACACCAAAACTGACGCGCCTAAAACCGACATCGTACAAGGCCTGTAAATGTTCTTTAGTAGTGTTGTTGGGGTGACCCTCAAAGCTAAATTCGGCCTCATTGGCCTTAGTGGCGAACTTTAAGATTCCTGAAATCAAGAACTTCAAGTGTTCTGGTGTAAAAAATGTCGGCGTGCCTCCCCCTAAATGCAATTCTTTAATGATAGGCTTTTCAGAAAAAATATTATTATATAGTTTCCATTCCCTTAAAATAGATTTTATATAGGGCAGCTCAACATCATGTCTTTTGGTGATTCGCTTATGACAGCCGCAAAATGTGCACATACTTTCACAAAAGGGAAGATGAATATACAGACTGATTCCCGTAGCCGAATTACTGGTATGAAAACTTCGTTGAACCGATGCTTCCCACTTTTTGCCAGAGAAGGTGTTGATATCCCAAAAAGGAACTGTAGGGTAACTGGTATAGCGAGGACCTGGTACATTGTATTTTTGAACAAGCGTGCACATAGTAAAATCTTTTGAGCAAATCTAGCCGCTATCCTTCTGAAAAAACATGACTTATATCAGGTTCTTTTTTGTAATGTTCCACTAATTTTCCTAAAAAATAGAAGGGTAGATTAAATTTGAACTATACGTATGTAACCTTTGTTACTGCGTAAAAAATGGACTGTACCTAATTTTGAACAGTATGTACCGTATTGTTAGCGACGGTTAAAAATTTTCAAAAACCTTATTTTAACACTTTTAAAAACAACCGTGATTGACCAAAATAAAATTTGAATGATTCAGGAACTAAAAGCAGAATACGGACATATTTTCGAAGAAAAACTCATCAATGAGATTATTCAAGTCGGTACTTTCAAAGATGTACCCGCAGGATTCAAATTAATGGAAATAGGTGATTACATAAGGGGTATGCCTTTGTTGGTTTCTGGAGTAATCAAAATTCTTAGGGAAGACGACCAAGGAGATGAACTTTTATTATACTACTTGGAAAAAGGAGATACCTGCTCCATGACCATGGCCTGTTGTATGGGCGACACCAAAAGTGAGATCAGGGCTCTTGCCGAGACAGATGCCAAACTAATTATGGTGCCTATTCAAAAAATGGAAGAATGGATCGCTACCTATAAATCTTGGCGAAACTTCGTTTTCAATAGCTATCACCTTAGGTTAAATGAGCTAATGAATACGTTGGATAGTATTGCCTTTCAAAATATGGACGAACGGTTGATAGGCTACCTCAAAGAAAAAGCAAGAGTGAACGACAGCAATGTTATTCATAATACCCACCAAGAAATTGCCTATGACCTTCACAGTTCTAGAGTGGTCATTTCTAGATTATTAAAAAAACTAGAGCAATTGGGTCATATTGAACTTCATCGAAATTACATCGAAATAAAACAATTATAATACCACTGTAACCATTGTTACTGCCCGTCGCATAAGGGTCGTCTAGCTTTGCAGCATAAAATAAATTTTATAAACATGCTGCATATTTTTGGTTACATCAGCGCATTGATTATTGGCGTTTCGTTAGGTTTGATCGGTGGCGGTGGATCTATATTGGCCGTACCCGTGCTTGCCTACCTATTCTCAATCAATGAAAAGGCTGCTACAGCTTATTCTCTGTTCATCGTTGGGGCAAGTGCTCTTCTAGGCGGATGGAAACAGCACCTAAAAGGATTCGTGGATTGGAAAACCGCTTTTGTTTTCGGTATTCCCGCCATCATTGGGGTAACCGTAGTGCGGCATTACGTAGTGCCGGCCATGCCGAACATCCTGTTCGAATTTCAGGGTTTTGAGTTTACCCGCAGAATGGCCATGTTCGGTTTGTTCGCCATACTTATGGTTCCCGCAGCGTATTCCATGTTAAAAAAACAAAAAATAAAACAAGTCGTTGGAGAGGTGAACTATAATTATGTCCTGATTTTGGCCGAAGGTCTGATCGTAGGAGGCATTACAGGTATGATCGGTGCCGGAGGCGGATTTTTGATTATTCCCGCTTTGGTTATTTTGGCGAATGAAGAAATGAAAGTAGCCATAGGTACGTCCCTCATCATTATCGCCATCAAATCCTTAATGGGTTTCTTTTTGGGAGATGCGTTGACCATGGAAATTGATTGGAGATTTTTGGGCCTGTTCACCGGACTTTCCTTTCTCGGAATTTTTATAGGAAGCTACCTCAGCAATTTTATCGATGGGGATAAACTAAAAAAAGGTTTCGGTTATTTCATTTTGGTGATGGCCGCTTTCATCTTTTACATGGAATTTTTTGTACAATAAAAATCGAAAACGAATAAAAGAACTTCCGTAACCAATGTTACTGACGACCTTCATCATAAATAATACCTTTAAAAAATATAACCCAATAAATAGTATCATCATGAAAGTAGAACAAATTTATACCGGATGTTTGGCCCACGCCGCTTATTACATAGAAAGTAACGGCGTAGCAGCAGTTTTCGACCCCTTGCGTGAAGTGCAACCCTATTTAGACCGCGCTAAAAAAGACAACGCTAAGATTAAATACGTTTTCGAGACCCATTTCCATGCCGATTTTGTAAGCGGACATTTAGACTTGAAAGAAAAGGCAGGTGCTGAAATCGTATTCGGTCCGGGTGCAAAACCGTCTTATGAAGCCATCACAGCAAAAGACAATCAAATATTTGATGTGGGTGGTTATAAAGTAAAGGTTATTCATACCCCAGGCCATACCATGGAAAGTACCACCTATCTCTTGATCGATGAAAAAGGTAACGAACACGGTATAATTACTGGCGACACTTTATTCATAGGCGATGTGGGAAGACCGGATTTGGCACAACATGTCGTTTCTGAACTAACCGAAGAAAAATTGGCCGGACATCTGTTCGATTCCCTTCGGAATAAAATAATGCCTTTGAGCGATGATTTGATCATATATCCTAACCATGGTGCCGGTTCTGCCTGTGGGAAAATGATGAGCAAGGAAACCACCGATACCCTTGGGCATCAAAAAAAGGTGAACTATGCCTTGCGTCCTGATATGGGTAAAGAAGAGTTTATCAAAGAACTATTGACCGGTCTTACCGCTCCTCCCGCTTATTTTCCAAAAAATGTATTGATGAACATTCAGGGGTATGAAAGTTTGGATACCATTATGGACCGTGCCGCTACTCCCTACTCGCCGGAAACTTTTGAAGCTGTGGCCAATGAAACGGGTGCTTTGGTTTTAGATACACGAAATGCATTCGATTTCGCCAAAGGATTTATCCCAAATAGCATCAATATTGGTCTTGAAGGAAGCTTTGCCCAGTGGGTAGGTGAAATGATTCCTGATATTAAACAGGACATTTTATTGGTCACTTATCCCGATAAAGAAGAGGAAGCCATTACCCGTTTATCTCGCGTGGGGTACGACCACACCATCGGTTATCTGAAAGGTGGCTTTGATTCCTGGAAAAAATCCGGAAGGCAATTTGAGACCACGGAAAGAATTACGGCCACCGAGTTGGAAAAAATATGGGGTAGTGAAAAGCCTTTAATCATAGACGTTCGTAAAAAGAGCGAGTATGATTCTGAGCATCTGATAGATGCGATTAATATTCCACTTAATGAAATCAACCAACATTTATCCCAATTTCCAAAAGACAAGAAATTTGTCCTGCACTGTGCAGGTGGCTATAGAAGTATGATTGCGGCATCGATTTTGAAGCAACGGGGTTGGGATGATTTTGAAGATGTGGTAGGTGGCTTTGAAGCGATTGCTAAAACGGGAATGGAGAGATCAGAATATGTTTGTCCCTCCACCATGTTATAATGTATGTATTCTTGAGGCATCAAGGCTGTTTAATCAGTCCGCTATGGGTTAATGAACCAACGCTTTTAAATAATCCTATTACGGCATAGTACAACAATGTAACTTAGGTTACGGTTTGAAAGAGAAGCAATTCGTAAATTTGTAATATAATTAAACAGGTGTACCCATGAAAATTGAACAAATATATACGGGATGTTTGGCCCAAGGTGCCTATTACATCGAAAGTCAAGGCGAAGTTGCAATCATCGATCCTCTTCGCGAGGTGCATCCTTATATTAAAAGGGCAAAGCTAGACGACGCGAAGATTAAATATATTTTTGAAACACATTTTCATGCAGATTTTGTGAGCGGTCACGTTACCCTTGCCAAAGAAACTGGAGCTACTATTATTTATGGTCCGAATGCGAACCCATCGTTTGATGCATTGATCGCTACAGACGGACAAGAATTTAAATTGGGCGATATTACAATTACCGCATTGCACACCCCTGGGCATACGATGGAAAGTACCACTTATCTTTTAAGGGATGAAAATGGAAAAGACCATGCTATATTTAGTGGGGATACGTTGTTTCTGGGAGATGTTGGACGGCCTGATTTAGCTCAAAAAATGGGGGTTTTAACCGAACGCGATTTAGCAGGATTTCTATTTGACAGTCTTCGCAATAAAATCATGCCCTTGGCCAATGACGTTATCGTATATCCAGCCCACGGCGCCGGTTCTGCCTGTGGTAAGAACATGATGAAAGAAACGGTGGATACGTTGGGTAACCAAAAGAAAATGAACTATGCCCTACGTGCAGATATGACCAAGCAAGAGTTTGTTGAAGAAGTGATTGATGGTTTGTTACCACCTCCACAATATTTTCCTTTGAACGTTAAAATGAACAAAGAAGGATATGAAGATATCAATACCGTCTTGGAACGTGGCACAAGGTCACTTTCCCCAAAGGCCTTTGAAGCCGCGGCAAATGAAACGGGTGCCATCGTACTTGACGTACGCCATCAAGATGATTTTGCCAAAGGCCACATACCGCGCTCTATTTTTATTGGTTTGGATGGCAGCTTCGCCCCTTGGGTAGGTGCCCTAATTGCAGATACCCAACAGCCCATTCTATTGGTAACCCCAATAGGTTTGGAAAAAGAGGCGGTAACCAGATTATCGCGTGTGGGCTTTGACGGAACTTTGGGTTATTTGGAAGGTGGTTTTGAGGCTTGGAAAAAAGCGTCCATGGAATATGATACCGTTAGTCAAGTGGATGCGACTGAACTAAAAAAGGTTTTAGAAGCAGAAAAAGCTCCTGTTTTCGATGTTCGAAAGGAATCAGAATACGTATCAGAACATGTTTTGACCGCAGAGAATACTCCCCTTGATTTTCTCAATGACCACTTATCGGAGTTTCCAGATAATAAACCTTTTTACGTGCATTGCGCAGGTGGTTATAGAAGTATGATTGCCTCTTCTATTTTAAAAAGTAGGGGAATCCATAATTTAATCGATGTAAAAGGCGGATTTAAAGCGATACAAGAGGCTGGTATTCCCGTTTCTGAGTTTGTCTGTCCGACGACATTATAATCGTTTTTAAATAATAGATTGTTTTTAAAATGGGGAATTCTCTAACTGAGAGTTCCCCATTTTTATGTGCTTAAAGAAATCCAGATCATTCATATCCGTTTTTAAGTATAATCTAAAGGAAAGGATAGACACTTGTCAGTTCGAGTGAAACCCTGAAAGTGGTTTTGTATCGAGAACCCTTCGACTAAGCTCAGAGCAGGACCTTTTGGAACACCATTGCTTCTCGATACTAATTTTATCCTGCTTCAAAATTCACGCAAAGTGAAAGAAAATAAATCAAAAAGAACGAAAAGTAGTATAATTTAAAACTCCTTAGAATGGTCTGATCATGAAAAATTAGGCTTTACCTTTGCTTGAAAAGCCGTGAGTTACTTGACCAAGGAAGTCTTTGGGCAAATGCTCATCACCCGGATATCCCAAACGGATTTGGCCACTTTCTTCGGGTATATAATTGGTCTTAAATAAATAGTCCCACAAGCTTAAACTAATCCCGAAATTGACTCCGAATTTTCCTTTGGGAAGCTTATACGCGTGATGGTACAAGTGCATTACCGGATTGTTGAATATATATTTTAAGGGTCCCCAGGTGATCTTGATGTTGGCATGATTGAAATGACCAATGGTAATCGCCATAAAGTGGACGATATAGGCCTGTTCCGGCTCAAAACCGCCAAGTAGCATTACTCCAAAAGTTTTCAGCGGTTTGTAAAAAATATTCTCCATCCAGTGGTACCGTAGATGTGCTGCAAATCCCATTTCCTTGACACTGTGGTGTACCTTATGAAAATTCCAAAGAAAAGCATACTTATGTAGTAAAATATGGGTAAACCACTGTACAAAATCCAACACTAGGAAGAATACCAACAGTTGACCCCACATGGGCCAATTCTCCATAGCTATAATGGCCAAACTTTTAACGGTAATTCCATTATTCGAAAAGAATACTTGGAGTATTTTATAAATGCCGCTTATCGCTATAGCGAACAAAAAGAAGTTGAAGAACATGTAAAAGCCATCCAACCAAAAGTCCTTCCTAAAAACACCCTGATTTTTCCGCCAAGGAAATAAGACCTCCAAGGCCCAAACTAGCAATGAAATCACGATTAATCCCCAAAAGTAGTTCGTATACCATGGCACCTCGAATAGGATGGATTTCCAAGTCCAATCCAAGGTTCCTTGAACCGCTTTGAAAAAAGCTTCTAGATAGTTTTCCATTGTACAAAATATCGGTAAATATAGGGTTTGGCAAATGTGTCCACGGTAACCTTTGTTACATAGCGTTTCATCCTATGATTTATTTTGATCGAACCTGACGATTATCATAGTTGTTCGCAAAAGCATCCCCTAAATTACTTTTGCTTATCAATGCTTCGAAATTCTAGTCGTCATCCTTATGGGATGCTTGCGTTTTGCCTTCATTTTTAAGTAAATAATCTAATTGATAACTATCCAAAATCCTATAGTATGAAAAAAAAATGTAGGTCGTAAAGACCGTACCCTTCGCATCATCTTGGCCATTGCACTTTTAATACTTTATTATTTCCAGGTAGTTGAAGGAACCTTAGCCATTATACTCTTGGTGATATCCGGAGTTTTGTTACTCACCAGTTTGATTCATTTTTGTCCACTCTATTCTATTTTGGGAATGAATACCTGTAAAGTCAAGGAATAATTCCTTGATGGTTAATATAGCTTGTCAAAAGTTATAGTTGACCACGGCACTCACATGCCAAGTGTCAACTTTGTTGTAATAGAAGTTAGGATTATCTGGAAAATCACCATGGGCTAGTTTTGTGGTGATCAATAGTTCTGGTTTTAACTGTTTTAGCCTTTTAAAATTGAACAATAGGTCCACATTGATATGTGTATAATCCGGCACCGCATATTTGTTTAAAACATCGTTGGTAAGCTCTGGTTTCCAATGCCTTCCAACGCTTACATTGGTATTGATGTTCGCTTGGTTTTTTATCATGGCAATTAAAGTCTCATAATTAAAGACTATCGCATGATTGTCACCACTACCTTCACTTCGTTCCCGTTTTTGAAAACTGAACAGGTCTTCCCTACCCCATTCCCTAGGAGAAATGAATTGTCCGTTGGCTAAAATTCGGTTATAGGAAAGGGAGGCTTTAGCATTGCTAAATTGATATCCCCATTTCATCCCGAGAACATCGGAGGTATTTTGATTGAAATAGCGGAGGGAATCCAAGGCATTACCGCCATTTCCAACCTTATTTTGATGTAACCATTCCCCTTCCAATTGTAAAGCATCGGTAATTTTGAATTTTGATTTTAGGTAAAAGGAGTTATACACGTTTTCTACCAACTGATTCCATATCGAAATCCGTAAAGTTGGGGTAAGCTTAATATCGGCATTGGCCAAGAGAATATAGTCAGATTGCGTATTTTCTTTATATTGGGCAGGTTTCCCATATGTATTCCTACCTACGTTATAGGTACCTATACTTTCCCCAATACCGAAGAATTCCCCTGTGGAACGTGGAGCAATCCGATTCAACATCCCGAATTGAAAGACGTTTTGCCCAGTGGTGATGTGCTTGTACCACAATCCTTCAACCAAGGTGGGAATCATTCTACCATCCTGAGGATTGATCAAAGGCGTGTTAATTTTCATGCGCCCCAAAATCAATTGATGCGCAGCCCATTGATAATCGACAAACAGTTCCCCCAATAAAAAGACAGCATCGTTCGAAAGGTGCTGCCGGTCGAATAAGCCTTCCTCATACCTGCTAACCCTACCCGTTGTAGCGTCGGCAACTTGTAGATTTTGGATTCCCAAATTGGTCGAATTGTACAATGCGGCCCCCAACTCCAGATTTTTCAGAAGTTCATATTGGTACTTAAGCTTACCCCCGATCGCCAAGGCGTTATAATCCTTTAAATCGTCTTTGTTAAGCGTCCCCATATAAAAGGTGCGCCATTGGCCGGACAATTTACCTTTATTTTCTAAGCCAACAGAATCCTGTGCTTTTAGAAATATGGGCAAACAGACAAGGAACAGTAAAAGTTTCCACATGAAGTCTTATTTGGTTTTGGTGATACCGTATTTTTCTTGGTAATATTTTATTATTGGTGGAAATGGTCCGTATTTATGCTGTTCCGCCGTAAATTCGTCTGTCCAAGGTCCGTAAGGCGTTGAAACCGGTTTCAGGCTTTTATCCGGATAATCGTTCTCGGTATTGGCTTTATGCGGTCTGGAAAAACTATTGATATAACCGGCCACATGAAAAGCTTCTTCGTCAGTGAGTTTTGGGTTGTCCCAGGTCGCCAACAAATAAGGCATATTACTTTTTATGAATTCTGCCGCGGTAATGACCCGGTGCATCCCAGCGCCGTCGTTATAAGTGTCCTCGCCCCACAAGGGTGGGTAGGTGTATCCTGTTCCATCCGTTTTTTTAACTCCTTGTCCGTCCGCACCATGACAGACCACACATTCCTTTTCAAAAAACAATCTTCCCTGCTCCAGGTCTACGGCGATATCTGGAAGTTGAATCGCAGGATAGCCCTTATATTCCTTCTTTTTTTCTTCGGGCAAACCTTCGCCCAACCAATCCATATAAGCTACAATGGCTTCCATTTTATCTGAATCCACAGGCATTTTTCGCCCGTTCATACTTCGCTCCATACAACCATTGATCCGGTCTTCGATAGTCCCGATCCGATTACCCCTACCCCCAAATTGCGGGAAACGTTCCAATACGCCGACCCAAGAACCTGAACCTGCCTGGGCACCGGATTTTAAATGGCAATTGGCACAGGCCAAATTATTACCGCTTAAACGGTCCTCTGGATTTTCTGCTGACGGACCCATAAATTTTGAAGTTTCGGCAATCAAATAATAGCCCAATTTTACTTTTGAAGGCATATTCTCGATTTCATTGATGGCATCCTTGGGTTGCCATTCCGCTTTTTCATCAGCAATGGGTGGCTCACTAACTTCTGCTGGACTTATTTCATAGGTGAACAATGCAAGAAATACAACCCCTATTAAAAGGAATACGATGATAAAAAGTCGATAAAGTTGGCGCGCTAAGGTTTGTAATTCTTCCATTTATTTTGATGTAAAATCCAATTTCTGAAATTAATCGCCCTAAAAATAGCGAACGAAAATAGAACTTTACACAAATGCATACGGTAACAATGGTCACATACCAATAAAAAACAGCCACTTACTTTTATGCCAGTTAAAAATAACGGACATTAGTATTACTAGTACTAAATTTTAACCAACACTAATTTGAAAACCCGGTAAACATGAAAAAAATAATTTTTATTACTTTCCTATTTATGGTAACTCAATTTGCCACGGCCCAAGAATGGACTACCCCAATTATCGAAGGTTACGGAAAAATTACTGAATTAAAAGAAGTTGCCGTACAGCCCGATGTTTCCATGGATTATAAAATTGTATTCGATGTAAAGGATGATCGCGAAATGGAAGGTATAAATATTGGCTTATTCAAAATTGCACGTATGATCAATTTGTTGGGGGCGGGTGGCATTAGTCCGGATAAGGTTCATATTGTCGCCGCCATTCATGGTGGTGCCACCTTTGCGGTATTGAACGATAACAAATACCAAGAAAAATATGAAAAGTCCAATCCCAATACAGAAGTCCTACAACTTTTAAAGGACTATGGTGTGGAGCTGTTGGTATGTGGCCAAGCCACGGCCTCAAGAAAAATTATGAAAAAAGATTTGAATTCAAATGTAGAAGTTGCACTTTCTGCGATGATGGTTTTAGCGAATTACCAATTGCAGGGCTACAGTTTAATGCCTTAAACGTCACTTTTTCAAGGAAATTGAGGGCTATGGATATCCTATCAAGCTTCAATTAACATAACAATCGTTACATTAATTGAAGTTTTTCATTTCAACAATAAGAATACCCTTCATAACTGAACCTTTTGTTACAATTGGCAATATTCATGTGAGAGAAACAAAATGGTAAAAAGGTTAGTTCAAACAGTTAAAAAAAGATTATTTGTAACCTTTGTCACCTAGGTTTAAAGCTTACTAAGGTATCTTTGTACAACAAAATATATCCTATGGATGTAGAAATTCTCGCACGTATCCAGTTCGCTTTTACCATTGCTTTTCATTATATCTATCCTCCTTTGAGCATAGGTATTGGATTGATCATGGTCATTATGGAAGGTTTATATTTGAAAACCGGAAATAAGCACTACGAAATTTTAACGCGGTTTTGGTTGAAAATCTTCGCCATTACCTTTGGTATCGGTGTTGCGACCGGTATTATCATGGAGTTTGAATTTGGCACCAACTGGGCGGTTTATTCTAAATATGTTGGGGATATATTCGGGAGCGCCTTAGCGGCAGAAGGTTTATTCGCCTTTGGTCTTGAAAGTACCTTTTTAGGAATTTTACTCTTCGGCTGGAACCGAGTTTCACCAAGAGTTCATTTTATATCTGCATTGGGTGTTTTCCTAGGGTCCATGTTCTCTGCCGTGTGGATAGTGGTGGCCAATAGTTGGCAACAAACCCCGGCCGGTTACCATATTGTTGGGGAAGGCCTCAATGCCCGGGCGGAGGTCACTGATTTTTGGGCCATGGTATTCAATCCCTCCAGCATTGACCGGATTATCCACGTTTGGCAAGGCGCTTTCTTATCCGGGGCTTTTTTGGTGCTTAGCGTCCATGCCTATTATCTTTTTAAAGGCAGGTATACTTCAATTTCCAAAAAGGCATTTAAAATTGCGCTTTCGGTAGCCGCACTTGTTTCGTTGAGCCAATTACTATCCGGGCATCGTTCGGCAGAAGGTGTCGCAGAAAATCAACCTGCGAAACTGGCCGCCATGGAGGGTCATTATGAAAAATCGGCCCCTGCAGATTTGTATCTATTCGGATGGGTAGACAATGAAAATCAAGAGGTTACCGGAATAGGATTGCCAGGTGGGTTGTCATTTTTAGTACATCAAGATTTTAAAGCGCCTATCACAGGGCTCAATGCTTTTCCTGAAGAGGATAGACCTGGACAAGTAAATGCCGTTTTTCAGTTTTACCACATTATGATTTCCATCGGTATGTTTTTAATCGCCCTTAGTTTATATGCCTGTTATTTATGGTGGAGAGGAAGCCTTTTTGAAAAGAAGTGGTTGTTACGCATCTTTATATTTTCGGCCCTATTGCCCCAAATTGCCAATCAAGTCGGTTGGTTCGCCGCAGAAATGGGCCGACAGCCTTGGATCGTGTACGGACATTTACGTACCAGTGAAGGATTTTCCCAAGAGGTTTCCGCTAATCAAATTCTGTTCTCCTTGATACTCTTTGCCTTCGTGTACACCATTCTATTTCTCTTGTTCATCTATTCGCTGAACAAAAAGATAAAACATGGGCAGTATGATGAATCTAAAAATCCGGATGAATTTTTAAAACACGTTTAAGTATTACATTATGGAAACATTTTTAGGAATCGATTATCCAACACTATGGTATTTGGTCGTGGGTTTGTTATTTTCTGGATATGCAGTTTTAGAGGGTTTTGATTATGGTGCAGGTTCTTGGCATTTATTTTTTAAAAAAGATTTAAGTAGGCGTATCGCCATAAACGCCATCGGCCCGTTGTGGGATGCTAACCAAGTTTGGTTGATTATAGGGGGTGGCGCTCTATTTGCCGGTTTTCCGGT
This sequence comes from Maribacter sp. X9, assembly GCF_048537565.1. Lineage (GTDB taxonomy): Bacteria > Bacteroidota > Bacteroidia > Flavobacteriales > Flavobacteriaceae > Maribacter. The sequence goes on from NZ_CP183215.1 coordinate 3,422,498, forward strand.
CATGTACGCCACCATGTATATTCCTTTCATGCTCTTTTTAATGTTATTGGTCTTACGCTCATCCGCAATAAAATTTAGAAGTTCTGAAGAAATGGTCTGGTGGCGAAAAACTTGGGATATCATCTATTTTTCCTCCAATACTTTAATCGCATTTTTATTAGGTGTGGTCCTAGGAAACATTTTACAAGGTTTTGAAATTGGAGAAAATTTCAGTTATAAAGGAGGAGTATTTTTTGCCTTTCTAAATCCTTACGCAATCATGGCCGGCTTTACCACGCTTTCATTATTCATGACCCAAGGGGCCATTTTTTTATTATTGAAGACCGAAGGTCGTTTGCACGCTCGATTAACCTTCTTATTGAAAAAGGGTATGGTTTTCTTCATCATAAGTTTTGCCATAACCTCTTTATATACCTTAAATTATTTACACGGGGTCATCGATAAATTTAAAGAACAGCCCCTATTTTTTGTTTTACCTGTTCTGGCTTTTTTGGCCATAGCCAATGTGCCAAGATTAGTATCCAAAAAAAGGTACTTTCAGGCATTGATATTTTCTTCACTTACCATGGCATTCTTATTGATGTTGGTGGCCTTTCAACTATATCCTGTTTTGTTACCATCGACCATCGACGCTACGCATAGTGTTACCATTTATAATGCCGCATCCTCTCAAAAATCACTTGGTATTATGTTGACCATGGTTGTTATCGGAGCTCCTATATTAATGGGATATCTTACATTTCTTTATAAAACTTTTAATGGAAAAGTAAAATTGGACGATACCAGTTATTAGTAGGGTGCTACCTACAATAAGCACCTCTGTAACCTATGTTACTGATAGTCCATAACAGTTTATTCTACCTTTGCCACACTTAATATAAAACTATGAATTTGATATTCGATCCTTGGCCGTGGTATGTGGCCGGACCTTTAATTGCACTTACCATGTTTGTCTTGTTGTTTACCGGAAAACAATTTGGAATGTCTTCAAATTTAAGAACTATGTGTTCGATAGGAGGAGCCGGGAAGTTCTCTAACTTTTTTAAATTCGATTGGAGAGCAGAACGATGGAACCTTTTGGTAGTTCTTGGCGCCGTAATAGGAGGTTTTATCGCTTCACAGTATTTATCGGACAATACCGTTGAGATAAATCCGGAAGTGGCCCAAAAACTTTCCCAAGATTACGGAATCGAAAGTGCAGGACAAGCCTACCTCCCACCCGAATTATTCGCTTCACAACAATTAACCGACCCCTTTGTATTGGCTATTCTGGTTTTAGGCGGATTTATGGTCGGTTTTGGTGCGCGTTACGCCGGTGGCTGTACCAGTGGCCATGCCATTAGCGGACTCAGTAATTTACAACTGCCCTCATTGATCGCCGTTATTGGTTTTTTTATTGGCGGTTTGGTGATGATTCATCTATTGTTCCCTTTAATATTCAGTTAGAAAATGAGATATATAAGCTATTTAGTAATCGGTATTTTTTTCGGAATTATCATGTATAAATCCGAAGCGGCCTCGTGGTTCCGCATTTACGAAATGTTCGAGTTTGGTTCCTTCCACATGTACGGCATCATCGGTTCTGCCTTGGTCTTAGGGGTCCTTGGTGTTCAGATCATCAAACGCTATAAAATCAAAGCGATCGGCGGTACGGAAATGAACCTTCACCCAAAGAAAAAAAGCATAGCGAGATACCTAATCGGAGGTATCATTTTTGGCTTGGGTTGGGCACTGGCCGGTGCTTGTCCCGGTCCCATGTACGTACTTGCGGGTGCCGGCTATTATTCCATTCTAGTGGTCATTGGCGGAGCCCTCTTAGGTACTTTTGTTTATGGTATGATCAAGGATAAGTTACCCCATTAATGGGTAGGCTTAGTCTCCCAGGCGTTTAGGCGCCAACCATAACCACCCGATTCCTAATAGGAAAGGGATATAAAACCAGATTAGGGAAATAGGACGGTCTACCCAGACGGTCCTATTTTCGTTCAGGTCTTTTTGGAACTCCTTCTGATTTTCGATTATGGATTTTGAAATTTCGAGCGATTTCCAATCGGTAGGGTCCATGACGTAAAAGGAATAACGGGCAGTACTGTCAGATGCAATTTTTAATACATTCCAGCCAGATTTTTTGGGATAGGTAGTCCCGGAATAAAGACTGGGGATTTGGGGGTTTTGAAAGAGGCCTACAGTGCTGCTGTCCGAATCCACCACCGTAAATTCTTCCAAATTGGTCCGTAAGGTAAAATCAAAAGGTGCATTAGGCCTGGGCAAAAGGGTATTGGATGCCCACTGCACCTCTGCTTTGGCTTGGGGAATGGTCTTATCCAACAGTTGGGTCCAAAATCGGCCGTATTCCCTTTCCTTTCCGTCCAACACCAACTGATAACTATTTTGAAGCGTGGTAGTCACGACTCTGCCCAAACCGACTTGTTTATAAGCCGCAATCGTTTTGGTTGCACCTAACTCGATAGGTTGCTGGGCAACTCCCGATTCAAACGCATAAGGATATTTTTCGAGCACATTATTTGAATTGCCCAAGGTCGTTTCATTTACCCCGTCCCTACTGAAACTAAAATAAGAGGAATTGGCGTTACGGTTGAACAAGGCATTGGTGGGCTGAAGAAAAAGTCCCAAACCGTTCTCACGTATCCGTTTCTCCAACCTATTTCTGAGGACGGATCCAAATCCGTAATACGTATCTGTATCGGCAATGACCAAATGAAAATCCTGTAGCATTTCCTCGGTAATTTGATAAATAGGCTTGCTTGCGGTATTGAAATATTCAAATTTGTATTTACCCTTGGTCAATTGGCTTCTTACCACTACTTCATGACCACTTTCCGCTAAAAAATTCTTTAAATATTTGGTCTCAAAAGTCGGAAAATCGTTTAAAATCAATACCCGCAAGGTATTCTTTTCGCCAATCTGAATAGGAAGTGGTTCCGTTTTTTGAACATTACCCGTGCTATCTTTTTCCGTTACGGAGTAGATAAATCTCCCCGAAACCTTAGGAGTGGTTTGCAGGGTAAAACCTACTTCCTCCTTTTTTTCCAGTTGCACCGAATCCAGCCCGTTACCGGCAGGGTCTTCCAATACTAAAAACGTTCCTTTTTTAGGCTTCGTGTAAATCCCGGATAGACCTAATGCTTCTCCCAATACGAGGGACTTTGGGTATTTTATATTTGAAATCCCAGATGGAATGGCATTGGGAACAAAGGCGGTAGGAATGTTCTTGAATTGCCAAAAATCAAAGGATTTGATTCCATTTCCTAAAACGAAAAGGCTGGTCAAGGAATCCAGGTCCCTCCCGATGGATCTCTCCGGATGGTACTCCAGAATGGTAAGTCCTGGATACCGTTCCATCAAACTATCCTTTTTTGCTTCCTCAAAACCTTCCGTAAGCAAAAGACCTTGCCGATCGTTCACTTCCACTTGACGAACAGGTTCCAATACGATCAAAGCCAAGGCCAAAAGGGTGATCAGGGCGATGATACTATGGACTAGCATTTGTCCACGGTGACGTTCCAACGCTTCTTTCCAAAGAAAACAGGCGTATAGAATGATTAAGGCTATTCCTACGGATATCCCATATTCCTCATGTAAAAATGAAATACCATCAATCATAGGTTTCCAACTGTTTTAGAAATAATGCATTGATTTCATCGGTATTACCATTTCTGAGTCCCGGGATTTGTTCGGTCTGGGGCAAAGCCGACAATAGTCCTCTTTGAACGGTTCGGTAATTTTCTTGGGTACGCCCCGTATTATCCTGTATCTTTTTCAACCCTTGTAATAGCTGTAAATATTTACCGGGATTTTCAATGGCCAAAGTTGCTAATTCGGTTCCGGCATTGGAAAAAACACGTTCATCCCCATCCGTAAAGCGAGTATTCCTGTGAATCAATCCCTCTAAGCGAACAACCGCATTTTTGATGGCCGCAAAGGGTGCTTCTATTTTCATATTCTCTTGTTTCTGAAAATTATCCACCTCCTTGATGCTCCCTGTCAACCTACTTTCCTCCTTGATGGGCGGTGGGTCAAAACCGATGCGGTGAACGTAAATGCGTGCGCTATTCTTTATTTCCTGTATCAGCAATAATGCATCCTTCTGGAACGGTAAGGATTTTTCCGGCGCATACAGCCTTAAATGTAATTCCGCGTCCCACATAATTGTTAGCGCCTTCCGTAACTTGGTTTTTAAGGATTCCTCGAACAACGTGGATTCCTCTGGGTCATCATGATTGTGTAGATAGTCATGAAGCGGGTCCTTTTCTTCCTCCGATGTTTCCGTGGCCACCAAATTATGTTCATTATCACCGTCGTGATCATGCGAATAGTCTTTCAGCAAATCCTTTTCTTCCCCTTCTGCATGCTCAGAGGATTCCCCCACCGATAATGCTTCAATGGCTTCCCCGGGGGCAATCCCCATTTCCGACTCATCGCCCATAAACTGACCGTATTTTAAACGTAAGGCCTTTTGGTCAAAACCCAGTTCGTTACTTCTGGACTTAAATTCCTTTTCGGTGATCTTGGGTTTGTCCTTTATCAGTTTTTCAGTATCGATGATCAATTGCCGTTGGCTCCTAAAATAATCGGGCATTTGATCTACCCCAAGTGTGCCTTCCACCGCAAATTGGTCGGTAACCGTATCCTTGATTACTGCAAAATAGGTCTCGCTTCGGGTCACATTGGGTTTAGGCTCCTTTTCATCAAAGGCTTCCACATAAAAATAGAGCTCGTCTCCCACTTCCATTTTCAAAGCATTCAAATCCAATACTTTGGAAGCATTTATTTGCCGAATTCCTTTTGGGATGGATTCCTTGAAATCCAGTTGTTCCTCCCTAAATTTGACGGATTCCCCGGAACCTTTACTCACCGTGGCAATAATATGCGTCTTGGCGATGCCAAAATCATCGGTAATCGAACTTTTTAAGGTTAATCGTTTGGTGTCCGAAAAATCAAAATAGGTGTATTGCGGTAATCCAACGATTTCTATCTCTGGGGGAGCATCAGGTATGGCCTCTAGGGAAAACAGATCCGAGGTAAATGCAACGCCTTCTTCATTGCTGAATCTAAAACTATAAAATCCAGAAGCTTCCAAAGGCAGACTGATTTCGAAAGCATCACCAGCTTTCTTCAAGGGTAGGGTTTCTCCCATTTTCTCCATCGAAACTTGGGATACGGGCGCATCAAACTGTAACCGCCAGCGTAGGTTGGCATTGATGACCGATTTAATATTTGGTTCCGCGCTAACTTTATCCGGTTGGCGCGTGTACGCGGGATAACTGATTAAAATCTCTTGCTTTTGAAGCTTGGGAACAACCTTTTTGGATGAGATTGCGTCGGTTGGGATAAACTGAATGGTATCGAGACTGGTCGTGTTCTTTAAAATCGAGTTTCCGTCATTAAAAAATCCGAAGGCATGAATAGCTACACCCACGACAATCAATCCCGAAGTGATCCATATCGTGCGTTTTAATTGGTTGGGCGGCGTTAGCGATTTTAATCTGGTCCGGAGCTCAGTAGTCACCCGATACTGTTGTAATTTCGATAGATTGGATAAATTTTCCTGTGGTTCCAACAAAAGTCCGGTACTAAACGAGACTTCCTCTAGATGCGCATCGATATAGTTACTGGTTCGTTTCAGGTTAATTTTCCAAGGATTCTTAAATCCCATTAGCAGCAGCAAAGCTACTAATCCCGATAAAAGTCCCAAATACAGACTATTGATGACGAAATAGGTCAGAACGGCAATTCCCAGCGCATAAAGCGCAGCTTCCAAAAGCATCAGCAACTGCCAGCGCTTTTTAAATTGTAGTAAAAGTGACTTGCCCGTTTCCATTACTGTTTTCGTTTATAAGCGAGGAATCGTTCTGCGATTATGACGATACCTAACAGCAGCCCTAACCACAAGGAACTGTCCACCCCCACCCGTTGAACCTGCTTTTTTTTCCCACCAAAGGTGGTCTTAAGCACCGACTCCGATATTTTCCGCACATCATACGTTGCTGCCTTTTCCTTCACTTCGCTGTCCAAGTCCAAAAGCAATAACAATTGCTCTGTCAACCGGTGATCGATACTCGTTTCTAAGTTCAACCTATCCGTCAATAAATAAGTATTTTCCAATATTCCCGTTGTGATCAAATCATGGGCTAACGAATCTCGTTGGAACAGTAGCAGTTTTTGATAGGATTCGGGTCTTGGTTTTTCACTCAACCAAACGGTCAAATCGGGGTTTTCTATGGTCGAGGACGAGGCATCGCTTTTGCTTTCCACCATAATTTCACGACCTAAATAGTTAGACAATGCTTCAAAAGCCGCTTGAATATATTTCCTATCGGTGGATAGACTATCCGCATAAAAAAGTTCCACCTGTAACGGCTCTGTTTTTTTTACCGGAACACGGTAAGGTGTTTCCCCTAAATTTAGTTGCAGACTATCTTCAGCGGGATTCAGGCTCACCTTAGCCTTATCCAGATTGAGACGTTCCTTTCTAAATTGCGTACGATTTGAAGTACCGATCAGGGAAACAAGTTCTAAACCATCCGTTTTCTCATAAGCCAACAGTCCTTTCTCCAGAATAGTATCGGAATCCATAACTACCCAATGGATGTTCTTATCTACTTGTGGTCGCATCCCTTTTAGGCCCCGTTGCCAACCTTCCGTAAAGACTACGATACTGTCCGTATTCAGAGCATCCATTTCCGAAGCTAGTTGCCAATAGTCAGGCACCTCACCAGTGCCTTCCCTAGGTTCAAAATCCGTAATGACCGGAAATCCCCTTTCCAATAACCGGACTTCCTTTTCTTGGGAAAGCCTGTCCAACAACTGCATCAATCCGACATTGGATGCCAAAACGGGTTCTAGTAGATAGGTGATATCCGAATTTTTAATGGTTTTAGACCATTGTGGTTTCGCCATCAGAAGGACCACTAAGGAAATCAGCAACATGCGTAGCACCAAAAGCCACCATTCATTCAATTGAATGCTGCTGGACTGTTTGGATTTGGATTCCGATAAGAGCTGAACACTTCCAATTTTAATCGTTTTCGCTTCCTTCTTGCTCCATAAATGGATAGCTATGGGAACCGCAAGCCCCATAAACGACCATAAATACGAAGGATGTAGAAAAGACATATTACTTACCGTTTTTACGTTGTTTTAAAAAGAAGGGCAATACCTCGCCCAAATGCTGGTCCATCCTAAAAATATGATGTTCAATGCCTTTTGACAATAGCTCTTCTTTATGGGTCTCTAGTTTTTGGTGGAGATCTTTCAGGTATTGGGCCTTTGCCGTTTGCCGGTCTACCTTGACCCGGGCCCCCGTTTCCAAATCCTCAAAAACGATGTTGTTACCGTAGGAAAAATCCATTTCCGAAGCACCCATCAACTGAAGTACAACTACCTCATTTTTAGCCGATTTCAAGCTTTTGATGAAACTGGAAATTTCACTATCCTGTTCATACATATCCGTGAGGAAAAACAGCAACTCCTTTCCCCCTTGATTCGGAATCCTTTTAGAAGAAACCGATGCTTCAGGCCATTTGCCACCAGAAGACACCTTCAACAGTTCCAGCAAGAATCTGTTGTAATGCTGTCTGTCCGCCTTAGGGTAAATACTGACAAATTCTGCGTCGTTCAACGCGAACAACCCTACGGAATCCCCTTGTTTTTGGGCCAAATAGGCCAAAGTAGCGATAAGGACCCGTGCCAACTGTATTTTGGAAATGCCTTCTTCCTCGTGTAGCATGGAAGCACTGGAATCCAAAATAAACTTGACGGTCACCTGACTCTCGATTTCCGATTGTTTGATGTAGTACCTACCGGAACGGGCCAACATTTTCCAATCCAACAACCGAAGGTCATCTCCCGGCTCATAGCCACGGTATTGGCTAAACTCCATACCCGGACCCACACTTCTACTTCGATTGAGGCCCGTAGTAAAACCTTCCACAACGATACGGGATATCAAGGTCAATCCTGAAACCGTATCGATGACCTCTGGTTTTAATAAATCCTGATAGCCCTGTTTTGCCATTTATGCGCCCTTTAACTGTACCGATTCCAATAAATGCTGCGCAACCTTATCTGAAGTTATTCCTTCTGCCTCGGCCCTGAAGTTCACCAAAACCCGATGCCTCAATACCGGTAATGCCACGTTCTTCAAATCTTGCATAGTAACGGATAACCGTCCTTCCAAGAGCGCATGGGCCTTGGCCGTTAAGATCATCGCCTGCCCGGCACGAGGGCCCGCTCCCCAATCTACCCATTCCTTCACATAAAAATCACTGGTCGTTTCCGGTCGTGTAGCACGGATAACATCACTGACATAGCTGATCAGGGCATCACTGATGGAAACTTCCCGCACCAATTGTTGTAGGCGTACGATATCCTCCCCGGAAATAACTTTGTTCAATTGCTTTTTGACCATACCCGTAGTGGCCTTTAAAATGGCCTCTTCCTCCGTTTGGGTAGGATATCCAATTTTAATGTATAACAGGAAACGGTCTTGTTGTGCTTCGGGTAAAACGAAGGTTCCGGACTGTTCTATTGGGTTTTGGGTCGCCAGAATAAAGAAGGGTTTATCCAAGGGATAAGTTTTGTCCCCATAGGTCACCTCAAACTCCTGCATTGCTTCTAACAAAGCCGCTTGGGTTTTAGGCGGCGTACGGTTGATCTCATCGGCCAAAATGATATTCGAAAAAATGGGCCCTTTGTTGAACTTGAAGAACTTTTTACCCGTCGTGTGGTCTTCCTCCAAAATTTCCGTCCCGATAATATCCGAAGGCATTAAATCTGGTGTAAACTGTATGCGTTTGAACTTTAAATCAATGGCATTGGCCAAGGTTCGTATCATCAAGGTCTTTGCGAGTCCGGGAACCCCTTCCAGCAAGGCGTGCCCCCCGGCCAAAAACGTGATCAGCAATTGTGATACCGTTTCTTCCTGACCTATGATGACTTTTCCGATCTCCGCTTTTAAAGCGTTCAGTTTATTGGAAAGCAGTTCCACTTCATCCGCAATCTTTTGTAATTCGTTATCCATACCTATTTTTTAGGAGGTTAGGGCGTACAGGACAATATTGACGCCAAACCGTGTATTATCTATTTTGTACCAACGTTTGTTTCTAAAATCATAATCCCACTCACACCCATAATCTTTGTTACTGTACAACACCCCTATTCGTCCATTGATTTCTATGGCCTTTAAATAGTCGTGCACCAAGTCGTCTCCCCAACCATTGAGTTCTTGGGAAGTCGTTGGCGGACCGTCCTCAAAATCAAAAAATATGGAATACAGTTCGTGGTCGTTGGGTAGTTTTTTGAGTGCCGCAGGTCCAAAAATCTCTTCCATCTGCCGCTCAAAGGATTTGGCGAAAAGTCCGTCAATATCATGGTTACAATCATCCGCAAATACAAATCCGCCATTACGGACATACTTTTCAAAATTCTCCTTTTCCTTTTTGGTGAATTCCACCAGTTTATGTCCCGATATATAACAGAACGGACTTTTAAAGATATCATCACTGGCCAAGGTGATGATCTTCTCTTGGGTATCCACTTTTAGGGTGGTATATTCCACCAGGGAATTCAATAAATTGGAAGGCATACGCTGATCCACATCCCAATCCCCGGATTCATATTGTAACCTAGTAAAGAAAAATTCGTTGCTCAAAGCGGTGGGAACTTGTTTTAAATTTTAGTTTGTAAAATGAAAAACTGGCTGTTATGAATTCCATAAACAACCAGTTTTATTTTCGGCTTTAGTTCCTATACCGCATCGGAAAGACTGGTAAAGGTAAAGTCACGGATCTTCATGTACGGAATGAGGTTTCCATCGATACGCACCTGTTTACCAAGGGTTTCCAAATTATTGAGCATAATGATCGGACTCTCATTGAATCTGAAGTTCTTTACCGGATATTTAATTTGTCCGTTTTCAATATAGAACGTTCCATCCCTGGTCAAACCGGTATACAATAAGGTTTGAGGGTCTACACTACGGATGTACCATAATCGCGTCACTAAAATTCCTTTCTTGGTGCCTTTGATCAAGTCCTCCAAACTGGCATCGCCTCCCGCCATAATCGCATTTGGTGGAAAAGGAACGGGTTCCACTCCTTTTTGTGCTGCCCAATAACGGTCGTAAGCCAGGTTCTTAACGACCCCGTTCTCTAACCACATTGTTTTCTTTAAAGGCTGACCTTCTCCGTTCCAAGTGGATGTTGGTACTTCTGGATGCAACGGGTCTGACCAAATGGTCACACGCTCGTCTACTATCTTTTGGCCCAACTTGTTTTTACCATCTGCTGCAGACATAAAACTTCTTCCCTCGTCTGCCGAACGGGCATCCAAAGATCGGAACATGTTTCGCAACAGATCAGAAGCTGCGGCGGGTTCTAAAATCACCGTATACTTGCCTGGTTCAATCGCTTTCGCTTCCCTAGACAGCACCGCTTTATCGATAGCCGTATTCGAGGCTGCGGCCGCATCGAACTTGGATACATCGTTAAAATCCCGTGATACCCATCCAGAACCTGTACCATCATTAGTACGCATGGTAACCGTAAAATCGGTGTTTGTCGATTTGTTATAGGCGAAAAGACCTTTGGAATTGATCATGGCACTGAAATTGGCCGCATCATTGAAGTAGCCTGCTGCCGTTACGTCCTGTGCCGCTGCCGGGGTAATGCTACTTGCCGCTACCTCAGCACGGTATTCTGGACTAACATTCGCCGTAGCCTCGATAAAACTTATGGCCTCATCATATTCTTGCGGACCTAAAGGCTCCATGAACTCCGGATTCTCCGGCGATAATTGTGCCAATTCTTCCGCCCGCCGTACTACTTTTTCCAAGGAGGCATCATCGAATTCATCGATGGTCGCGGTTCCTGATTTCTTACCAAAACTGGATTGTACCGCCAAACTTTGGTTAGAACTATACCCTGAGGTGGTTACGGTATTTCGAGCATACCTGATGTTACCACTGTTGGTACCACTTAAATTGATCTCGCAAGTATCGGCCTTGGAGAAACTAAGCGCCTTTTCCAATATTTTTTTTGCTTCTTCTTCTGTATATATTGCCATTGTTGTTCTCTTTTTAGTTGGACCTTACTTAAATGGTTCTTCCCGTGTTAATTACGTTTACATCATTGAATCTTGCGGTAGAACTACCATGGGAGACCGCACTTGCTTGGGAAGGTTGCCCCTTACCATCAAAAAAGGTCCCGAATAAACGGTAATCACTTTCATCACAAATCTTAACACAACTGTTCCAGAACTCCTGGGTATTGGATTGATACGCCACATCTTCGAGCATACCTACAATCTCCCCGTCCTTAATTTCATAGAATACGGTTCCTCCAAATTGGAAATTATAACGCTGTTGGTCGATGGAATACGAACCTCTACCTGCGATATAGATTCCTTTTTCTACATCCTTGATCATATCGGAGATGGAATACTTTTCCTTGCCCGGTTCCAATGACACATTGGGCATGCGTTGAAACTGTACATCGTCCCAACTTTGGGCGTAGCAACAACCGTGACTTTCATTTTGACCAATCATATGGACTTGATCGCGTATGGCCTCGAAATTGGTAAGGATGCCATTTCGTACCAAATCCCATTTCTTGGTCTTTACACCTTCGTCATCATAACCCACTGCGCCCAAGGAACCTACTTGGGTCTTGTCCGCCACTAGATTTACGATATCACTACCGTAATTGAACGTACCGGATTTCAATTTCTCCAATGTGGCGAAACTGGTTCCTGCATAATTGGCTTCGTACCCTAGGACACGATCCAGTTCCAATGGGTGACCTACGGATTCGTGAATGGTCAATCCTAAATGATTGGGTTCCAAGACCAAATCGTACTTTCCAGCATCGACCGATTTGGCCGTTAATTTTTCCTTGGCCTGTTTTGCGGCGATAGTGGCATCCTCTACCATATCATAACTATTACGGTATAAACGTAAGCCTGCAGGACCTTCCAATTTTTCGGATTCTAGTCCGTCCATGTATTCATAACCCATACCTACCGGGGCACTCATATTCTCCCTGGTCTTGAAGTTACCGGCAGCCTTATCAATCGCCGTTACCCTAAAGGTTGGCCATAAACGGTGTATATCTTGGTCGATATAAGAGCCATCGGTCGATGCGAAATACTTCTGTTCGTTGACCATAAAGAGCGCAGAGTTCACATAATCTGCCCCGTTATCCAAGGCTGCGGCATTCGCACTTAACAATAAATCCACTTTTTCGGAAACGGGTACTTCCTTGAAATCCTTTTTTATTGGCGTTTTCCAAGACACCTCTCCGTAAGCTTCCACCGGAGCCAATATTACCGGTTCTGTCTGTATTTTTGAATTTGCCTTGGCAATGGCCACGGCCTGTTCCGTCGCTTTTTTGATACCGTCTTCGGTTACACTATTGGTGGAGGCAAAACCCCAAGTACCATTAGCGATGACACGGATACCCACACCAAAAGATTCTGTATTCACTACATTTTGCACTTTATCCTCACGGGTGAAGACATACTGATTCAAATACCTTCCAATCCTGGCATCTGCATAGGTCGCACCTAGGGATTTAGCGGTATTCAAGGCCACATCGGCCATTTGCTTTTTAATCAAAATGTCCATACCGGGTTCTAACAATGCTTCCACCGGAATATCATTCCCCAGTAATAAGGACGGCATCATCAATGCCCCAGCACCCATTCCGGCATACTGTACAAAATCTCTTCTTTTCATCTATGAATCGTTTAGTTTAGTTTTGGTTCTCGAACTTCGCATAAAAGAGAAAAAATGACGGATAAAATTAAAAAGTTCTTGTCCGTGATCCTCATTTTTAGTCTAGGCTCCTAAAAATAGAATGTGTTGGCGAGCTATTATGTTAACCTTAACATAAAATATAACAATAACCCGCGGTTTTGAGGATAATTTAAAAATCCTACGGTGCTTTTGTGTTTTCTATTGAAGATTCAGGAGTCTAAACGTTGAACTCGCTTTAACTTGAAAAAAGGTCACAATGCTATTCTTAGCCATTGCACCTGACCAATATCATAGGTAAGTTTTGCATCAATATGTACATTATGGTTTCTATTAAACATAAGAATCATGAGAAGAAACTTAGAAAAGATGGAGTGTATTGCCTTATTAGAGCGAAATTACATTGGATATCTGGGGTATGTCTCAGGAAGCTATCCGCATGTGGTGCCCATCACCTATTATTACGATAAGGAATCAGAAAGCCTAATCAGTTATTCATCGGTTGGACATAAATTGAGCTCCATGAGGCAACAAACTGCCGTTAGTTTGGCAGTTACGGAAATACAATCTGTCGGAAATTGGAAATCAATTTTGGTCTTGGGGACTTATGAGGAAATGACAGGAATCGATGCGAAACATATGCTTCACGAATTTTCTAATGGAGTAAAAAAAGTAATTGGGTCATCTACCGAAATTAAACATGATTTTATCAGTGATTTTTCCGCAAAATTGGAAACCGATGAAGCCACGGTAGTTTTCAGGATTGCCATTCAAGAAATAACCGGGAAAATAAGGGTTTCGTAATCTTTAAGGTTATACGAAACCCAGATATCATTCCATCAAATTAGCTTTGTCAACGCTTCAATTGCTACTGATCAAAAAGCGTTTGGTTAAGGTTCCTCTCAATATTTTTCGAGCATTTGCCAAATACTCCTCTACCTTGGCGATACTGATTTTTCTAATCTTTGTTATTTCTTCTGCAGTAAACCCTTGATCTACGTACAATTGAAAAACGGCGCGCATAGGCAAGTCCATTTTATCCAGTACAAAAGCGATGTGGCGTTCTAAACGCTCCAGGTTCAAAGATGTATCCAACTTATTGGCCAACTCCTTTTCCGTATCGGTTATAAAAATTTGGTTCAAGGTGTAATTGTTCTTGTTGTAGGAACTATCATCTAACTCCTCAACCATTACAAAATCTCCATCTCCATCCCTACTGTAATTTTCCTCCATAGCTTCCCATTCCGGTTTGGAATAGGTGTCAATGTTATCGAAAAAAACATGGTCGAACTCCTCCTCTATCAGACTATCTTCAAGTAACTTATCCAACGTTTTAAAAAGAAAGGGATACAATTCCTTTTCGTTTTTAATATCCTCTAAATGGTCATAGACCTCGATGAAAAGCTGGTCCGAAAAATCCTCTGGACTCAACATATTCTTATTTACCAGTCCTTTTTTAACCGCTGTTTTGAGCCTTTTTGAAATGTATCGATTTATTTCCGGCAGTACTTTTAATAGCTCAGAATTGAAATTATCATAGTTCTTTTCCTTTTTAAAAGTAACCAGCTTGGTAAACGATTCTTCTACCCTCAATCGTAGTATAGATTGGTGTTCGATTTCCTGATGTATTTGTCCCATAATCTTTGTTTTTAATGCTATTTACCCCTTAAAGTTGCGACCTTAACCCTTAGTAAACAATGATATATATCAGTACCGCTATCTGATTTTCAGATTATATTTAGCGGTAGGAAACCTATCCTGAGGAAGAGATGGTTACTCCAAATGTATATGATCGATCCAACTGATTTTGGCATCCATGGCCTCACTGACGAAGAAGTAATCGCCTCTCGGGAAAGGTCAGGTAGCAATACGTTTACCTCTAATAAAGAAAACACCTTTATAAGGGCGCTTAAAGACGTCTTTAAAGAGCCGATGGTGATACTATTATTAGTGGCTTCCACTATCTATTTTATCACAGGAAATTGGGACGACGGACTTTTCTTGGCTTCGGCAATTGTTTTGGTGGCATCCATATCCCTATATCAAGATTCACGAAGTAGAAAAGCCCTTGAAAATTTAAAGACCCTGACCCAACCTAATAGTAAGGTCGTTCGTAACGGGTCTATCATTTCCATTCCCACCGAAGGACTTGTCATAGGGGATGCACTCATGATTGAAGAAGGGAATACCATTCCTGCCGATGGTACGATTGTACATTCCAATGATTTTTCAGTAAACGAATCGATTCTAACGGGAGAATCACTTTCCATATACAAGGATGCCGAAAAGACCGATAATGCCGTTTACGGAGGAACTACTGTCGCTAGTGGATTGGCCATTGCCAAGATCACCCATATTGGAAACGCCACTAAATTAGGAAAGATTGGAAAAAGCCTAGAAGGCATCGACGATGAAAAGACACCGTTAGAACTTCAGATTTCCAACTTCGTAAAATTGATGTCCGTCTGGGGTGGAATCATCTTTTTATTGGTTTGGGGTATCAATTTTTTTCGTTCCGGACTGGTATTGGACAGCCTGCTTAAAGCCCTTACCTTAGCCATGAGTATCTTACCCGAAGAGATTCCCGTAGCCTTTACCACTTTTATGGCCTTGGGTGCTTGGCGCCTAATGAAAATGGGAATCGTAGTAAAGCAGATGAAAACCGTGGAAACTTTAGGAAGTGCTACTGTCATCTGCACCGATAAAACAGGTACCATCACCCAGAATAAAATGGCACTGGCCAAACTATTTACCCTATCTACAGGAAAGGTATTGGATGCCGATGGAAAATTGAACACTACAGAAAAAGAACTGGTTAAGTTAGCCATGTGGGCCAGTGAACCCATTCCTTTCGATCCGATGGAGGTCGCCCTGCACGATGCCTATGGCAAAAGGAACAGTTTAGATGAACGCCCCAATTATAAAATGGTGCATGAATACCCCCTAGGCGGAAAACCACCCATGATGACCCACCTTTTCCAGAATGAAAATGGAAACCTCATCGTAGCCGCAAAAGGTGCCCCTGAAGCAATCATTGCCGTATCCAATTTGAATGCATCAGAAATCAAAATACTCCATGAAACCATGAACAGTCTGGGAGCTCAAGGTTATCGCCTGTTGGCCGTGGGGCAAGCCATTTTCTCTGGAAATGACTATCCTGAAAAGCAACAGGAGTTTCGATTTGATTTCAAAGGCCTAGTGGCCTTTTATGACCCGCCAAAAGAAAACATTGATCAAGTGGTACAAGACTTTGATAAGGCCGGGATTCAAGTAAAATTGATTACCGGAGACAATGCGGCGACCGCAATGGCCATTGCCCAACAGGTTCATTTGATAGGATACGAAAAATGTATGACGGGGGACGAAATGATGGCTTTATCCGATGCGGAATTGGAAGAAAAAGTGAAGACCACCACTATTTTCTCAAGAATGTTTCCCGAAGCAAAATTGCGCATTGTCAATGCCTTAAAGAAAAACAATGAAGTGGTGGCTATGACCGGTGACGGAGTCAATGACGGTCCGGCATTAAAAGCGGCCCACATTGGTATCGCCATGGGTAAAAAAGGGACGGAAATCGCCAAAGAAGCGGCCTCATTGATATTAGTGGATGACGACCTTTCTAAAATGGTGGATGCCATTGCCATGGGCAGAAAGATCTATACCAATCTTAAAAAGGCCATACAGTATATTATTTCCATACACATTCCGATCATTCTTACGGTCTTTATTCCGTTGGCTTTGCGTTGGATCTATCCCAACACCTTTTCTCCTTCGCATGTCATTTTATTGGAATTGATTATGGGGCCTACCTGTTCGATTATTTTTGAAAACGAACCCATGGAAAAAAATCTGATGTTTAAAAAGCCCCGTCCTTTTACGACCACTTTTTTCAATTTCAAGGAGTTGATGACCAGTATTGTTCAAGGTTTGGTCATTACGGTTGGCGCGTTGTTTGTATACCAGTATTCTGTTTCCCTTGGCTATTCAGAAAATAGTACCCGTACCATGGTCTTTATGGTATTGATCTTTGCGAATATCTTTTTAACACTGGTGAACCGTTCCTTTTATTATTCCGTAATCACCACCTTAAAATACAGGAACAACCTAGTTCCGTTAATTATCGGTATCACTTTGGTTCTTGCAGGGGTATTGTTGTATGTGCCTGTATTGAGTAGGTTCTTTGAGTTCGACCAGCTCTCTATGGAACAGCTGGTGGTTTCCTTATCTGTTGGAAGTATTTCAGTGCTATGGTTCGAACTGGTAAAGTGGCGAAAACGGATTAGGAATAAGTCCTAATTTGTATCATAGCTTTTCTCCAAAAGCTAAATCTCCCGCATCCCCTATCCCCGGAAGAATATACCCTCGAGCATTTAATTCAGGATCAACAGCTGCAATCCATAAATGGGTGTTCTTCGGAAAAACAGATTTCACGTAGTCTATGCCTTGCGTAGCACCAATAACCGAAACGATATGGATTTGTGAGGGAGTACCGTGGTTCTTCAAGACCTTTAAAACATTTTCCATGGTTTTACCTGTGGCGAGCATTGGATCTGAAAGTAGTAAAGTCTTGCCTTCCAAAGACGGTGCTGCAAAATAATTGACAATCACTTCAAACTCATCTTCATTATTCTCATGATTCCGGTAAGCAGAAATGAATCCGTTCTCAGCGGTGTCAAAATAGTTGAGGAGACCTAGGTGCAAAGGTAATCCAGCCCTCAGTATAGAGCAAACTACCAATTCCTCCTTTGGCAGTTCCATGTTCTTATTTCCCAAAGGTGTTTCTACAATTTTTGGTAAGTATTCTAAGGTTTTGCTTAATTCATAGGCGAGTATTTCTCCAATACGCTCGATATTACGTCGAAAACGCATGCTGTCCTTTTGAATTTGTGTACCTCGTATCTCGGCGATAAACTGATTTAGAATCGAATTGGTTTCCCCCAAATTATGAACGGTCATCATCGTTTAATTTAATTCTAAAGTACCATTTTAAAAAGAAAAATAATCCTTGGTCATATGGAAAATGACCAAGAAAACAGAATTGAATAGGTTTATTGCGGAGAAGAATAATTATGCGTTCAACATACCTCCATCAACAACATGTGTGCATCCTGTAATGTATTTACTATCATCGGATGCCAAAAATAAGGCCATTTGTCCAACTTCGTCTGAAGTTGCATAACGACCAAATGGTACGGCGGCCTCAAACCCTTTCAGTACTTCTACAGGGTTTTCTGGGGACATTCCCGATTCGATTCTACGCATCATATCATTATCGACGGGGCCCGGATGCAAGGTATTCACGCGTATCATTCGAGATGCGTTTTCTAATGCAGCTACTTTCATAATGCCTACTATCGCATGCTTGGTGGCCACATAGGCCCCTAAACCAGCATATCCTTTTAGTCCCGCTACAGAAGAGGTAATTATAACACTTCCCCCACTTACCATTTTTGGTGTGATGTACTTGCACCCCAACCAAACCCCTTTTAGGTTAACAGCCAATACTTTGTCAAAAACATCCTCCGGATAATCGGTAATGGGTTTTGATACCCCTTCGATACCCGCATTGGCAAAAAAGATGTCGATTTTACCAAAGGTTTGCAAGGTATGGTTCAAAAAGCGGATAGTGTCTTCGGTTTTCGATACATCTGCGATGCAAAAAGAAACATTTTCATGGTCTAAGGAAGTGCGTGCTTTCTCAATTGCCATGCCGTCGTTATCGACCAACATCACCTTTGCGCCTTCTGCCAAAAACAATTTTGCCGTAGCAAGACCAATGCCACCAGTACCACCAGTAATAAGTGCTACTTTTCCGTTCAATCGTTTCATAGTTGTGATTTTATTTTAATTTTTTGATTTGCCATCCATTTTCCGCAATTTGAACAGCTACTAATCCATCCGTCAAAAGCTTGGAGCCAATATAGGGCTTTGTGTACCACCAATTTAGATATGATAACTTTATAATACTATGATATTTGTCAGTGCCTTAGAGTCATTTTTTGTTACAAAAAAGAATTGAATGAACGGAATTTCAATTGTAACATAGCTCAACGGTTTCCGGCTTATTCCACCATCACTGCCTAGGATTTCATCATTGCATTTGCCGCATCCACAATAATGTTTTCATGCCGAGGGTAAAAATGGTACTATTCATTATATATAATACAATGAATTCATTAAAACATTTCCCTGAATTATCTCCCTATCCTAAAATTGGAATCTCATGCTGCTTCTGTACGAACCACTGTAGCTGATTTAGAAAGGTCTTAACTATTATCCATTTTAGACCCATAATTGCGCATATATAATCTTAACCGATCAGCCGCATGCGGATGAACCGAGCCATCGCTACGTGCCACGCTAAAAATTACTTTTGTATATTCTTCTAAAGTGCTATTTCTAATTATAATGAGTTTTCTATGTTTATGATTTTAAATTTCATTGTTGAAAAAGTAACTTTATAATCCTTATTTTTTTATGATAAGTATACGTTAAAGATTACATTGTAGCATGAGAGTTTTCCAAAAAGACAGTAATATTTTCAATCTTTTGTCAGAAGGTATTTCTGAAGGTATCATTGTCGTAAATAGCGATCAAAAAATAGTGGCGACCAACTCTTCGACCGATGAACTGTTCGGTTATGAAAAGGATGAGCTTATAGGGAAACCTTTGGAAACCATTATTCCAGCAAGATATCACGCAAACCATCGCCACCATGTTTCTTCGTTCATAGCAAAAACCGAAAAAAGACAAATGGGAAAAGGGCGTGATCTTAACGGCCTGCGCAAAAATGGAGAAGAGTTTCCGGTCGAGGCAGGTCTAAATCCATTTGAATTATATGGTGGCACCTATGTGATGGCCCTTGTGACGGATATTACGGAACGAAAAAGTTACACCAAGAAATTAGAAGATACCGTTCAAGAACGCACAAAGCAATTAACAGAAGCCTTGGTCAAAGAAAAGGAACTGAATGAACTTAAGACCCGCTTTCTTTCACTGGTATCGCATGAATTCAAGACCCCACTCAGTACCATACTTAGTTCGGTTACCCTACTCTCAAAATACAACGAGACCGAACAACAAGAGAAACGGAACAAACATATTAGGACCATTAAGGCAAAGGTGCACCAGTTAGATACTATTCTCAACGATTTTCTTTCTGTTGAACGCTTAGATTCTGGTAAGGTAAATTACGACATAGCTGAATTTCCACTAAGTAAGGTTGTCAACGAAGTTGTCTATAATGCGAATATGCTCTTAAAACCGAATCAACACATTCAATATCCTGATAACATAGACGATGTGGTCCTCGTATTTGATGAGAAGACTTTGAGCCTAGCTTTATCCAATCTGTTGCACAATTCCATAAAATACTCCCCTGAAGATTCTTTGATTAAAATTATCTATAAAAAGGAAAAAGATTTTATGACCATTGCAGTAATCGATGAAGGTATTGGAATTCCTGAAAACCAACAGAAATACATTTTTGATCGCTATTTTAGGGCAGAAAATGCCTTACTCAACCAAGGCACCGGCATCGGTCTTAATATTGCCAAACAACATTTAGAGAATTTAGGCGCAAAACTTTCTTTTGAGAGTAAAGAACATATTGGGTCTACCTTCATCATTCATATACCTAGTGAAATGAAACCTACAACGTCATGAAAACCATATTATTAATTGAGGATGATAGAGCATTACGAGAAAATACGGCAGAGCTTTTAGAACTTGGCGGCTATAAAGTGCTTACTGCTATTAATGGAAAAAAGGGCATTCAAATAGCCACTGAAAAACTACCCGACCTTATCATTTGTGACATTATGATGCCCGAGGTCGATGGTTATGGTGTACTGCAAAATTTATCATCTACTGAGAGAACAAAACAGATACCTTTTATATTTCTTTCTGCTATTACCGGGCATAAATCCGTTCGTAAGGGCATGAACCTAGGTGCAGACGATTACCTTACAAAGCCTTTTGAAGAAGAAGATTTGATAAGTGCAGTAGAAAGTAGACTGGCAAAATCAAAACTCTTGAAACAGGCCACAACAGCAGCCCTATCTAACGAGAAAATCAATGAAATAAACGATCTTAATCAACTTAAAAATTATTTTGACGACCATGGAACCATTTTAAAATTTGAACAAGGTCAACATATCTATGAACAGGGTGCAAGGTCTAGCGGGGTGTTTTTGGTGCTGAAAGGTGCCATAAAATGTCATACCATGGACGAGGATGGAAAAGAGCTGACAACCGCCTTGTACAATGAAGATGATTTCTTAGGCTTTACATCATTTATAGATAATGAACCCTACCAAGAATCTGCTACGGCGTTAGAAACGGTAGAGCTGGCGATGGTGGCAAAAGAGGAGTTAACTAAGGTTCTACAAGATAACCCTTCCGTATCGTTAGAGTTAATGGAACTTCTTTCAGATAATATCGCCAACATAAAACATCAACTTTTACAAATGGCCTATAGTTCTGTACGTAAGAAAACGGCGCAAACCCTATTACAGTTTGTACAACTGATGAATAAAAACCCGAATGATCCTATCAAAATATCGCGAAACGACCTTGCCAGTGTTGCGGGTATTGCTACTGAAAGTTTGATCCGTACCCTATCAGGTCTTAAAAAGGAAGGGCTAATCGATATTGAGGGTAGAAACATAAAAATAAAAGACCTGAAAGCCCTTTCCTGCATAAGTTAGAGTATTAGTTCTGCGAATCTAAAATGTAGTACCATGATATTAATCATAGGTTTTTCTGTCATCCCCAGATACTTTTAAAGGATACTAGAAAAAATCTTGATGAAAAATATTTTGATTCCCACAGATTTCTCAGATAATGCTTGGAACGCACTATGCTATGGTCTTTCATTTTTCAAAAAGACCCATTGTATTTTTCATATCGTTCATGTCAATTCAACGCACACAAGTTCAAGCGGAGAAACGGCCATGTTCATATCTTCTGAAATCCTTGAGAAAAACATCCTAAAAGACAGTAAAGAAAAGCTCGAAAAATTATTGGAAGCCATAGCGCATCTACCCTTAAACCCGAAACATGAATTTAGGACATTCGCCCTTTATGGCTTTTTAACCGACCATTTAAGAAAGGTAGTTCAAACAAAAGAAATTGAGCTCATTATAATGGGCACCAAGGGTTCTACAGGTCTAAAGACCGTTTCAATTGGAAGCAACACTGGCAACGTCATCACCAAGGTGCCTTGTGCGGTATTGGCCGTACCCGAACAAGCGACCTACAACACCATAAAAGAGGTAGGCTTTCCTTCTGATTTTCAATTAAAATACGGATCTAAGGTTTTAGAAACGCTAAAGGAAATTCTATTGATGAAAAAATCTAACTTACAATTCCTTTTTGTGTCCCTAAAAAATGAGGAAATGAGTACACTGCAGTTGAAAAACAAGGCCTTTCTAATTGATTATTTCAATAGTCTCAAACCTTCATTCCATGTGATTACCGGAAAAAAAATAGATGAGGCCATTCAAGGTTTTACGGAAAGTAGGGATTCGGATATGTTAGTCATGGTAGCCAAAAACCTCAATTTTTTAGAGCGTATACTCTTTAGGCCCACTGTTGAAAAAATTAGTTATCACACAAAAATACCTTTTTTGATCATTCATGAATGAGACCTGATGAATATCATGGTTTATGAGGTAAACCCTTCTTAACTTCATAGAATAAAATCAGCACTATGACACGTATTTTACTCCCTACGGACTTCTCCAAAAATTCGCTATCCTCAATACATTACGCCCTCAATTTGTTCAAGGATATGAACTGTTCGTTTTATCTTTTAAACACCTACATGCCGCCCGTTTACCACACGGAATACCTAATGGGAAGTCCCGCTCAAATCGGACTAGGAGATATCGTTCAAGAAAATTCCATGAATAATCTGGAAGATTTAAAAAAACAACTGGAAAAAGCATTCAACAATACGAAGCACACGTTTACGACCCATTCCGCACTAAACTCCCTAACGAGTGAAGTCACTCGGACAGTGGAAGCAGAGCGGATCGATTTGGTTATTATGGGTACCCAGGGGGCTACAGGGGCTACTGAAATTCTATTCGGCACCAATACTGTACACGTCATAAAAAATGCAAAATGTCCCGTGCTTGCAGTTCCATCCGGCTTTAAGTACGAAGTACCGAAACAGGTTCTTTTTCCAACGGATTATGAAGTTGATTTTGATAAAAAAAAGTTATCCATACTTTTAAAAATCGTAAATAAGCACTTATCCGAAATAAATGTAATGCATATTTCTACTGGTTATGAGCTCAGTCCCATCCAACGAAAATATAAGAAAAAACTGGTACAACTTTTGGGCGAAAACGTCCTATTACATGATGTTGCAAGCAATGAAATAATCGCTGCCGTAAATGCCTTTCAGCTCAAAAAAAAAATAAATTTACTGGTTATGGTGCAGAATAAGCATACCTTTTTTGAGCGCCTTTTCATTGAGCCCGTAATTAAAAAAATAGGTTTTCATGTAAGCCTTCCGTTTTTAGTGATTCCCCAGTGATACCAAAAGAATACCTTAGGATGTAGTATTGATATTAACAAAGAACGTTATGAGCAACCCTAAGACTTTAATTCACAACGACATTTACAATAGTTCATTGATAGACTGACCATTGTCATAGTCATTCAATTATCTTACCCTTATCTTGAAATTTTAATCGATAAAGAATTCCCATGAAAAAAATACTACTAGCCTCTTGCATTCTTTTAATGGGCTGCTCTTCTATTAGGTTGGTTGAGAATTGGAAAAATCCTGATATAGTTTTGTTCTATGCCAACAAAGTTCTCTTGGTGGGTATGGCTCAAAACCAAAATGTGCGTGAAGATTTCGAAAGTCAACTCTTAGAAGAATTTACGAAGAGAAAAATAGAGGCTTGGCGTAGCATTGACATATTTGACGTTTCGCTCACAAATTCAAAAAAAACCGAAACAGAATTGGATCTTGTAGAACAAAGTCTTTTGGATAAAGATTTTGACGCCATACTACTTACAAAAATTACCGGTTCTGAGGATAGGGAAAATTTTGTAAAAGCCATTTCCCGTTGGGATGATCATCAAATGCGTTTTAATGATGATTACTTGGAAAATCAAGGCATCTACTATGATGAAAATTATTATAATGATTTTACGGTTTATCATGCAGAAACTACCTTGTACTGCATTTGTGAAGGAAAAGAACGGGCAATGATCTGGAGAGGTATTATTGATATCAACGATCCGAAAAATATAGATAAGGCAATGACTGATTATATCAAATTAGTAATCGGAGCCATGGAAGACCAAGATTTAGTCTTTCTGTCCGAATCGTATTAAGAAGAGATTTCTATTAAACAATAAACTTAAAATTTTACCGATACCTCTTTTATTTTTTGGACGAGAGTCGTTTAAGATATTCTTCATAGCTAAATTAGCTTACTTCGGCTACAGTCCTTTAAAAATTTTACTTTTAATAGGTCGGCAAAATATAAGCTATACAATAAGATGGTCACTACGAAGATATATGATTAGCGGATAAAAATTCAACTGAAAATTTGCTCTTTATATAGTATATCCTAAAGTTTAAAAATACGCTCCATAACCACCCATTTTTGACCTTTCTCGGCCGACGGTAACGCCTGTTGATAGCCCCACATTAATTCTTCCCATTCCTGTACTTTAGGGTTCTCAGCGTCTGACTGTGCTTTCCTATCCATATCGAAATCTTCATTCACCTCCATAATCATAAAAAGACGATTTGCATGAAGGTAAATTTCCATATCAATAATACCGGCGTCTTTTATACTTTTTAAAATTTCTGGCCAAACTTCTTTATGATAGGCTTTGTAAGCAGCGATCGATCGTTCATCGTTTTTTAGGTCGCACGCGAAGCTGTATCTAGTTTTCTTCGACATCGCTATTTATTAGGGTAGTACTTAAAAACATAATGACCATATATAGCAACAACAATAAAGCAGGTAAGCGGTAGTATAAATGAAAAATTCACCTCAGGTACCCCTAAAATGATTAAATCGGTATACCCATCACCTCCCAAATCCAAAAGAATACCTTGTAAAGTGGGCATTAAAGCACCCCCAACAATGGCCATTACCAAAAAGGCGGCTCCAAACTTGGCATCTTCACCTTGTCCTTCCAAAGCTATTCCATAAATAGTTGGGAACATGATCGACATGAAAAAGGAAATAGCGACAAGTGCTATCAAACCTATCATTCCTGGAACGAATATGGTTATTAAGGTGCATATAGAGGCTCCTATAGCAAAAAAATTCAACAACTTTCCTGAGTCAACGAATTTTAAAAGAATAGTGCCCGTCGCCCTCCCTATCAAAAATAGAACGAGTGCAGAAATCCCAAAATTGACCGCTGTCGTATTGGAAATACCAAAGGATTCCGCATATTGATACAAATACGTCCAACACATGATCTGTGCTCCTACATAAAAAGCCTGGGCTATCACTCCTCCAACAAATTTTCCGGACTTAAATAATCTTTTTATGGAATTACCGATAGCTACTTTATTTTCCTGATCCTGATTCTTTGGCATTTTCATTACTGCTATGACCAAAAGAAAGATCAGTACTACAAGACCTAAAATAACATAAGGATCCCTAATAACCGCCAAGTCAGCTGTACGCACAGCTGTTTTGGCACTTTCTGGCAGGGTAGCATAAACAGGGGTACCGTCGGCAAGGGTATCATCGGATCGTAGTGAGGCTAGTATGAATTTCTGGGCAACCAATAAACCGAGCAATGCACCAACAGGATTAAATGCCTGTGCTAAATTAAGGCGCTGGGTAGCGGTTTTCTCAGAACCCATGGACAATATATAGGGATTCGCGGTGGTTTCCAGAAATGCCAAGCCAAAGGTTAAAATATACAAGGCGGCCAAGAAAAACGAAAATTCCTCATATGCTGCTGCAGGGTAAAAAAGGATAGCCCCAAGAGCATACAATGAAAGTCCTAAAATAATTCCCTTTTTATAGGAAAACCGATTCACGAAAATGGCTGCTGGTAAGGCCATAGTAAAATACCCTCCATAAAAAGCAAATTGTACCAAAGAAGCTTGAAAGTTATCCAACTCCAACACTTTTTTAAACGCTGAAACCATTGGATTGGTAATATCATTGGCAAAACCCCATAATGCAAACAAAGAGGTAATTAAAACAAAAGGGACAATTACTTTTTTTGAAACGATGGGTGTAATCTCTCTCTTGTTCATATATGGTATTTTATAAAGATCTATCTAAATGGGTATAACCTCCATCCACAAAAACCAATTGACCAGTGGTATGGCTAGACCTAGAGGATAATAAGAACAGCACCATATTTGCAATTTCCTTTGCCGTAGTCATTCTGTTTTCTAAAGGTATTTTACTTAAAATTCCCTTTAACTTTTCTTCAGGATTGTCAAAAGACTTCAGCCACCATTCATAAAGGGGCGTATAACATTCTGCAACGATAACTGCATTCACCCTAATCGAATACGGCAAAAGTTCTACAGCCCATTCGCGGGTCAATGCATTGCGACCACCATTGGCGGCAGCATATCCAGAGGTGCCCCCCTGCCCCATAAACGATGTTTTAGAACCTATATTAACAATGGATCCCTTTGACTTTTTTAGCTCTGGCAAAACCAATTTTGCCATCTGGTAGTAGTGGGTCAGGTTTTTATTCAGGGATAAGTTGAACTGTTCTACAGAACCCTTTTCCAAACCTACAGAATCGTTGACCCCAGCGTTATTCACCAACCCATTTATTTTTCCAAAATCTTCAATCGCTTTATCAATGGCCTTCTTGCAGTCGATAGCATCCATTAATTCGGCATAGGCCTTACCTACTTTAAAACCTAAGCCCTTTATTTCTGTAAATGCCGCATCAACACTATCCTTATCTTTACCCACAATAAAGGGAATTGCACCTTCCTCGGCCAAGGCAAGGCTTATACCCTTACCTATGCCCGAAGATCCTCCGGTAACGATAATAACTTTATCCTTTAGAAATAAATCCATACTTATTAAAACGACTAAATTCTTTTGCGGCCTAAGGTATAAGAAATTTTAGATTTTATTAGTAATACCATAAAAATCTAAAGCTGTAGAACCCATAATCATTTTTTGTTGCTCAACATCGAAACGCTCAATATAGTCCTGCACAATACCTTTTACAGTGCTATAGTCGGATGCCAGTAGACAAACCGGCCAATCTGATCCAAACATAATACGATTTACCCCAAATGCCTCGAATATGATATCGAGGTAGGGAACCATTTCATGATACTCCCAATTTTTCCAATCAGCTTCTGTAACCAAGCCTGAAACTTTTACATACACATTCGGAAACTTCGACAATGTTCCAATATTTTCAGACCAGGTCTCGATTTCAGACTTATTGATATTAGGCTTCCCAATATGATCTAAAACAAACTTTTGGTTAGGAAATTGACTTACTAATTCTATAGCTTGATTTAATTGATGATGATAAATCAAGATATCGTACGTTAAACCATACTTGGCTAATCGACCTATACCGTTCTTGAATTTTTCATTTGAAAAAAAAGAATCTTGCTCTGCTTGAAGTACATGTCTAACTCCTTTGAAATGATAGTTTTTAGCATACTCTTTTAGGGTTTCATCTATATCTTCACTACACAAATCTACCCATCCTACCACCCCCTTGATAAAAGAATGTTGATCAGCGAGATGAATCAAAAAGTCAGTCTCTTCATACGACTGATCTGCCTGAACGGCAATACATCCATCCACACCATTAGTACTTAACAAAGATTCTAAGTCAGTCGGCAAAAAATCGTTTTGAATCAATGACATATCATCCGTTATCCACTCTTGATGTTTAGGGTGATAGATCCAAAAATGTTGATGACTGTCGATGACCATTATCCCTTATAATTTACTACATTTTGTTTTGAAACCCCTAGACCTTCAATACCTAATTCCATTTCATCTCCCTCTTTTAAATATACAGGAGGTTTTAATCCCAATCCTACCCCAAAAGGTGTTCCTGTAGAAATAACATCGCCGGGCAACAAGGTCATAAATTGACTGATATAACTAACCACTTCTTGCACATTAAAAACAAAATCGGATGTTGAACTGTTCTGCATCATTTTTCCGTTTAGTTTCAACCAAAGCTTCAAATTATTCGGGTCCTTGATTTCTTCCTTGGTCGCCATGAACGGACCTAAAGGTGCAAAAGTATCACAACTTTTTCCTTTGACCCATTGACCTTCACGTTCCAGTTGAAAGGCGCGTTCACTAATATCGTTATGTAAAACATATCCTGCAATATAACCCATTGCTTCTTCCTTGGAAACATAAGAAGTTTTCTTCCCGATCACGATAGCCAATTCAACTTCCCAGTCGGATTTTGTACTGTTTTTTGGCAATATTACCGTGTCGTTCGGGCCAATTATCGACGTGGTCGACTTAAAGAACAAAACAGGCTCCTTAGGTATGGACATACCACTCTCCTCAGCATGTTTGGCGTAATTCAAACCTACACAAACAATTTTAGACGGTCTACAAATGGGAGAACCCAAACGCTCCGTTTGGGCTACAGCGTCACATTCTCCTTGATGATCCTTTAACCATTTATTTAGTCGGTCAATACCATTAGTTTCAAAAAATTGCTCCGTGTAATCTTCCCCAAATCCGGAGACATTCAATCGATCTCCGTTTTCTAATTCCACTCCGGGTTTTTCATTTCCTACTGCTCCAAATCGTATAAGTTTCATTCCTTCTTTTTATAAAGTTCTATTGTTTTATTTAAGAACTGATTTCGTTATCCGTTCAATTTAATAAATCCTCCGTCAATAGGAAAATCGGTCCCCGTGATAAAAGATGCTTCGTCCGAACATAAATAAAGTGCTAAATTGGCCACCTCCTCTGGCAGCCCCATACGGCCAATAGGTTGGGTTTTTGACAGTTTCTCAAACATTTGCTCCTCTTCACCCGGGTAATTATTCTTTATAAAACCGTCTACAAAAGGGGTATGAACCCTAGCCGGTGAAATACAATTACAACGAATTCCTTCCGTTACATAGTCTTTGGCAATAGAATAGGTCATGGTAAGCACAGCCCCTTTGGACATTGAATAAGCAAACCTATCGGATACGCCCACGGTTGAGGCAACAGAAGCCATGTTGATGATGACACCGCCCTTCTTTTTCATGAACGGAATTACACTGAAAATACAATTGTACACTCCTTTTACATTCACACGATAGATTCTATCCAAATCATCTTCGGTCGTCTTTTCGACATTCCCGACATGGGCTATTCCTGCATTATTGATCAAAATATCAATAGCCTTCTTTTCTTGTATCGATGTTATAACAGTTTTAACATGTGTCTGA
Organism: Maribacter sp. X9; assembly: GCF_048537565.1. Lineage (GTDB taxonomy): Bacteria > Bacteroidota > Bacteroidia > Flavobacteriales > Flavobacteriaceae > Maribacter. The sequence goes on from NZ_CP183215.1 coordinate 3,451,684, forward strand.
TCGGTAACGTCACATTGGTATACAAATGCCACCCCACCACTATCTGAAATTTCCTTTTTCGTAAGCTCTGCATTGTCAACGTTCAGTTCCAAAATATGAACTTGTGCGCCTTGTTCTGCCAAGGTTTTTGAAATGGCTTTTCCTATGCCGCTGCCACCACCTGTAATTACCGCTATTTTATTTTTTAAACTAAACTTCATAAATATTTTTTTTATGTTCGGATGCCCAATAAGAACCGTTTGGATAACTATATCTATCCATAGAAGCCTCCTTCATCGTTATACTATATCCTGGCATTTGAGGTGCAACATATGCCCCATTCACCACCTTGACCGGATCAATGAAATGCTCGTGTAAATGATCTACATATTCAATGGTCCTATCTTCCATCGTACCACTAATGGCAACAAAATCGATCATGGATAGATGTTGCACATATTCACATAGACCGACGCCGCCAGCATGGGGACATACAGGGATATTGAATTTAGCCGCCATCAGTAAAATAGCCAAAATTTCATTGACCCCTCCTACCCTGCAACTATCAATTTGACATACATCTATGGCACTGGCCTGCATCAACTGTTTAAAGATAACCCGATTTTGACAATGTTCTCCCGTTGCCACTTTTATAGGATGTACCGCACGGGAAATCTTGGCGTGTCCTAAAATATCATCGGGACTCGTAGGTTCTTCGATCCACCATGGATCGTACTTTTTCAATTGTGCCATATTTTCTATGGCCTCGTCAACATCCCATTTTTGGTTGGCATCCATCATCAACTTCAGATCATCACCAATTTCTTCCCTAATAATGGAAGCCCTACGCATATCGTCGTTCAAGTCAGCACCCACCTTCATCTTCATATGCTTAAACCCGTGGATTTTCGCCTCCCTACATAAACTTCGCATCTTATCATCTGAATACCCCAACCAGCCCGCAGACGTAGTGTACGCCGGGTATCCATTGTCCATAAGGTAAGCGGTGCGCTCCTTTTTGGTCGATTCCTTTTCCTTTAACAAAGCCAATGCTTCAGCAGGATGGATCGCATCTGTGATATAGGTGAAATCGATACAACTTACAAGTTCTTCTGGAGACATATCTGCAATTAACTTCCATAGCGGTTTTTGTTCCGCTTTTGCGTACAGATCCCATACGGCATTTACCAAAGCACCTGTTGCTAAATGGATAACCCCTTTCTCAGGACCTAACCAACGTAATTGACTGTCACCGGTTATCATTTTCCAAAAGGCTCCCATATTTTGTACGAAACCGTTCAGGGATTTCCCTTTTAAAAGATAAGATAGTGCCTCTATCGCATGAGCACAAATTTCGTTACCTCGACCAATGGTGAACGTAAGACCATGCCCTTCTAAATCTTTCCTGTTTGTTTTCAGGATAACGTAAGCTGCAGAATAATCTGGATCTGGGTTCATTGCATCGGAGCCATCAAGAGATGTACTAGTGGGGAAACGAATATCCTTTACCAAAACATCTTCTATAAATATTCCATCATTCATTCGCCATATTTTTAATTACTAAATGTAGATTGAAAAGGCTATGACGACAAATAAAAAATAAACCAAAATGTATACTTTTTTTGCTTATTTTAAAATTGAGTTTCTATTACTTATAACTGGAAAAATATTCGGTGGGTGTAGTTCCTTTTATAAGTTTGAACTGCCTATTAAAATTCGATATATTGTTAAACCCCGATAAAAAAGCAATTCCCGTGATACTTTCTTGATTATCCAATAAAAGTTTACACGCATATCCTACCCGCATTTCATTTAAATATTTCGTGAAGGATTTTCGATGTACTTTCTTAAAATACCTACTAAATGCAGATTTGTTCATTCCTATGATTTGGGCAACATCACCTGCGCTTATTGGAGAATTGAAATTCTCAAAAATATATTCATAGATTTGATCCAATCTTTTATTTTCGGTTTTATGAAAGGAATCCAAAAAACCTAGGCTTGACACAAATTCATAGCTTTCATGAGCGGCTAGAGAAGAAAGCACATCTAATAATGCTATTATTTGATCAGATGCTATTAACGTATTCAAATTCTTTATTTTACAAATTAAATCACTACCTACTTCTTTAAATTTTATGCCACGGTCCGCTCTATCCAACAGTTGTGATATTTTGGCCATTTCAGGCACTTGAAAGAAACCTTCACCAAGAAATTCTTTTTTAAAATGTACAGATATTGCTTCAGCTCTCAAAGCTGTCTTTTCCTCAAAATAAACATCGTCATTGAGCCACATATGTGGAATGTTCTTACCGATCAAAACTAAATCACCCGTCGAAAATCGTTCAATATTATCTCCGATAAATCGGGTCCCCGTACTTTTCAAAATAAGGACTAGCTCGATTTCTGGGTGGTAATGCCAAATGCGTAAAAAGTTAGGCTGAACTTCGTGGTTGATGGTCAGTGACTTGTTCGATTTACTATTTCTATTCAGTAGATGTAACTTCACGTATACAATTAAAATTTAAATAATATGAATTTACGAATTGTATAAATAGTATCAACTGTATCTACTTGCTTTTATACAATTTGTAATCACCATTCCTGATATTAAATGATTTAATCCTTTTATCACCCACAATCAATATCTGCCTGAAAATTTTTTTTACGACCCAACCATGTATTCTTCAAATTATTAATTTTAAACGAATTGAAATTAAAAAGTTATTTTTACAGGAATATTTATCCCTTACTAAATGGGTAATTCCCTTTTTAAATTTCGTTTGCTTTCTACACTTTTAATCTTCCTTCTTTTGGGTTTAAATGTATTCAGTCAGGATTCATCTAAAATTGAAATCAATAGACATCCTAATGCTCTGATAAATGAAACCAGTTCTTATTTATTGGAACACGCATACAATCCTGTTTATTGGAATCCATGGAGCGAAACACTTTTGCAAAAGGCCAAAGAACAAGATAAACTTATCATCGTCAGCATTGGTTATTCTTCTTGTCATTGGTGCCATGTAATGGCGAAAGAAACCTTTGAAGACGATGAAGTTGCCCAAATAATGAATACCAACTTTATCAATATTAAGGTAGATCGCGAAGAGCGCCCAGATATTGACCAATTATATATGACTGCCGTTCAACTTATAAAAGGTGAAGGAGGTTGGCCCTTAAACGTAATTCTCTTGCCCAACGGAAAACCATTGTACGGAGGAACCTATCACACAAAAGACCAATGGGTCAATGTAATTGGGCAATTGAACAAACTATATAAAGACAGTCCTCAAAAAGCTTCTGAATTCGCAGATAAAATCACCCAAGGAATCAAAGATCTTAATATTTTCGACACGTCTACTAACACTGATTTTGCTACAAAAATTGAACTTGATGGGAGCGTAGATCAATGGAAAAAATCGTGGGACTTGGAGTGGGGAGGAATTGAAGGGAAGGAAAAGTTCATGCTTCCTGAAAACCTTTCGTTTTTATTGGATTATGCCATTTTAATCAAAGATACCGTTACCCTTGACTATATAAGAACGACTTTAGACAAAGTAATGCTTGGCGGAATACACGATCAGGTTGAAGGGGGATTTTTTAGATATAGTACCGACCCTTTTTGGAAAGTACCCCATTTCGAAAAAATGCTTTACGACAACGCGCAACTAATTAGCTTATATTCAAAAGCCTACCGTATTTTCAGAGATGAGGATTATAAAAAAGTAGCCATTTCTACCATTGCATTTCTAGAGCGAACAATGAGAAATGATAGAGGAGCTTTTTACGCCACTATGGATGCCGATAGTGATGGTAAAGAAGGTACATTTTACCTTTGGAAGAAATCACAACTTGAAAGAATTATAACGACTGATTTTAATTTATTTCAAGCGTATTTCAACATTACGAACGATGCTGTTCTCGATGATGAAAACTATGTGCTTTTTAAAAAATTAACCGATGAAGAATTCGTTGCAAAGTTCAATTTACAAATGGATTCATTATTGGAATTAAAGCAAAAATGGAATACCGCCTTGACCGAGGCCAGAAAGTTAAAGATTACCCCGAATATTGATAAAAAAATAATTACCTCATGGAACGCTCTAATGATCAATGGATATACTGAAGCCTATCGGTCATTTGCGGATAAAAGGTATTTAGAGAGTGCCCGAAAAACTATGGACTTTATTCAAAAGAATTTATATGTGGATAAAAAACTCGTCCACTCCATTGTTGATAACACCCATAATGATAACGGGTTTGTTGAAGATTATGCTTTTCTAATCGAAGCTTCCATCAATCTCTATTCCATCAGTTTTGATGTAGGTGATTTAAATTTCGCAACAGCATTGACAGAGCAAGCCAACGAACTTTTTCTTGATAATACTTCGGGTTTGTATACATTCACGGACCATGAAAAACTGATTATACCTATCTTAAAAACAAATGACGGGGTTATAGCCTCTCCAAATTCGGTGATGGCAAACAACCTAGTCAAATTGGGTCATCTTCTTTACGATATAGATTATTTGGACCAAGCAGATCGTATGCTAAAAACGATTCAACCAAAATTATTATCCAGTCCTAACAATTATGCCGTATGGGGTTCTTTACTGATTAAAAAAATATTTCCGTACTACGAGGTCGCCGTAGTTGGTAAAGCGTCCCATAAGTTAACTTTAGAGCTATACAAGGCTTATATTCCTAATAGTCTCGTCGTTGGTACCATGAAAAAAAGTGATTTGCCTTTGTTTCAAGATAGATATGTTGAAGGTGCGACTTATTTTTACGTTTGTCAGAATAGTACTTGCCAACTTCCGGTCATTTCACCAAAAGAAGCTTTAAAGCAAATGACCAATTGACAAACTAATTTATTTTTCGTTGCCATTTAAGGAGAATACCTGTAATTTATCATTGTTGTTGGCTACCAAAACAAAAGGTTTTCCCTTAATATTCATTTCTACCATTGCCTTAGCATCACCATGAGCAAAGAAACCGCTTTGAGTACCTTCTACCGGTTGGAATCTACCTTTCCCATCCCCAAGCAAAAGCAGTCCTGTACCGGCATCATTGCGAGGAGTTTCTATTTCGAAACCATATAAATTACCAATTGTTAATATGTCTAAATTACCATCATGATCGAAATCATTTACCAAAGTCTTGTTGATATTAGTAATTTGAGCCTGAATCGGCAAAGGGGACAATTTAAATTTGCCATTGCCTAAGTTCTCAATATATGAGGAAACAAAAGTATCCGTTTTATAATGCAATGCTTCGTTGAGATTATCCTTGCCATAAACTTCATCAATCTCAAGAGTCGCAAATACATCATATTCTTTAAATTCTTTTTTAAGACCAGGTATTTGTTGAGATGAACAAGAAAAGCCTCTCAAAGGAAAATGCTTGTCATTGTTATAATATCCTAAAACAATATCATTACTTCCATTATTATCGAAGTCTGAATAATAGATATCAAAAGGGGTTTCTTTAGAAGTTTTATATTTGTTATTGAGTCCTAAATTACCAGCTATAAAATCTATATCACCATCATTGTCAAAATCTCCCTTATCAATACTGAACCACCAACCAGTGGTATCCGCAAAGTCATCTAAGTTTATTTTTGTCAATTTTCCGCCATTATTTTCGAAAATAGTTATTGGCATCCATTCTCCAACTAAAATTAAATCTGCATCCCCATCATTGTCATAATCTGCCCAAATAGCATCCGTTACCATACCTATGTCCCTTAGTTCTGGAGCTATTTCATCACTCTTGTTAATCAACTGTCCTTCTTCATTTTTAAAAAACATACTTGAACTTGGTAAAGGATATTGATGGGGTACATGACGACCCCCGACAAAAAGGTCCATATCTCCATCACTATCATAATCGTAAGCTTTAACAACAGATCCACTTATAGGTCGCCCCTCTAGCAAAGCTCCTTTATTGAAATTTCCAAGCCCATCATTTAGATATAAACGATCCATATAGTGAATATCATTTTTTCCGTATTTATTTCCTCCACTAACCACATACAAGTCCTTATAATTATCTCCATTTATGTCAACAAATAGAGCATCGATATCTTCATATTCTTTTTCCCCTTCCCACAATTTTTCAGAGCTCGGCAAAAAACCACCTTTGGAATCTTGAAGGTATAAAATGGCATTTTGTCCAAATGCCCCACCAACAAATAGGTCATCTAATTTATCGTTATTTACATCTGCAATTGCCATTGCTGGTCCGAACTCTGACATCTTATGAGGCATTAACAATTGATATTCATAGTCATCAAAACTATTCTCTCGATGTTCAATATTAATAGATAATTGTGCAGTATTATCAGAAAACATGTCTTTCCTATTCTCATGTGAATAAACTGATTTATAATTCTCAGCGTCATTCATGAATAATTTAATTGTTTGATTTATGGTAGGACTATAAATCTTTGATTTTCTAGAATTAGGCCAAACCACAACCACGCTATCAACGACATCATTCTTGCTAAGACCAAAGTGCAATGATAATTCGCTTGTAGAAAACATACCTCTAGTACTTGTTATTTCACCAAATTGTTTTTTACCGGATGCGCAATAAATTTCAGCATGAGCCCCTATAACCATTTGATTATTAGCATTAACCAAATGAAGTCTTAAAAAATTATTCTGCGAATTATTCATTAAAACATGTGCTACTTCGTTTACATTATTTAGCACAATATCCAAATCACCATCATTATCCAAATCGCCATAAGCCGCACCACTGGAAAACGTTTTTTTATCGATGCCCCAATCACCTGATACATCCTTAAATTGATAACCGTCCAAATTTCTAAAAGACTTATTTTGAATTTTTGTAGATGGAAATAAATCTGCCATCTCATTATAATCAACAACATCCCATAGTGAATTATATTCCGTATTACCTTTTAGACCTACATATTCCTGTAATTTTTTATTGATATAGCGTTTAATTTCCAGGTCAGCGTCTGTATTACGTATATCCTTTAAAATACCATTGGAAACAAAAATGTCCTTAAACCCATCATTGTCAAAGTCCGCTATCAATGGTGACCAACTCCAATCAGTACTAGAGACTCCAGATAATTGTGCTATTTCACCAAAGGTGCCGTTTCCATTATTTATCTGCAAGGCATTATACATATATTGGTAATTCCACCCTTTATCAACTATCTTCCAAAATTGCTCAGGGTTCATACCACTCATATTTGATTTGAGCCTAAAATTATCATTTGCGGCCATGTCAACAGTAAAAATATCCAATAGTAAATCATTATTTAAATCAGCAACATCAACCCCCATTGCGTAGTAAGAGGTATGCTTAAATGCCAAAGCGGCATCATTCTTAAAAGTTTTATTACCTTGATTTATATATAATGCATCAGGGGCGTCAAAATCATTAGCCACAACTATATCTGGATAACCATCTTTATTGAAATCACCTACTGCAACAGCATTGGCGTAAGAAGGGCTTAAAATGTTTGCAGCCTCAGAAACATTATGGAAAAAGCCATTTTCGTTCTCATATAACTGGGGAGCATATTGATTATCTGTTAAGTCACCATTATTAGATGCTACTTTGTACTTTGAATACAATCCTGGGTTGGGTGGTTGTCTTAATAAAAATACGTCTAAATCTCCATCTAAATCATAATCTAAAAATGCTGCTCCTCTGGTTCTAGTGGTATCACCCAAACCTACTTTTTGTGCTTCCTCAGCAAATCTATTATTTCCCTTATTAATATATAGTCTATTACGTCGCCAATCAGGTTTATCATCATACAGTTCTTTGGTAACATAAATATCCAACAATCCATCATTGTTAATATCAATCATCGATACTGAGGATGACCAACCTATATCCAAAGCCTCTATCCCACTCTCTTTAGTTATATCCTCAAAAACAAAATTCCCTTTGTTAAGGTACAATCTGTCTTTTTCTTGATTACCACAAAAATAAATATCGAGTAGACCATCCATATTTATATCACCTAGGCCTACTCCTGCCCCATGATAGAAATTATCATAAATAAAAAAATTTTCGTCATCAGTAGGGCTTAGTTTATTTATGAAATCTACCTTAGACCTATTTGACGGAATATATTCGAATAGTTTTGAATCTTGCCCAGAAGCATTAATTATAAAAAAGAAAATCAGTACTAAAGTTGTTCTCATCACTAAATTAAAAATCAGTTAAAAGATGTGATTACTTAAAGGAAATTGCAAAAACTCAAAGATATTTATAATTAGAATTTTTCTCATAAATATCAAGATTGGAGTAATACAAAAAAGGGGGGATTATAAAAATCCCCCCTCTTTTACACTAACTCCAACATTATCATCAGTTTCTAAATCGTAGTATATAACCTGACGCTGTAATATTATTCAGCGTCCCACCAAACTCTAGTGGTCAATAAATCTGCGCCTTGGCTAGCTACAGCTGCCTCATAATTCTCTTTATTCGTAACAGCTTCACCAGTAAAATAAGTTAATCTTCTTGGTATAGTACCGCTGGTTACATTACCAGGATAATTAACAGGGGTTAAAACAGGAAAACCTGTTCTTCTCCAATTTGCATAAGCCTCATATTCATTTAAGAAAACAGCTGCCCAGTACTGTGTATTAATTTGTTCCAACGCATTTGAAGAATCATAAGGGTTATTCGCTAAATAATCAGTAATTGCTTCTGATGAAATCGCAGCATCTTCAGAATAAAGTTCTAGATAGGTCATTGCAGCGGTAACTCCAGCATTATAATGTCCTTCAACTGCAGCCGCACCTCCTGCAAGACCCCAACGAACCGCAGATTCGGCCAACATAAATTCAACCTCCGCATAAGTTTGGAAAAACATTGGCGCATCCAAGCCTTGTAGCAAGTTAGAATTAACTTCTGAATAGGTTGCCATATCATCGCCCCCTGGGGCATCAGAAATGGTTGTAGTATCATAACCATTGGGTAAGCCTTTCTGTACCGCGATATCTGAATTACCGTCGGGTAAAGCAGCGTAAATTGGTAATCTTGGATCTCCTTGTAAAAAATCGATAAAAGTTTTGCTGATTCTAGAGGAACGATCTGCTAAGAATACTTCACCATTAGCATTTTGAAGTATGCCATTGCCAGTTTGGTGTTTCACATAGGCAATATCCTCGTTAGAGGTCATTACTCCACCTTGTATGGCAATTGCTGCCCATTCCTGCGCTAGTGCAGCGTCTCGCTTCACCAATCTTAAACTTAGCCGAAGCATCAATGAATTCGCCCATTTTTTCCACTTTGATAAATCTCCGTTAAAAATTATATCCGCAGAACCTAACTCACTACTTCCAGTACTCAAAGCGTCAGAAGCCTCCTTAAGCTCGTTCAACATGTCCTTATAGATAAATTCCTGATCATCATACGCAGGTCTCAGTACACCGTCTATATATCCTTTACCTGCTTCGCTATAGGGTATATCCCCATATAAGTCGGTTAGTCTGTGATACGTGAATACACGAAGGACTCTTACCATAGCATACTCTGGCGAAGCAGTTAATTCATCTGCTTCTAATTGTGCCTTCATATCTTCAAGAGCCTTTACGGTTTGAGGATATTGTGCCTCCCAAAAAGCACCGGCATAGGAATTACTTAAGGTATATTTATCACCATTCCAGTAACCCTGAGTACTTGCCAAGTGCTGTATCATAACAGAGCAGTAAATGAAATTACCCCTCCAAGTCTCATAACGTTGACCTGCTGTATATAAAATTGTTTGTGGAAATTTGTATTTCACATCTAATGACGATGCATAGGTTGGATCTACATTGGCATCTTCAAATCCCTTATCACATGATGTGATAAAGAGCATTGAAAATACCGCTAAATAAAATATATTTTTCATAGTTCTTTCTTTTAAAATTTAACATTTAAACTTAATCCATAACTTCTAGTAGAAGGAAGACCAAAACGTTCCAAACCTGCACCGAAACTAGCGTTAAAAGAAGATTCGGGATCGATATCCTGTGTATTCCTCATAATATAGAATAGGTTTCTACCAATAAGAGAGATATTAGCACTTTGAATAAAAGTCTTAGATAATATTTCAGAAGGCAGGTTATAGCCTAAACTAAGTTGTCTAAGTTTAATGAAATCAGCATTTTGAATATGAGCTTCAGCAATAGAATAGATCTGCTGGTAGTATGAACTTATATTTTCCGGTGCAATTGTGGTTGAGAAAGCAGATCCAGAAGCATCTACTCCACTTACGGTCAAACCATTTTCCCTACCTACTAATGTATTTTTACTTGCACCATAATATGTACCATAAGCACTTGTACCTGATGCAATATCTGCACCGAACTTAGCATCTACTAAAAAACTAAGGTTGAAATCCTGATATCTGAAACTGTTCGTAAGACCCATTGAGTAAGGAGCCACACCATTCCCTAGGAACTTGTTCTCTCCAACAGATGGTGCTCCGTTGGTGTCGTACTGTATTTCTCCCGCTTCATTTCTTACATAAGAAGTTCCATAAAGTGCCCCGATTGGTTTTCCAACAATGGCCCCTGATTGAACATTAACACCTGTAGCCTGATCGCCCGCAAAAATTGGATTGTCATCCGCATCAGTTTTAACGACCTCGTTTTTGTTATACGCTAGGTTATAAGTTATATCCCAATTAAAATCTCCAGACCTTATAGGCGTTCCATTTAACAATAACTCAATCCCTTGATTGGTAACTTCACCAATATTTATAACGGCCTTTGTATATCCTGTTGTTCTAGAAATATCAATTGGTACGATATCATCAGTTGTTTTGTTATTATAATAAGCAAAATCAATACCGAATCTATTGTTGAACATTTTAAGGTTCAAACCTAATTCATATTCAGACTTTGAAAATGGCTTAAGATTTAAATTAGGTAATTTGCTGGAGTCTGCTCCGCCAATACCACCTATTGATACAGGCGAACCTGTTGCTGTATACGTATCGTTAATACCATAAACTAAAGCTAATTGATATGGGTCATTCGCCCCACCCCCAATATCTGAGTATCCTGCACGAATCTTACCAAAGCTTATCCAATCTGGCATCTTAAAAGCATCAGAGAATACAAAGCTTGAACTTACAGAGGGATAAAAGTATGAATTTGGTGCCGACTTACCTTCTAAAGATAAGGTTGAAAACCAGTCATTTCTACCCGTAACTGTCAAATATAAATAATTGTCATATGAAAACTCTGTTGAAAAGTATATTCCCGATCTATCGTTCTTAGATAATGAATAACTATAATTTTTCCTGGCCACATTACCTATAGTTACTAAATCTGGTATAACAAAATCTTGTCCGTTTAGTTCTGTCCTTTCGTTCGTGAAAGAATTACTATTTGCACCTAAAAGAATACTTGTTGAAAATTTGTCGGTCAAATCTTTTTCTATACCTAAAATTATATCTGCATCTACGGTCGATACATTGTAAGTGGTCTCAGTCATACCTCCTAAATTTTTATAAGCAGTACCATAAGGTTCAACGTTTGTAATACTAGCCGTATATTGATCTATACCCGCTCTACCCATTGCATATAACCAATCCGTTATCTCATATCTAAGCGTACCCGAACCAATAAACCTATTCTTATTACTTTCATTAAAGAACCTTTCGGTCACCCAATAAGGATTTTGATGATAATTACTTGCACTTGAAATTAAAAGCTCCGAACCCACTTCATTATAACCAGATCTTGATTCAAGTCCATCAACCGTAGCACCTTCTTGGTAGAAACCAGGTTTATAATCTTCTACATTAATGTTCGCAGGTGATAGTGCTACCGCAAAATTAGAGTTACCCGGCGAGTCTGATAATCTCGGTCTGTTCTTAACACTCTCTATAACATACTTACCACTTACATCCAATGTTAATTTTTCGGCCATAACCACCCCAGCATTTATAGAAAATGATTTCCTGTTCAATCCTGCGTTGGGTGTGATATCTTTATTTGTTAAATCTGTCCCTGAGAATCTAAAATTATAACCTTCTCCGGATTTACTTACAGCGACTGTGTTCGTAAAAGTAGAACCTGTATTAAAGAATCTTTTCACATTGTCTCCAGTCGGACTATAAGGCCTATTAACACCATCAAACTGAGCAACACTAGAGCCATCTAATTTCCCACCCCAAGAAGACAAACCAGCACCTAAAGCCTCCAATTGATCACTTGGTGCAACTCCATTATTTCCTTGACCATATTCTTTTTGAAAATCATATAAATTTGTCATCGCAGATTCCAACAACAATGAACTTGAATATTCAACACCTAAACCATTTTGTTTTTTTCCTGATTTAGTATTAATGATAATAACCCCATTTGCGGCCCTAGAACCATACAATGCAGCAGCAGCACCACCTTTTAAAACACTCATAGAAGCAATGTCATCGGGATTAATACTTGAAATACCATCTCCAAAATCAGCTCCACCCCAACGGCTAGCAGAACCAAGGTTTTGGTTGTTAATTGGTATACCATCCACTACATATAAAGGTTGATTAGTACCACTTGCAGAAGATGCCCCACGGATTACCACATTACTTGTTCCAGAAGATCCCGTTGCTGAGCCTGTTATATTCACACCAGCAACCTTACCTTGTAATGAGTTAATAGCACTTACGGTTTTTACAGTTGATAATTCGTCCCCGGCAACTTCGGTAAGCGAATATCCCAAAGCCTTTTGTTCTCTTTTAATACCTAAAGCGGTAACAATAACCTCACCCAGCTGTTCCGCATCTTCCTCCAATGAAACATTTAACACAGTTTGACCTGAAATAGACAGCTCTTTTTTAGTATACCCTAATGAGCTAAATATTAATGATGAGGATAAATTTGAAACGTTTAATGAATAGTTTCCATCAAAATCTGATGAGGTACCATTTGTGGTACCTTTTTCTACAACGTTAACACCAGGAAGAGGAACTCCCATCTGGTCTGTTATTGTACCTGTTACGGTTTGTGAATATGCACCATGAAGGCAAAGCAAGGCCACAAACAGCAATACATAGTTTAGTTTTTGAATCATTATTGAGTTGTTTAAAATTAGTAACTTAGTTTAATGTTTTGTTAAGGGTTTCTTAACACCAAATATATAGTCATTTAGAACTATTCAAATGAATAATATTTGCTATTACTTGTACAATATTTGCAACAATATTGTGCTTCAATTTATTTTATCTCTTTAGTTATGGACACCTCCTTTCATAATCAATACATTGAGCTTAAATTATTTATTCTACTAAAACTTCATCCATAAAAAGCCAAGAACCATTTTTGTTAACTCCATATGGCCCATTTTTAGCAATAATCCTAATATAGCGTGCTTTTTGTTTCTGAAATTTAATTTCAAAATTTCTGATTTCATCTCCATTAACACTTTCGTAAGGAATGTACTTAACTATTCTTTCTGAAAAATTCACATTATCCTTGGAGATAGAAACTTGTAATTCACGAGGAAAATATATACTCGGACCTTGATTCTGTAAAAATCCTAGCACTACTTTTTCAACATCTTGCAACTCAAGTAAATCTATGGTAATATCAATATCGTCATTCAACCAAGCTTGCCATTGTCCATCATGAAAATCTTTACTACCTCGTAATACGTTAACTAAGGTCGTTTCACCAATACCGGTATAACTCTGATTATACATGGTATTATATTTTACAGCCTTGCCTACCGCCTTATGAAATTCATATTTTTTTTGGAATTTTGGACCAATGGTCTGTTCCCCATTGAATACAACGGCGTTTACTGTTGTAGATTCACTTAAATTAATGGCAGATCTATACTTTTCAAAAGATTCTAGTTTCATGCCCTTTTGAGTTGAAAAACGAATATCAGAACCCTCAAATTCATTTTTTAAAGAGACCGATATCGATAAACTATCCAAGTCCATGGTGGCACTGTCCCTTATCGCATAGGCACTTTGAGAATAGTTAACCCCCATTTGTTCCAATCTGCCGAACAAAGCTTTAACCCTTATTGAAAAATCATTCCATGAGCGACCCTTCTTCTTACTCCATAAGACCTCAGATAATGCCGCCAACCTAGGGTATAACATATATTCTGAATGGGAATTTGTTGTGACATACTCTGACCATAAGTTAGCCTGCCCACCTAATATTAATTCAGCCTGTTCGGGGGTCATTACTTCGATTATAGGGTCGAACTCATAAACCTTACTTAACGGTAAATATCCACCAAATGCAAGAGGTTCAGAGTTTTGAGGTCCTTGATATTTATCGAAATAACAGAAATTTCCAGGGGTCATTACCACATTATGCCCCTGTTCCGATGCGTCCATACCCCCTTCTACCCCTCTCCAACTCATGACTGCTGCACCTGGAGCTATACCTCCTTCCAATATTTCGTCCCAACCTATAACTTCCCTTCCCTTAGATGCTATATACTTTTCCATTCGTTCGATGAAGTAACTTTGTAATTGGTCTACATTCTTCAATCCTTCATCTAACATACGTTTTTTGCAATGCGGGCAACTTTCCCAATTCGTTTTGGTAGCCTCGTCTCCCCCTATATGTATAAAATGCGAGGGGAAAAGCTGAACAACCTCATCTATTACATCTTCTAAAAAGGTAAATGTTGATTCTTTACCGGCGCAATAAATCTCAGTAATCGGCCATACACCACCTGAGGGCACCATAATAGGTGTTTCAAAACAACTCAGTTCGGGATATGATGCAATGGCGCTCATCACATGGGCGGGCATTTCTATTTCCGGTACAACAGTAATTCCAAGATTTTTGGCATAATCGACTACTTCTTTAATATCGTCATGCGTGTAATATCCCCCATAGGTTGCTTTTTCTCCTTCGTGAGGAACGTCGCGTGCATTCCAATGTTTATCTTCTTGATCCACTCGAAAAGCCCCCATTTCTGTTAGTCTTGGGTACTTTTTTATTTCTATACGCCAGCCTTGGTCATCTATCAAGTGCCAGTGAAATGTATTCAACTTTAGCAAAGCCATACGGTCTAGCGTTTTTTTAATATAATCTATATCAAAAAAATGTCTGGAAACATCTAGCATTAAGCCTCTCCATTTAAACCTTGGACCATCTTCGATTTCCATTACGGGAACGCTCCACTTAAACTTGGATATTAAAGTGTCGCTCTCAATTTCTACAGGCAAAAGCATACGAATGGTTTCAAGGCCATATATAAACCCGTTCAAGTCTGAAGCTTCAATAGTGATATTTTCTTTTTTTACGGATAGTTTATATGCCTCGGAAGCCTGAGCAGTGTCCAAAACCAATTCGACATAATTATCAGAAGGTCTCTCTATGGCATTAGTTAAAGTCCACCTAGCGGCCCTTTGAAATCTTGTGGTAAGTATTGAAGTGATGCTTTTAAATTTTTCTTGTTTAGCAACAATAACCGTATGCGCATCAAATTCGAAATAGCCCTGTCCTTCGTTGATCGATGTTGGCTTCGGTATTATCGAAATCATCCCCTCTTTCGGATTCGAATCGTTTTGATTTTGGCACGAAGTAAAAGCAGTCAAAAAAACTACGAAAAAAATAATATTAACTAAAAAATAATTCTTATATAATTGATTTTCAATAGTTTTCATCACCCTGTTTTACCGATTTAATTACCGTTCAATTCCTTGAAATTTTTAATCATTTGCCATTGATCTTCGGTAATTGCAGGCCCATCAAAAAAAGAGACGCCTTTTGCCCCGTTTTTCTTCGCACTGTTCATTGCGGTCAAAAGCTCATTCTCGTCCATTTCTGGCACATAAATACCCGTATGCAAATCAACTTCCCGTTTTTGCAAATCTGCTACCCCTTGTTTAGTAGCGTATCCTATCCAATCTATTTCCTCATTATAAAAGTTATAATAGATCATGGGTAAAACCGCGTCTATATTCCATTTATCCCATCGTTGGCGAACCATATGATCGGCCATTTCAGGATAAGGAAAAACCGCTGCGGTCAATACCTTACCATGCTTGTGTGCAATTTCGTATGCTTCATCTACAACAGATTTAATTTGATTAAGTCGAAAATTCTTCCATTCCATATCTATAGATGGATTAGTCATTTCTTTGGGATTCTTGTGATGTATTTTTTCGAATTCTGCCGTACAGACATCACAATAGCAAAAATCATAACGTGGTAATTCTTCGTCCTGTGCCAAATCATATTTCGGTAATAACCCGATCGGCAGAAAAATATCTGAATATCGAATGTAATCTAAATGAACGCTGCTTACACCTTTCACTTTGGCCAAACCTTCCACTAAACTTAAGACATGGGCCTTAGATTCTTTTCTTGTTGGGCACAGCCACTTGTAATAGCCCACATACGGAGGTTCGTCATAGCATGACTTACCATCTCTACTAACGGCATACCATTCAGGGTGTTGTTCAGCAATTCTGTCACCCGGTCTGTTCATAGTGAACATCCACCCGTGAACTTCCAATCCTTCTGCACTGGCCAAAGGCGCAAGCCTAGCCAATAGTTGCGGATCAGCATTGGTATTAATTAAAACCGCATCTATTCCATTAGCTGCATATTTTGTGAATTCTTCGATATAGGACTCATCTGTTCTTTCGGCATCAGCACCTATCCATGTCCAAAATTTAAAAGCAGAACTAATAGGTTCTGGTTTAAAGGATGTCTCTTTTTTCTCATCTTTATCATTGCAAGAAGTTATAACCAATGCTAAAAACGCTATAAAAATGAATTTCAATCTATTGCTCATGTGAATCAAATTTTCCATCTGCATCTATGGTGAGTAGGTTACCGCTAAAAGGGCTTTTTGTATAAATCGTAAATCCCACTAGGTGCTTATCGTACTTAATCTCTATCGGCTTTCCTTTAATTATTTTTGGAGGCGAAGGATTCCCTTCAAAATCACCCTTATTCTCCCTTACTTTTCTATAAACCTCGTACATGTACCATTTGAGGTATTCATCATCGGGAATGGAAAATTTTTGATTCGAAGCGTTATCAGTTGAAAAATAAACATAGCCCCACCGCTCAGGTTCATGCATATTAATTACATGCTGTGGACTCCAGACCCAATTATATTCAGGCTCAAAAGTTCCGTCAGTTTTTCTTTTTCTGACATAATGATTTTCCTCAAGGTCGAACTGCCAGTTTACTCTAGAAAAATTTATGCGCCAAAATTCATCTTTTGGTGGAATAGTACCATGATAACCCTCAGCCATAACTTTCCATGGTATTGAAATCTCTACAGACCACCCCTTATCCGTATCGCCGGCATCGTTCAACGTTCCATTCATATGGACTGCGGACTTCAACCCTTTCATATCCCAAAAATCAAGGATATTTCCTTGATTCCTATAAGGCTTAGTAAGGATAAGATCCCAAACCGTATTTAAAACATTCATTTCAAATTCCATATAGTTATGGGTGTCGCCATCTGGGTCAATGAATATTTCAAAATCATTGTTATAAAAAATCACTGTATCACGTTCTTTCAACGTTCCCCATAGATGTGGCTCTTGCATTTCAGCATAAAAATGAAGATGAATATCATCCCATATCATTTTTACCTTGGTACTATATTTTGGTATTCGTTCTCCTTCTATATCGATAAAATCTGAAGACCATTCGGCCTTCTGCCATGCTTTTTCATTGGCAAGCCCATCGACTGTAATGATTTCGTCAGTTCTATATGAAATATAACTGCGTGGTTCTTCTTGAGCCAATAGGTAAGAATCTCTTAAACCTAAAATTGCTAAAAGAGATAAAATAATTATGGAAGTTGGCATAAAATCCTATTTTAGGATAACGGCCAGTTACTTCTTTTCGCTTCGGTAAGAATATCCACAATAAAATTTTAAGACTGTTTTAGGTTTAAAATAAATCGGATATTCTAGAATTTTCGAATAAAAATAACAGCCAGTAATTCCAAATATTCAAAAGCATTTGCTATTATCGCATATTATTTAGACCAACAACCCGTTTGGAAAGCCGAATACAATATTTGAATAGAGAAATCTATGGCCCGTAAGAAAAGAATAAATGACATCATTGAAGCTAAGGGTTCAGAGCATTACGTTATCCACTATAAGTACCACATTATATTTTGGACCATCTATTTTTTGTTCAACACCTTACGCTGGGGAAGCCTTCACAATGATTATGTTTATTCGCTAAAAACCAATTTGATCGGTTTTCCCATTCATATGGCCTTATCTTATTTCAACTTATATTATTTAATGCCTTTACTTGTTTACAACAAACGATATTTAGAATATACATTAGCTATTATTGCTTCTTTATTCGTGATGCTCATTTTAAAGTTCAATTTGACCTATTACCTAATCAGCACCAATGTAATGCCCGAGGCCTCTGAGGTAGTCAACAGTATTTCCCTTAATTATGCAATTGTTACCATGTTCGGTGAACTTTATGTTGTTTCCTTTGCCACTGCCATAAAAATTACGGTCGATTGGTTAAGAGAGCATCAAAAACTACATGAGTTGGAAACACGGCAACTCACCTCAGAATTACGATTTCTTAGGTCACAAGTATCACCTCATTTTTTTTTTAATACACTAAACAACATCTATTCGCTTACCCTTGAAAAATCAGATAAAGCTTCAGAAAGTGTACTAAAGCTTTCGGAGTTAATGCGTTATTTACTGTATGCAGCAAGAAGAAATAAGCAAGATTTACAAAACGAAGTTCAACTGATACAAAACTACCTTGACCTCGAAAAATTACGCTTTGATGATTCTTTAACGATAAATATGAATATATCAGGTGATGTTCATGGAAAGAAGATTGCCCCAATGCTCCTTATCCCTTTTGTAGAAAACAGCTTTAAGCATGGTGCGAATAAAAATATCGGTGCTATGACCATTAAAATAGACTTAATAGTTGAAAACAATATACTGCTTTTTGAGATTTCTAATCCAATTCCTGAAAAAATGACCGATTACAATTTAGATGATGAAGAGGGTGGCATCGGGTTATATAATGTTAAAAAGCGTTTAGAATTAGGTTACAGCCCAGATGAGTATGAACTGAATATTTCCACTACCGATAATATCTTTAAGGTGTTTTTAAAATTGAGAGTATGATGAATTTAAAGACGGTTGTTATTGATGATGAGCCCTTGGCTGTCAATATTTTAAAAAAATATATTTCAGAAATAAAGGAATTAGATTTGACCGCGACCTTCACAAATGCAGTAGCTGCATCAACGTATGTACAAAAAAATCCTGTTGACATTCTATTTTTGGATATTAACATGCCCATCTTAAATGGTCTGGATTTTTTGGGAAACCTAAAGAACAAACCAATGGTCGTCATAACTACGGCACATGAAGAATACGCGCTCAACTGTTTTGAGCTTGAGGCAATCGATTATATGGTAAAACCAATTCCCTTTCCAAGATTTCTACGTACCGTAAATAGGATTATGGAGTTAAAATCGATTCCGTATGAAACTTCAACGGAAAAAGAAGAAGTTGATCATCTTTTCATTAAGGTTGACAAGAAAAAACACCAAAAGGTGTATTTAGCGGACATTACTATCATTGAAAGTCTCAAAGACTACATTCGTATCAAGACAAAGAAAGGAAATTTTATTGCCCACAGAACACTTAGTAGTTTCACAGAAGAGTTACCGTCAACTAAATTTATACGGATTCATCGATCCTTTACCGTCGCGGTGGACAAAATAGAATTCATCGAAGGAAATAGTCTTTCGGTCGAGGGTGTGAGATATACGATTGGAAGAAGTTATATAGAAGACGTCAAAAAGGTTTTATTGATGTAGTTTATTTAATATTAGTTATTTTTAAAATCATAATTTTATAACTAATTCACTACTTGAAGTTACATCTGCTACATAAAAACCTAAGTTCCAACGTTTTGTTTTCTTCCTTTAGTGGAAGTGAATTCTTGAAATTATGGCATTATCATCCTGAACTTGAGCTAGTATACATTGTATCGGGTAAAGGAACCCTCTATGTCGGTGATTTCATTGGAAGTTTTGAAAGCGATAATATTTTCTTAATCGGATCGAACATTCCACATATGTTTGATAGCTCCCCCACTTTCGAAGGTGATTCAACTTCAATAGTGGTTCATCTTAACTATGACTTCTTAAAAAAATTATATCAAATAGGTGAAGAATTCACTTATATTAATTCATTATTGACACTTAGCAACAGAGGGTTAAAATTTAACACCACCGAAAGTGAGAAATTTAAAAAGCTATTTTTTGAATTATCGGAAACTTCTCCTGATGAAAAGGTAATACAAACCATTAAAATACTCTACCGCTTATCTTTAATTGAAAATTTAGCAAAACTTGGTAGTATTGCTTGGCTAGAACAAGTGAAAATAACTGATGAACGTATGAACAGGGTTATTGAATATATAATGATGAATTTTAAAAGTGAAATTCATTTAGATGATGTTGCAGAAATGATTGCAATGAATAAAACGGCTTTCTGTCGTTACTTCAAGCAGAATACAAATAGGACTTTCGTTAACTTTTTAAACGAAGTGCGCATAAATTATGCTTGCAAACTGCTTAAGGAAAAAAATACAATTAATAGTGTTTCTATGGCGTGTTATAATTCTGGTTTTAACAGCCTATCCTACTTTAGTCGAATTTTTAAAAAAAATATTGGCTGCCCCCCAACTGATTTTAGATAGTTCATTACCAAATAATAAATGGTACGACTATAAGAATTTCACCGCCTTATCTTTTATGCTAATATACCAAGCAAAAAAAGTATTGATTATGGCCAATATTTTATAGGGTTTACAATGTTTTTAAAATTATTTTAGATCTTTTTCTAACTATGAAAATTAATCCTTTTTCTTTGAAAGAACAACCTATGTATACTCCTTCGATCCTTACTCTCTTTAAACGTTATTTCTTGATACTCCTTTGTGCAGTTCTCACTTTTAATTGCAGTAAAAAGAAAGATACCCTTCTTGTTTTTAGTAAGACCGCTGGGTTTAGGCATGGTTCGATTGAAGCAGGTGTCACGGCACTTAAAAAGTTAGGAAATGAAAATGGTTATCAGGTAATCGCAACAGAAGATGCTAATTATTTTGTGGAAGATTCCCTTAAAAATTATTCGACCGTTATATTCAACAATACCACCCGTGATGTTTTGAACGATGTTCAACAAGCTGACTTTGAACGCTATATTCAAGCGGGTGGCGGTTTTGTGGGCATTCACGCAGCGACGGACACCGAATACGATTGGCCTTGGTACAATAAATTAGTAGGCGCCGTTTTTAACGACCATCCTCGTGTACAAGAAGCTAAATTGAATATCACCGACCTTTCCCATGAGTCGACGAAAGGTTTGGATTCTGTTTGGATGAAGAGCGACGAATGGTACAATTTCAGAAATATCAATCCCGATATAAAGGTTCTAATTTCTATAGATGAAACAAGTTATGAGGGTGGCACCAATCCCGAAGGACATCCGATATCTTGGTTTCACGAATATGATGGAGGAAAGGCATTTTACACCGAAATGGGACATACCGATGAAACTTTTGAGAACCCAACGTTTTTAAACCATCTCTTGGGAGGAATCAAATATGCTATTGGAGATGGATCTTTAGATTATTCACTGGCGAGTACGGATCGAGTTCCTCCCGAAGACCGATTCGTTAAAAAAGTGTTGGATTTCAATTTGAACGAACCTATGGAATTGGATGAATTACCGGGTAAGGGAATTTTGTTCATCGAACGACGAGGTGCACTTAAACTTTATGATTTTGATACTGAAAAGACCGAAACTCTCGCCCAATTAGATTTATTCTATGGCAATGAGGATGGACTTTTAGGACTGGCGGTGGATCCAGATTACAATACCAATAATTGGATATACCTACTGTATTCAGCAGCAGGCGAAGAATCTAAACAACTTATATCCCGTTTTACTTTAGCCGATGGTAAATTCGACAAATATTCCGAAAAAATAATATTGGAAGTGCCGACGGATCGCCAATGCTGCCATAGTGGCGGTGCCCTTGAATTTGGTCCGGACAGAAATTTGTACATCGCTTTGGGCGATAATACCAATCCCTTCGAATCCTCGGGTTTTTCCCCTATGGATGAAGGCGAAGGCAGAGCTTCTTGGGACGCGCAGCGCAGTGCGGCCAACACGAATAATCTAAGAGGTAAAATTTCAAGGATAAAAGTGGAGGACGATGGTACCTACTCTATCCCCGACGGAAACCTTTTTCCAGTAGGCACTCCTAATACAAGACCTGAAATATATGTTATGGGCACCCGAAATCCGTTTAGACCTTCAATTGATAGCAAAACAGGTTATTTGTATTGGGGAGATATAGGTCCTGATGCCGGTAAAGCCGACCCCAATAGAGGCCCTAGCGGAATGGGAGAGTATGATCAAGCCAGAAAAGCAGGTAATTGGGGCTGGCCCTACACAAGAGGCTATAATGAGGTCTATAATGATTTCGATTTTGTTACGAATACATCTGGACCAAAATTTGACCCATCCAACCTAATTAACGATTCCCCGAATAATACGGGAATGAAAAAATTACCGGAAGCTCAAAAATCCATGATACCAATGACCTATTACCGATCAGAAGAATTTCCTTGGATGGGGGAAGGCGGTATAAACCCAATGGCCGGACCTGTGTATCATGCCTCCGACAGGCCTAACACAGAAAATCCGTGGCCAAGTTATTTTGAGAACAAATTGTTTTTATATGAATGGATGCGTGATTGGATCTATGTAATCACTTTAGACGAAAATCAAGATTATGTCAAGGCAGATGCCTTTATGCCGAATACTGAATTTTCGCATCCCATGGATATGATATTTGCCTCCAACGGAAATATGTATCTCTTGGAGTACGGCCAAAAATGGAATTCACAAAATTTGGATGCCCGTTTAAGCCAAGTGTCCTATGTGAAAGGAAATCGCGAGCCTATTGCAAAAATTGAGAACGACAAGACCGTAGGCGCCGCCCCACTCACCGTACAATTTTCTGCCGAAAAATCGATTGATTTTGACCATGATGAATTAACCTATAATTGGTTCTTTACCGGTGACGAGAGTCAGTCTCAAGAAATGAGTCCGTCATTTACATTCAATGAAGACGGCATCTATAACGTAAAATTAAAGGTTACCGACTCTAACGGTAATGCATCTATTACAGATACTAAAATCATGGTAGGGAACGATGCCCCTACCCTCAGCATACAGATACCAGAAAACGATTCGATATATTGGTATGGTAAACAAATAGACTATAAAATTATCGTTACCGATAAACAGGATGGTAGCAGTGTAGATAATTCAATTGCAGCTGATGACGTCAAAGTCACTTTCGATTACATCCCCGAAGGAAAAGATTTTGTCAAAGCTACCCTAGGGCATCAACGAAATCTAGAACCAGAAGGCAAAAAACTAATCGAATCCTCTGATTGCAAGGCCTGCCACGCAGTTGCCGAAAAAGTGAACGGACCCAGTTATACCTATATCGCCAAACGATACGCCACTGAGGATACCGGTTATTTGGTTTCCAAAATCATCAAAGGGGGCAGTGGTACTTGGGGAGAAAGAGCCATGTCGGCTCATCCTCAATTAAGCGTTGACGTTGTGACCCAAATGGTTGAGTACATCCTCACATTAAAACCTCAAAAAAACGATACAAAAAAATCACTCCCTTTAGAGGGAACCCTAACATTTGATGAACATAAGAGCTCTGGCGGTGAAGGTAAATATGTGCTTATGGCCTCCTATCGTGACAAAGGAAATGCCAACCAACCCAATTCTCAACTCACCGTAAGCCAACAGGTAGTTTTTAAAAGTCAGAAAATAGAAGCTGAAAATGCTTCGGAAATCAAGGAAGGGACCGGAATTTGGAGTACCAGCTCATCCAAAGTGGTGGGTGTGCTTCAAAATGGTTCTTATCTAAAATTCAATGACATTGCACTTGACCATTTAAAATCCTTGAAAATCGCCATGTTCTATAATCAAGACCAGGAATTTAAGGGAACGTTGGAAATACATGAGGATTCCATCGACGGATCTATTCTAGGAAAGAAAGCGTTAGCCCATAACGGAAAAGAAGAGACCGTATATTATACTATTCCGATTTCAACCAACAAGGAAAAAACGGACCTCTTTTTAGTATTCAAAAACCCAGCAAACAAATTGCAGAATATTGGGCACGCAGATTGGCTTTCATTCGAATACCAACATTAGAAATAAATAGGGAAGATTTATAAACTCTTGAGAGTGTTTTAAATCTTCCCTTTAATGGCATTTCTATTTTAATTACAACTCTATTGAGGTGTGGAATTAAGTCTTACTCCGAATAAATATCTAATTCTGCTATTGCAGCAGTAGTTCCAGATCCCGCAATTTCTGTAGCTTCGAATTTTATGTATCGAGTAGCTAAAACTTCGTTAAAGGTATGAATACGTAGGGTGGGGTCATTAATCAGGTTTCCAAAGGTAAAGTCCTCAATTTTGACCCAATTCGATCCATCAGTACTTGCATAGACACCCCCGTGTTGAATCATTCCATTCTTCATAGATGTTGGGGGAGTGTATCCAAAACCTGATATATTCAAGACACTTCCTAAATCAATAGATACAAAATGTTTTCCGGTTTTTTTTGCTTCGGATTGCCAATATGTAGCATCGTCCTCATCCTTCAACAAATCGGACCCGTGTTCTTTTTGAGCACTGTCTACACCAACTACCTTCCAATTATTCTTCATTATGCCAAATTGCTTGGAAGCTACACTTCCCATTTCACCGTTCATTTCCGAAATACTTTTTACTTCTCCAGCACTAAATTCAAAAGGTTCTTCATATACATTAGATTTTTTTGTAGGTTCTGAACCGTCGGTGGTATAATATATTTGCATTCCCTTGGTGAGATTAGCACTCGCATTTTCACCATTAGGATTCCATCCAAAATCCGACATTTTTGGAACGATGGATACTTTTCCTTCTATGTTCCGTTCTAATTGTAGCACAGGAGGTCTACTTTCATAATAATGGGCCGAAATATGTTGAAGTACCGGCACATACCGGTACTCTAAAAGGCGAAGCCGCAATTTATTCGTTACCACTTCTGGAAATCTGAGTATTCTTTTATAGCCGATATTGGTAGAAGTAGCCACTTCTTTCCATTTGCCATCAATCCAAGCATCCAAAGCATGTTCTGACACCCTTTCTCCATGCCTTCTTACATCTTCTTGAACAAGGAATCTATTTATCTTTGTTTCGGTAGGAAGAGAAACCTCTACGACCGGTTGCTGCCCCTGTAAAACCAAATACGTATCATCGTCAGTATCCAATAGCTCCTTGGGAGCAGCTGCATCAGTAAGCAAATCAATTCCATAGGTTTCCTTGATTCTCTTACCCGTTTCTTTTAAAACCTGTACGTCTTGATATGAAAATTTCCCTTCTCTATTGGGTGGTATGTTCAAAAGAAAAATAGAATTTCCGCCAACGGCCCTTTCGTAAATATCGAATACATCGTCAGTACTCCTTACCTTTTGTTCATCATCGTTCCTGTAAAACCATCCTTCTCGAATAGAGGTATTTGTTTCTGCCGGTTGATAATGTAAATATTTAGCTTCTATAAGTTTATCTAAACTACCAACATCCTCTGCCGTAATATCTGCAAATGAGTTCATAGTTCTTGGGTCTTCTTGATACGGCATAACGTTCCATTCCGTATCTCGAGTTGCACCAGCCTCATTTCCGCACCAGCGTATTCCTTCTTTACCGAAGACTACGGCATTGGGAGCTAATTCCTTTATCAATTGTTTCCAATCGGTATACTTATATTGCTGCCCTCCTTTACGTTTAGGATGGGCGCCATCGAACCACACTTCATCTATAGGGCCATATTCTGTTAGAAGTTCGAACAACTGATTCAAAAAGTACTCGTTATAATCATCGACCTCAAACTCAAACGTGGTTTTATTTTCAAAAGGTCTACCTTCTACTGGTCTAGGAATAGTTCGTGTTGTGTATTCGCTCAAATTGCCATAAAGTCCATCCTTATTTTCTATCTGATACAAATCTGCAGGAGAAAGATAAACCCCTAATTTGAGTCCGTATTTTTTACATGAACTTGATAGTTCCTTTAAAATATCCCCTTCTCCATTCTTATACGGGGAAGACATTATACCATGATCCGTATACCTGCTTTGCCAAAGCACAAACCCATCATGATGCTTTGCTGTGATAATCACTTTGTGCATACCAGCATCTTTCATGGCCTTGCACCATTGATCGGTATCTAAACTTTGAAGATTGAAAACAGCTGGGTCTTCCATTCCGTTTCCCCACTCCATCCTAGTAAAAGTATTTGGCCCAAAATGGACAAAAGCGATAAATTCATCTTTAAGTGCATTGTATTGGTTTTCGGTGGGAACTACATGAGCGGCCTTTAACTTAACCGAATCTTTAGTATCGTCTGCATCTAAGGCAATGGTGCTCGCCGTAGCCATACCCAACGCTGGTTCGGTCTTTGTAGTACAAGAAATTAATACTACAGCTATAATAAGGCTAAATAAATAGTTATTGAAAGATTTAATAAGTCTTGTTTTCATATTTTAAGTAAAAAGAAATCGCTTTAAAAAGCAGATAGAACACTGGTTGTTTCAAAACTAAAATATTCTACGGATTAACGCCTACGCAAATTTCACCAATAGTTGTACTTTTTTTGCTATTAACCGAAAAAAAGTGAAATCTATTTTAGGTCAAATGAACTCGGAAATATTTTAAGTAGAAATGGACCTTTAAAAACTAGCAGATCAAGATTTTGTCAGTTTTACACTTTTTTTTTGATGCAATTTTAGGATTCGGAATATAATGATTCGGAAGGTTTGTATTGCTCTTAGCTTATATACTGGCCAATGAAACTCATTTTACCAAGACATAGATAATTTGTAAAAGCTTTTCTAAAATTAATCTAAATCGAAATGAACCATCGCCTTCACTACTCCGGTTTCAGGAAGTAACCATGCATCGAAATTTTCAATCATTTCCGAAAAATGAACCTCGTGCGTAATAAATGTGCTGGTCGGAAACTCTTTGATATGATCCATCACGAACTTGAAATCCTCCAGCGTAGCATTTCGACTGCACATCAGGGTAGTTTCTTTGGCATGGATTTTTGGATGGCTATAGGTAAGTTCTCCTTTCGATAGCCCAACAAGTACAAATCTACCCCCATGGGACATATAATCAATACCGGACTCTAAAGCTTTACGACTACCTGTCGCGTCAAAAACCGTAGTGGCCATATCTCCATTGGTAATTTCCGATATTTTTTCCTTTGGTCGATCCATCACGTTTAAAACGTAGGCTACACCGATTTCCTTCTTAACATAATTCAAACGGTCCTCATTTACATCCATAGCGATGACCATTGCTCCTGCTATTTGGGCAAGTTTCATCAAGCCGATTCCTATCGGACCACAACCCATTACCACAATGGTTTCATCTTTCTGAATATTTGCCCTACGGATGGCATGAGCACCAATGGCCAAGGGTTCGATAATTGCCATTTCATTCAAGGAAAGGTTGCCTCCAGGGATTAATAAATCCGTTCTTAGACTAATGATTTCTTGCATCCCTCCATCAATATGTACCCCCAGAACGTTGATATTGGCGCAACAGTTCGGCTTTCCATTTCTACAAGCGATACAGGTGCCACAACTTACATAGGGCATGATGATGACCTTGTCACCTTTTTTTAGCCCTTGCCGATTTTCATCAATTTCCAAAATCTCCGCGGCAAGCTCATGTCCCAAAATTCGAGGATAGTTGAAAAATGCTTGGTTACCACCATAGGCATGCAAATCGGTACCACAAATACCTACACGAAGAATCCTTAACAATGCTTCCCCTTTCGCTCTCAATGGTACCGTTTTTTCTCCTAATTTAAAGTTGTGAGGTTCCTCACAGATGATGTATTTCATCAATTATTATTTTTAAATACTATTTTATTTTTTGGATTCCCTAAAACCTTGACCACCATTGTGATGCCCCTTTAAATCCATATCAAACTTAGAGATTCTAATCTTGATAAAGTTTTATGTTTTATTACATAAAATCAGTAAAGATTTAAAAATTCCCATCTCTAACTGCGAATTTATCCCTTATAACGATGATTTACTTTATAATTGTTTAAAAAATTATATAAAAAGTACCTCTCATATTTTCAATATGTGTATATTCAACACTTAAATTCAAACCAGCTTCACCCTTTTCAAAGTTCAACATATGCAACGGTTATTTTATCTTATTATTTTCTTTATTCCCATTCTTAGTATAGGACAAAAAACCTCCGACGTAAAACTATGGTACAACGAGCCTTCTGGTGAGACTTGGGAAAATGCTTTACCCATAGGTAACGGTCGCATTGGCGCCATGGTATACGGCAACGTCGCCACCGAAATTTTTCAATTGAACGAGCATACCGTTTGGAGTGGCAGTCCCAATCGCAACGACAATGCGAATGCTTTAGAAGCACTACCCAAAGTGCGACAATTAATTTTTGACGGGGAATACAAGGCTGCCGAGCAATTGGCAGACGAAAAAATAATTTCCAAAAAGTCGCAAGGGCAAATGTTTCAACCTGTAGGGAATTTAGAACTTACCTTTCCCGGTCATGAAAATTATGAAGACTATTATAGAGATTTGGATATTAGTACTGCAACAAGCAAAACTTCCTATAAAGTTGCTGGCGTAACTTATACTAGGGAAGCCTTTGTTTCCTTGACCGATCGGGTTTTGGTCATTAAACTTTCGGCCGATCAGCCAGGTAAAATTTCATTTACGGCCAATTTTACCTCACCCCATCTTGAACCAAAAATAGAAGCTGAAGGAAACAATCAACTTTCACTTTGGGGCAGAACCAGTGACCATGAAGGTGTGGATGGCAAAGTAGAATTCAATGCGTTGATGCGATCGAAAACGGATAACGGAAAAATTTCCGCATCGGATTCCTCACTAAAAGTTGAGAATGCCAACTCCGCTATTTTAATGGTTTCCATTGCCACTAATTTTAATACCTATAATGATATAAGCGGCGATGAAATGCAGCGGTCGAAGACCTATCTGGATGCTGCTTTTGATAAAGGTTATGAACACTTAAAGTGGAATCATATTAAAAAATACGAATCCCTGTTCAATCGGGTCGTTTTGGATTTTGGTAAGACCGATGCTTCAACGCTGCCAACAGATGAACGTTTGGCCAATTTTAGACATACCAAGGACCCATCTTTTGTGGCCCTTTATTTTCAATATGGGAGGTACCTTTTGATTTCCTCTTCCCAGCCCGGTGGGCAACCGGCCAATCTTCAGGGAATTTGGAACCGAAGTATGAAACCTGCATGGGACAGCAAGTATACCATCAATATCAATGCGGAGATGAATTATTGGCCCGCAGAGCGCACCAATCTTTCGGAACTCCATGAACCTTTTCTGAAGATGGTGCAAGAACTTTCAGAAACGGGGAAAGAAACGGCGAAAGTCATGTATGGAGCCAAAGGATGGATGGCCCACCACAATACCGATATATGGCGAACAACAGGAGCCATCGATGGTGCCTTTTGGGGTATCTGGAACGGCGGTGGCGCATGGACCAGCCAGCACCTTTGGGAGCATTATTTATATACAGGTGACACTTCATTTTTACGCTCCATCTATCCCGCTTTAAAGGGAGCGGCGGAGTTTTATTCCGATTTTTTGGTACAACACCCTAATTATCCCTATATGGTCGTAGCTCCTGGGAACTCTCCGGAGAACGCCCCGGAAGCGCATCAAGGTTCCTCTATCACGGCAGGCTCCACTATGGACAATCAGTTGGTTTTTGATGTGTTCAATACTGCGATTAAAGCTTCCGAAATTTTAGAAAAGGATGTTGCCTTTGCAGATTCTCTAAAGTTGTTACGAAAAAAATTACCTCCCATGCAAGTGGGCAAACATAACCAATTACAGGAATGGTTAGACGACGTGGATTCGCCCGAAGATCATCACCGGCATATTTCCCATTTGTACGGACTTTTTCCTTCCAACCAGATTTCACCTTATCGCACGCCAAAATTATTCGCGGCCTCCAGAAATACCTTATTGCAACGTGGTGATGTATCTACGGGATGGAGCATGGGCTGGAAAGTGAATTGGTGGGCAAAAATGCAGGACGGCAATCACGCCTATAAATTGATTACCGACCAATTGACCCCGGTCGGAATCAACCAAGGAGGTGGTGGTACCTATAACAATCTTTTCGATGCCCATCCTCCGTTTCAAATCGATGGTAATTTTGGCTGTACTTCCGGTATTTCAGAAATGCTCCTACAAAGTTCGGATGGA
Source organism: Maribacter sp. X9 (assembly GCF_048537565.1). Classification (GTDB taxonomy): domain Bacteria; phylum Bacteroidota; class Bacteroidia; order Flavobacteriales; family Flavobacteriaceae; genus Maribacter. The sequence continues at coordinate 3,482,071 of NZ_CP183215.1, forward strand.
GCCGTCCATTTGCTTCCGGCTGTACCCGATGCCCTTGCCGACGGTTACGTGGGCGGATTAAAAGCCCGGGGAGATTTTGAACTGGTCAGCTTGGAATGGAAAGACAAACAATTGGTGGTCGCAACCATCAAATCGAATTTAGGAGGAAACCTTCGACTTCGAGTACCAAATGCCATAGAATTGATTGGAACGGGAACTTTGAAAAAAGCCAAAGGCGAAAACCCGAATCCACTTTTTTATGTACCAGAAACGGCTACACCCATTATTTCAAAGGATGCCACCTTGGAAAATCTAGAACTGAAAAACACGTTGCTGTACGATTTGGAAACTGAAAAGGGAAGGACCTACACCTTTATAATGAAGAAGTAATCATGAATCGATTTTACTCCCATACTATTTTGCTCGTTTTACTGATGCTTAAATGTTCGATTTATGCTCAAGAGCAAAAAGCACAAAATCCCATCTTATTCGCGGATGTTCCGGACATGTCCATAATCAGGGTAGACGACACCTATTACATGAGCAGTACCACCATGCATTTGAGTCCGGGAGTACCTATCATGAAATCGAAAGATTTGGTCAATTGGGAATTGGTAAATTATGCCTACGACCGACTTGGAGAAGTGGATGCCTTAAATCTGAAAAATGGAGAAAGCGCTTATGGAAGGGGTTCTTGGGCGAGCTGCCTTCGTTACCATAATGAGCGTTTCTACGTGTTCACCTTTGCGGCGACCACCGGAAAAACTTATGTATATTCTACTGACGATATTGAAAACGGTACATGGAAAGTAAAATCCTTTGAGCCCTCCTACCATGATATCACAATTCATTTTGATGATGATGGTAAGGTGTACATGATTTGGGGCGCTGGAAAATTGATGATCGCTGAACTTGAAAACGATTTATCCGGAGTCAAAAAAGGAACGGAACGAGTATTGATCGAGAATGCCAGCGCACCGGCAGGAGATAATATCATGTTGGGTGCAGAAGGTTCGCAACTCTTTAAAATTGATGGTAAATACTATCTCTTTAACATTACATGGCCAAGAGGTGGTATGCGTACAGTGCTGGTGCATCGGGCGGACAATATCAATGGCCCATGGGAAGGACGACTTGCCCTGCAAGACAAGGGGGTTGCCCAAGGCGGCTTGATAGATACCCCAGATGGTAAATGGTTTTCCTATTTATTCCGGGATTATGGATCTGTGGGGCGTATTCCCTATTTGGTCCCGGTAAAATGGGAAAATGGTTGGCCAATACTCGGCGAAGATGGAAAAGTTCCTGAAACCTTGGATCTACCTCCAAGCGAAGGATTGATTCCAACTATTGTAGCCTCGGACGAGTTCAAACGTTCAAACAAAGACCCTAAACTTCCCTTGGTCTGGCAATGGAACCATAATCCAGTAGATAGTCTATGGTCCTTAAACGATAGAAAAGGGTATTTACGATTAACGACGGGACGTGTTGATTCGACCTTCGTACAGGCCAGGAATACATTGACCCAACGTACTATCGGGCCCGTCTGTACAGGAGAAACGGCATTGGACATTTCACAAATGAAGGAAGGCGATTTTGCGGGTTTGTCCCTTTTGCAACGAAATTATGGACTGGTAGGTGTGAAATTTGAAAATGGAAAAAAACGGATCGTCATGGTCACTACTGAAAATGATAAAACTAAAGAACAAGAATCCGTTCCTCTTACACAGAAAGAAATCTATTTAAAAGCTACTTGTGATTTTACCCATAAAAAGGATATAGCACAATTTTATTACAGCTTGGACGGTAAAAATTGGAGAAGTATAGGGACTCCCTTGAAAATGTCCTATACCCTACCCCATTTCATGGGTTACCGTTTCGGACTCTTCAATTATGCCACTGCTCAAACAGGTGGTTTTGTGGATTTCGATTATTTCCGAATAAAAAATGAATTAGCAGAAATAAATTAACAATCATTAATAATGAAAACACTTATGAAACAACAAATAAAGCTACTAGTACTCGCAGTTGCTTTTGCCGGCAATATTCCGTTAGGGTTTAGCCAGCAATCCACAAAAATAATTGAAGATTTCAAACCCTCTTCCGTTAATCAACCAGGAAAGGAATATCCACAGGTAAACTCCCAAGGCTATGCCCGTTTTAAAATCGATGCTCCAGCTGCAGATAGCGTTCGTGTAAGTCTAGGACTAGGTGGACGTGGTGGTACCAAACTAGCGAAAACCGAAGACGGGTCTTGGATGGGAACCACCGAAGGACCCATGGATGAAGGATTCCATTATTATCATGTTAACGTTGATGGTGGAACTTTCAATGACCCGGGCGCCTTAAATTTTTACGGCTCCACTAGATGGGAAAGTGGAATTGAAATTCCTGCCCATGACCAAGAGTTCTATGCGTTAAAAGACGTACCACATGGTAAGGTAGAACAGATTCTTTTTCCATCAAAAAGTACAAATACTTCGCGTCGTGCATTCGTCTATACCCCTCCTGGATATGCTCAGAATTCAAACAAAAAATATCCGGTTTTGTACTTACAACATGGTTGGGGTGAGGATGAGACCGCATGGAGCAATCAAGGTCATGCCAATTTGATAATGGACAATCTTATAGCGGAAGGCAAAATTGAACCCTTTATCATTGTAATGACCTACGGAATGACGAATGAAATCAAGTTTGGGGGACTACGGAATTTCGACATCACCCCTTTCCAAACCGTAATGGTGGAGGAATTGATTCCTTATGTGGATAAAAATTTCCGTACTGTAGCCGAGTCATCCCATAGGGCGATGGCAGGACTTTCCATGGGCGGAATGGAAACGAAGATGATTACCCTGAACAAACCAGATGTATTCTCCTATTATGGTTTATTAAGTGGTGGCATATACGCTCCTGAGGATATTAAAAAGGAAGATGTAAAACTTATATTTCTAAGTTGTGGGAGCAAGGAACATCCAGAAAGAGTTAAAGAAGCTGCAGAAAAATTAGAAGAGGCCGGTCATCCAGTTGTCTCCTACATTTCGGAAGGTACGGCCCACGAATTTCAAACATGGCGTCGCAGTCTGCACCAAATGGCTCCTTTGTTGTTTACCAAGTAAAATTCTAAATTCCGATAGCTATGAAAAATAGAATTTTCACCCTAGCACTGCTTACTTTTTTAGCACATGGATACAATTTTGCACAGTCCGAAAGTGGTGATGGCTATCAACCCTCTGGGACTAATCAATCTGGAAAGCAGTTCCCCCAAGTAAATGCTGAAGGAAAAGTAAGAGCCCAGATTTTGGCCCCCAATGCTACCGATGTTCGTTTGGATATTGGAGGGGTCAAATATAAAATGGTAAAGGATAAAGATGGCTTATGGACGGGGGAATCCGCACCACAGGATGAAGGCTTTCATTATTATCAATTGAATGTGGATGGGGCATCGGTTCCAGATCCGGGTACAAAATATTACTACGGTGCCGGCAGATGGGGAAGCGGCATCGAAATACCTGCAAACGATAGTGAAATTTATTCGCTCAAAAATGTGCCTCATGGCCTAGTTTCAGAGAAAATCTATTTCTCTGAAATCACTAAGGATTGGAGGCGTTGTTTTGTGTACACTCCTCCAGGTTATCTTACCGAAACTGACAAAAGTTATCCAGTACTCTACTTGCAACACGGTAGTTTTGAGGATGAAACAGGATGGGCCTCACAAGGGCATGCCAATTTGATTTTGGATAATCTTATAGCCGATAATAAAGCGGAACCGATGATTATCGTAATGGATAACGGCTACGCGTACAGACCAGAAGAATTGGAGAAAAGTAAGTCCGGTGGTAGACCAGCTTCTGCTTTTGAGGACGTCATGATGACCGAAATTATCCCAATGATCGATGCTGAATTCCGGACCAAAACGGACCGGACGCAAAGAGCCATCGCAGGGCTATCTATGGGCGCCAATCAGACCATGCGCATTTGCATGAACAACTTGGATGCCTTTGCTTCCTATGGCGGTTTCAGTGGAACTTCCAATTACCCTAATAGCGATGAAATTGATACCGCCAGTTTCTTGGATGGGGTTTTTGAAGATGGTGTATCGCTTGGTAAAAAAATGGACGTTTTCTTTCTAAGTATGGGCAGCAAAGAACCTGACCCTTTTCCCTGGTCTATAGGCGCCTTCAAGAATATGCTAAACAAGCAAGGTATCGAATATGAATTTTACGAATCCCCAAATACGGCACATGAATGGTTGACCTGGCGAAGAAGCCTTTATCAATATGCTCAGTTATTATTCAAAAAATGAAGTGAGCCATATAAACTCTAAGACACTATACTATGATTTTTAAAAACTTCTTTAATCTAATTTTCACATCGACCATATTCCTTACGGCAATGTTTTGCTTTGGTCAGCAAGCGAATGTCAACCTTGACTATAACCCTCAAAAGGACACGGAAGGATTGATACCTTTTAGTGCAAAAGTCAATTCTCCCGAAGTGCATGACGACCAAACCGTCACTTTTCGATTAATGGCACCAGAGGCACAAACAGTCCAATTGAATCCTGGAGCAATTAACACAGCGCTAGGAAAAGGAAGAGACCCCATTCCTTTTATAAAAGAAAACGATGGACTTTGGACATTGACCATAGGCCCACTTCCACCAGATATGTATGCATATCATCTAAGGGTCGATGGCGTCCAAATGGCCGATCCGAACAATACACAGGCGGCTTTTACGGCCATGCCACCTTATAGCCAATTGATAGTTCACGGCGATGGTCCCGCATACTATGATGCCAAAAATGTACCTCACGGGAATGTTACGCGTCACATTTACCATTCAGATGTAACCCAAGGCGAGCGTGAACTCTATGTGTATACGCCGCCAGGATATGATTCCAGTAAAAAGTACCCAGTACTCTATCTGGTCGGAGGTAGTGGCGAACTACCTTCAAACTGGATTTACGATGGAAGGGTAAATTTCAACATGGATAATTTGTTGACAGAAAATAAAGTTACCCCAATGATCATTGCCATACCCAACAATCAGGTCATTCATCGAAATCATCCCGAGCATGCGCAACTGACTTTTGACATTTTCGAAAAAGAGCTACGAAGCCATGTAATTCCAGTAGTTGATGAAAATTATAATACGATAAAATCTCCTAAAGGCAGGGCCATTTCAGGACTTTCAATGGGAGGGCGTCATAGCATGTTCATCGGGTTTAGATCATTGGATCTTTTTGCAAACTTTGGCATTCTCAGCGCAGGCGATACCGATGCTGAAACTTCTTTAAAAGAATTTTTAACGGATTCAAAAGTCAATGACAAAGTCAATTATCTTTTTGTGGGTCAAGGAACTAAGGAAGCGGAAGGCTTTTTCAACGCTAGGGTCCAAGGCCTTGTCAATGCATTAAAAAACCATGATATAGAACACGAATATTATGTGGGCGGCAATGGCGGACACGACTGGTCCACTCGGCGACATCTATTATATTATAGGTTTCTACCTAACCTTTGGGAAGATCTCGACAATTGATCAAAATCTCTCCATTATGAAAAAAATACTTTACTTTTTTATTTTTCTGAGTGCTATACATTTGAATGCACAAAATAATGGCACTTCGAGAGACAGTATTGCCAAATATACCCAACAAGACTTTTCAAATATGAAGGAGCAATTGGGTATCACCATTCCAAATCGTCCAGGACCTTCTGGCAATCCTAAAGATCCAAACGCAGCCAATACCGATGAAAACAAAGTTGGCTCTTATACCCTTCCCAATCCATTGATCGATTCAAATGGTATTCCCGTACTCACCGAAAAAGCTTGGCTGAAAAATAGAAGGCCAGAAATAGTAGAACAGTTCGAAATGGAGATGTACGGCCGTAAACCTAAAAATATACCTGGTATTTCCTGGACTGTGATTTCGGAAAAAGATACGATGGCAGGTCCATATCCCGTCGTCGAAAGAATACTTAAGGGTAGCGTGGATAATACAGGTTATCCGAACATAGAGGTTACTATTGAATTATTGATTGGCCTACCTAAAAATTTGACACAAGCCACTCCCCTTGTCACCCGTTTCGGGTTTATCGATTGGCCTTTTGGTGAACCTCCCATGGAACCTAGTAGTTATTTCATGTCATCTTACGAACCGTTATGGAAGCAACAACTTATTTCACAGAATTGGGGCTATGCTATTTTAGTACCTTCATCCATTCAAGCGGATAACGGGGCGGGATTAACTTCAGGAATTATTGGATTGGTCAACCAGGGAAAACATAGAAGTCCGGAGGATTGGGGTACCCTGAGAGCTTGGAGCTGGGGGGCTGAAAAAGCCATGGATTATTTTGAAACCGACCCGATGATAGACGCCACTAGAATAGGGATTGAGGGTACATCAAGATATGGTAAGGCGGCATTGGTCACCATGGCCTTTGACCCAAGGTTCTCCCTTGGTTTTATAGGTTCCTCCGGTGCTGGAGGTGCTTCACTTTTACGTAGAAATTTTGGAGAAATGGTTGAAAATTTAGCATCTTCTGCAGAATACCACTGGTTTGGCGGTAACTTCATTAAATATGCCAGTATATTAAAAATTGACGATTTACCCGTAGATGCCCATGAGTTGATTGCCCTTTGCGCTCCACGACCGGTTTTCATTAGCGTGGGATCTCCTTTAATCGAAGGTAATTGGGTAGATGGAAAAGGCATGTTTCTAGCCGGATTGGCAGCAAGCCCGGTTTATGAATTACTGGGAAAAACCGGGCTACAAACGTCCACATACCCTAAAATGGGCAGTGCATTGACCAATGGTGAAATAGCCTTTAGGCAACATGCAGGCGGTCATAGCACCGGTCCCAATTGGAGTACTTGGATTGCTTGGGCACATAAATACTGGACGAATAATTAAAACAACTATTTGAATATCTAAAGAATGAGAAAAAAAAATACCCTTTTAGCTACGGCAGTTATAATGCTCTTTGTCATGGTAAGCTTTACCATGACGGAATATAGTTCCTATCCTCCTAAAAAAAATGCACCCATTTATACTAAGGTTACCTATGAAGGAAATGACCAGGTGTATAAAGACTTTCCATTGGAAGAAGATGAATTTTTCAATCCTATTTTACAGGGTTGCTACCCAGACCCGGCGATTACCAGAAAGGGAGACGACTATTATATGGTTTGCTCCTCTTTTGCCATGTTTCCTGGAGTGCCCATTTTTCACTCTAAAGATTTAGTTAATTGGACTGATTTAGGAGGTGTTTTAGATGACATTAATGAATTTAACCCTCATGATACTGGTATTAGTCAAGGTGTTTATGCCCCTGGTATAACGTACAACCCTCATAATGATACCTTTTATATGATTGTAACGGCTTTTTCCGGTGGACTCGGCAATATCATCGTAAAAACAAAAGATCCTATGAAAGGATGGGGCAGCCCGATAAAGTTAGATTTTGGTGGAATTGACCCCTCCATTTTCTTTGATGATGACGGTAAGGCTTATGTTGTACATAATGATGCTCCAGATAAAGGAAAGGAACTGTACAACGGCCACCGGGTTATTAAAATTTGGGAATATGACACTGAAAAAGACCAGGTGATTGAAGGTACGGATCAAATCATTGTGGATGGTGGTGTGGATATTACCGAAAAACCCATTTGGATCGAGGCTCCCCACATTTACAAAAAAGATGGCAGCTATTACTTAATGTGTGCCGAAGGAGGAACCGGCGGTTGGCATAGCGAGGTGGTTTTTAAAAGTGACAGTCCCAAAGGACCCTACATCCCTGCGCCTAGCAATCCGATTTTAACACAGCGCTATTTTCCTAAAGACCGTGAGAATAAAGTGGACTGGGCGGGTCACGCCGATTTGGTAAAAGGTCCCGATGATCAGTACTATGGCGTTTTCCTCGCTATTAGGCCTAATGAGGAAAACCGAGTAAATACGGGTCGGGAGACCTTTATTCTTCCCGTGGATTGGTCCGGGGAATTTCCGGTCTTTGAAAATGGCTTGGTGCCTATAGAACCAAAGCTTAAAATGCCCAAGGGAGTAACCAACAAAACCGGTCAAGAGGGTTATTTACCCAACGGAAACTTCACCTATGAAGAAGATTTTTCTTCGGATAATCTTGATTTCAGATGGATTGGTCTAAGGGGACCAAGGGAAGCATTCATAAAGCAAACAAAAAAAGGACTAGAGATAACACCTTTCGCTACCAACCTTAAGGAACTGAAACCTACCTCCACCCTATTCTATCGCCAACAGCACAAAACCTTTTCATTTTCCACAACGTTGCACTATCAACCAAAGTCGGAAAAAGATATGGCCGGATTGACTGCCTATCAGAACGAGGGTTCCAATTATGTATTTGGCGTTACCAGAAAAGGAAGTGATAATTATCTGGTTCTACAAAAAAATAGTAAGCCAGATAGACGTGGTGAAATAGTTTCTGAAATCGTCGCAACGGAACCGATTGAATTGGATGGACCAATCGATCTAAAAGTATCGGCCGAAGGAGATAACTATGAATTCAGTTATGCGGTTAACGGGTCCAATTTCAAAACGGTCGGCGGCACGGTTTCCGGTGACATCCTTTCTACCGATGTGGCCGGAGGATTTACAGGTGCCTTGTTAGGATTATATGCAACATCGGGTAACGACATTACTCTGGACTAGGAATAAATTATCTTTTAATAGGTACTAAAGGTTTCACTTAAAATTACATAATGAAAAAAATAGTAGGGCTACTGGTTTTAACCTGGTGCTTTTTCGCAAGCGAAAAGGCATTTGCTCAAGACCCTAATTTTCACATCTATCTCTGCTTTGGTCAATCGAATATGCAGGGAGCGACCAAGGCAGAAGCCATGGACACCATTCCCGTTCCCGAATTTCAGATGATGAGTCCGATGGATTGTCCTGATTTGAATCGGACCATGGGCGAATGGTATCCGGCCGTACCGCCTTTGGCAAGTTGCAATGCAGGACTTTCCCCAGCTGACTACTTTGGCCGAAAAATGGCAGAGAATGTACCAGGGGATGTAAAAATAGGGGTCATCAACGTAGCCGTTGGGGGTTGTAAAATTGAGTTGTACGATAAGGATAATTACAAAAGCTATGTGGAAACTGCCCCAGATTGGATGTTGAACTGGATCAACGAATATGGTGGTAATCCCTACGAACGTTTGGTGGAACTGGCTAAAAAGGCACAAAAGGATGGCGTAATCAAAGGTATTCTGTTACATCAAGGGGAATCAAATACAGGAGATGCTTTGTGGCCAAAAAAGGTAAAAGGGGTATATGAAAATTTGTTGAGAGACCTCAACCTAGACGGTAAAAAAGTTCCTTTGTTGGCCGGGGAACTTTTAAGCGAGGACCAGAACGGGGCCTGTGCCAGCATGAACGAAATCATCAGGACTTTACCGGAGGTTATCCCAAATTCCTATATAATTCCTTCAGATGGTTGTGAAGGAGTTCCAGATAGGCTACATTTTTCAGCATCGGGATATCGAAAACTAGGAAAGCGTTATGCCGATCAGATGTTGCAAATTTTGGGCAAGGGACCAGCAGCTATAGAATTAAAAGCCACCAGTCCGGACACTAAAATTGAGTTGACGGTGAAAACGGAGAACCGAAAACCTAGCTATAGCCTTTCATACGATGGTAAGCCCTTTCTTGTGAATGCCCCTTTAGGGCTGGATACGAATCTGGGTGATTTCACCAGGAACCTTGCTTTAAAGGATAGTTTGGTCCTAAATACGGTCAAGGATTCGTACTCTTTGGAAAACATCAAGAAAAGTTCAGTATCCTACGAAGCTAACCAAGCCGTCTTCACCTTTTTAAAGGATGGCGTCAATGCCTTTGACTTGATTTTCAACATCAGTAACATTGATGTGGCTTTTCAGTATAAAATTTATCCACAGGAAGCCCACATTAGCTGCGTGGTAAAATCTGAGGCTACAGGATTCCGATTCCCTGATAAAACCAAAAGTTTCTTATCCAATATGATGACCCCCATGACAGGTTTTGCCCGTACGGCACCCAGTTATGAAAGCGGCTATGGCGCGGATGTCCCTATTGAGGAGAATAAATCAAGGGAAGGCTACGTATTTCCAGGATTGTTCCGTACCGAAAACAACCTTTGGGTATTGGTAAGTGAAACAGGGGTCCATAGTCAATATCCCGCTTCCCACTTAAGTAATTTTAAGGATGGAATTTTTACCGTTGATTTTCCCAATATCAGACAAAATAATGGTTTTGGGAGCTCCGGCGCCCAAATGGGTCTTCCTGGCCTAACTCCCTGGAGAACGATTACGGTAGGTGAAATCTTAAAACCGATTGTGGAAACTACAGTTCCATTTGATGTGGTAAATCCTTTGTACGAACCCAGTACCGAATATAAATATGGTAAGGGTACTTGGAGCTGGATTATATGGCAAGATGCCAGCATGAACTATGAAGATCAGGTAAAATATATCGACTTGGCTGCCGAAATGGGCTATGAGTACATCTTGATCGATGCATGGTGGGACCAAAACATAGGTTATGATAAAATGAAGGAGCTAATCTCCTATGCGAAAAGTAAGGGAGTAGCGGTATTTCTTTGGTACAATACCAACGGAACCGCGAACGACGCCTTTCAAACCCCTAAGAACAAAATGAACACCTCCATTGCCCGTAAAAAGGAAATGAAATGGCTAAAAGAAGCTGGTGTTAAAGGCATTAAGGCCGATTTTTTTGGAGGCGATAAACAAGAAACCATGCGCCTGTATGAGGATATCCTGTCCGATGCCAATGACTACGGACTTATGGTTGTCTTTCATGGGGCTACTTTACCTCGCGGATGGGAACGTATGTTTCCTAATTATGCAGGAAGCGAAGCGGTCTTGGCATCGGAAATGTTGGTGTTTTCAGAAGATGTTCGGCAAAAGGAAGCCTTTTATGCAACCCTTCATCCTTTTATGAGAAGCACCGTGGGGAGTATGGAATTTGGTGGAACGGTCCTCAATACGTTCTTTAATAAAGGAAACGAAAAAGGTCAAAAACGATTGACCAGTGATGTATTCCAATTGGCAACCGCTGTACTCTATCAAAATCCCGTTCAGTTCTTCGCGTTAACACCCAATAACTTAAAAGATGCCCCAGATTGGGCTTTGGAATTTATGAAAAGCATACCCTCGACATGGGATGAAACCGTTTTCTTGGAGGGCTATCCCGGCAAATATGTTGTTTTGGCGAGAAGACATGGGCAGCAATGGTTTATTGTGGGCGTGAATTCACAAGAAGAAACGATATCGATGAATCTTACCCTACCTATGTTCGAAAAAGGTGATCAATTGACCGTATTCAAGGATGATACAGCACTAAGTGGTAGTACGGAAACCATCAAACTAAAAAAAGACAAACAAGTCGCTATTGAAATTCCAAGTAAAGGCGGAATCATATTTAAAAACGAATAAGGCACTACACCTAAAAAGCAGATAAATACAATCGTTATATCAAAATTATAGAAAGATGATTAAAAAAATCACACTACTGCTATCCCTTGCATTCCTCTCCTCATCCATAATGATTGGACAGGATATTGTGAAGTATGCCCCTAAGGGTTTTGATCAACCTAAAAACAATATCCAAAAAGGAAAGATAGATAGCATTACCTACCCTTCCCAAACTGTGGGTACAGAACGGAAAGCTTTAATTTATACACCACCAGGATATACAAAATCAAAACGCTACCCGGTTTTGTATTTGTTACACGGTATTGGGGGCGATGAAAAGGAATGGTATAAAAATGGGGCTCCGGCAGTAATTTTGGACAATCTCTGTGCCGAAGGCAAACTGGAACCCATGATTGTGGTCATGCCCAACGGTAGGGCCATGATAAACGACCGGGCAGAAGGAAATATTTTTGCGGAAGACAAAGTGGCGGCTTTTGCCACATTTGAAAAGGATCTGTTGAACGATTTGATTCCCTATGTCGAGAAGAAATTTAAGGTATACAAGGAAAAGGAACACCGGGCCATTGCGGGACTCTCCATGGGTGGTGGCCAGACGCTAAATTTTGGTTTGGGCAATTTGGATACATTCTCTTGGGTAGGAGCGTTTTCATCGGCCCCAAATACTAAAATACCAGAGGAATTGCTCCCCAATCCAGAAAAGGCAAAAGAATTAGAAGTTTTATGGATCAGTTGTGGGGATGCCGACGGTCTCATGCCATTTAGTAAACGTACAAGTGATTACTTGAGTAAACATGATGTACCTCATATATTTTATGTGGAACCAGGCGGACATGATTTTGAGGTATGGAAAAACGACCTGTACATGTTTTCCCAATTGCTTTTCAAACCGGTTAATGAATCCCTTTTCAACAAATACAGCGTCTTGGGATTACCAGCAAATACGAATATTAGGAATAAACCATATCCACAGATACTACCTGATAAGCGCGTTATTTTCAAGACCAAGGCAACAGATGCGAAGCACCTACAGATGGACCTTGGAAAAAAGTACGATATGGTGAAGGACGACGAAGGGTTTTGGACCGTAACCACGGACTCGATCACAGAGGGTTTTCACTACTACTCGCTACTCATCGATGGTGTAGCGGTTGCGGACCCCGCTAGTGAATCGTTTTACGGAATGGGCCGTATGGCTAGTGGTATAGAGATTCCTTTTAAAGGAGATGATTACTACAGCTTAAAGCATGTTCCCCATGGGGATATCCGTATTAACCAATACTATTCCGAAGCTTCCCGTTCCTGGCGAGAAATGTATGTGTATACGCCTCCCGGATATGATAGGTCAACCGGCAACTATCCGGTACTCTATCTTTTACATGGTGGCGGGGAAGACCAACGGGGTTGGGCCAATCAAGGTAAGACCAATCTAATATTAGATAATTTGATTGCCGGAAACCAAGCTAAACCGATGATCATTGTTATGTTGGATGGAAATGTCTCTTCAGGCGGTCTTTCCGGTTTTAACGAAAATTCACTGAAAGCCTTTGAAAGTGAACTGAAACAAGCAGCGTTACCTTTTGTGGAAAACAAATACCGTGTAAAGACAGATGCCGAAAGTAGAGCTTTGGCCGGACTCTCCATGGGTGGATTACAAACGCTTTATGCCGGTATTCAGAATACAGATATGTTTTCTTATCTAGGCGTATTTAGTTCAGGTTGGTTCGCCAATAACGATGAACTATCGGGTCCACAATATGCTTTCATGAAAGAACATACCGAAAAAATCAATGATAACTTAGACCGTTTCTTTATTTCCATGGGAGGTGAAGAGGATATTGCCTACCAGAACTGTAAAGTGATGATGGAAAAATTTGATGAAATGGGCATCGAATATGAATATAGTGAATATCCCGGTGGGCATGCCTGGCCCGTTTGGCGTCATGACCTTTTCAAATTTGCACAGCTTTTGTTCAAATAAAAATGGAAACTGATATCATAAGCGATGCCAAACCTAAAATGGCTTGGCATCGCCTAAAATTTTACCAAGTTCTTTTCTTTAATATTTCTTGAATCTGTTCCCTAGAAACAGGAAGGTCATCTATATGTTCGTTCAGCCATTTGCTAAAATCCTTTTCAATATCATCGGCCCAGCGCGTATCTATTTGTCCTGCCGTATAGACTCCTTCTTTTATGCGAAGGTGACCGAACATATCACGTAAACGAACCACTTCAGAAGTCGTGGCCACTTTCTCTGCCAAATGTGGAGGGATAAAGGTCACTACTCCCATTTTACCTAGAACTACATCTCCAGGTATTACTGTCACGGTCCTGATCCTTGTTGGTTGATTAATACCAATAAGCATGGTATTTAAATCTCCAGGAGGATTATGATGTGAAGCATCGTAACTTGTATAATAAGATGTAAATCCGCCTATTTCCATGAGTCCTTCAACATCCCTGAGCGCTCCGTCGTAAACGATTCCGTTGCCGGTCTTTGCATAAATGGCGTTGCCCACGTTGTCTCCAATGGTAGGACCGTCCTTGTCCGCACCAAACTGGTCGGCCACATAAACATCTCCCTTGACCAAAATGTCAACGGGCCATGTATTTTGGCCTCGTTTTCCTTGGGCCTTTCCACGGTCATCGATGGCCTTCCAAACATCGGGGCGGCCGGGCATAAACGTTGCGGTAACCGCGCGACCTACCAAAACACTATCGGGATTGATCAGTTTCCAGTCTTCGGCAATTTGATACCGATAGCCTTCATTTTTCATAACGGCCCAAGCCTCTTCCACACTAACAGATTTAATCCGTTCCAACAAAGCATCGGACACTTTTGGCCTTCCGTCCTCAAAACGTTCTCCCGTCCATTGTGGAGTTAAAAAAATAAGTTCTTCCCTACTTATCTGTTGCGCCATCATCTGGGTTGCCAAACCGACCAGCATCATTAAGAGCATATACTTTCTTCGTAACATAATCGTCTCTATTTAATGTGTTATTAATTATTCAAAAAATGGAACTCCTTCGGGGGCATATTTTCTCATGGCGTCCTCATTGATATCCACCCCAATGCCCGGTTTGTTGGAAACGGTGACGAAGCTATCATTTACCCAATCTGCTTCATCATAGGTAACTATTTCCTTGAACATAGGATCTGTGTGGAAGTAGGATTGCCATTCCATCAAATGGAAATTGGGAACCGACGCACAAACATGGGCACACGCCATGGCACCCAAGAAGGAAGCCACCATGTGTGGTGAGAAGGGTACATAGTATAAATTGGCGAGGTTGGCTATACGCTGTCCTTCTCCAAGGCCCCCGCATTTTTGAAGATCTGGCATGATGATGTCCACGCCATTGTCCAGTAATTGTTTAAATCCGTGACCTAAGTATACGTTTTCACCCGCTGAAATGGGTGTGCTTGTTTCCTCCGCAAGTGTTTTGAAAGCGTCAAAATTTTCTGCTGGAATAGGCTCTTCCAACCAAGTTAGATTCAAATCTTCTACTTTTTTGGCGATGGTCTGGGCGGTCACATGATCATATCGTCCATGCATATCCACACACAAATCTATTTTTGGTCCTACCGCTTCTCTGACCGCAGCAAGTTGATCATACATCCGTATGATCTCACCCGGACTGGCGGTCCAATTATAGCGATCATATTTATCGGGATCGCTCGCATAATCCAAATCGAACTTCAATGCGTTAAAGCCCCAATTTTTAATAGCATCCTTTGCAGCAGTGGCAAAATCATCCGGAGAAGGAAATCGAACCCGGTAAAGCGCGGTATCACAATACACCCTTACCTTATCCCGAAATTTACCCCCAAGCAACTTATAAACCGGTAAATCCAATGCTTTGCCAGCCAAGTCCCATAAAGCTGTCTCTATAGCGGAAAGAACCGCTACATACGTACCTGATTGCCCACCACCAAAATGACCTGCACGGCGAATATCTTCAAATATTTTATGGACATTGAACGGACTTTGGTCTCTTAAGAAAAATCCCATTCTTTTAACCAAATGGTAGGTGCCGGGTACGGCATCCACTCCCTCTCCGCAGCCATAAATTCCTTGGTTGGTATATATTTTTACAAACAGTCCACTACCACGACGTATAAAACCACATTTTACATCGGTAATCTTTAGGTCAGAGGGTGCAGAAAGTTTCGGATTTTTATCAATTGCCGTCACATACTCGTTACCATACGTACTGGATACCATACCCAATCCAGCTCCGGCTATTAGGGATTTAGATATAAAAGATCTTCTTGAATTTTTCATTGGTTCCTTTGATTATTGTTAATGTGATTTAATATTTCATTTAATTAGTTTCCAAAACTTTAGATTTTTTCTCGGTGGGTTTTCCATGCCAATAAGAGGCAAGTATAGATCCAGTTATGTTCATTAATGGTCCGAAAACGGCCGGGGCTAGTCCCATGGTGGCTATTTTGCCGAGACTGTTCGCGATACCGGAAGCTAAACCACCGTTTTGCATCCCTACTTCTATGGCAATGGTCCTTGCATCTTCTTCCGACATCTTAAATAATTTGGCATACCAATATCCCAATAGGTATCCGAAAATATTATGTATCAGCACCAAGAACATAAGAATACCCCCTATTTCTAAAAGACTATCCCTACCTGCTGCGGTAATGATAGTAATGATAAGGCCTATCGCTAACATAGAAATTAAAGGCATAGCCCTTCCTAGCCATTTGATACTAGTACCGAATATTTTGTTAAAAAGTAGACCCGCCTCAATAGGGATGATAATCATTTTTACAATGCTCCACATCATAGCGAAAACATCGATTTCAATGAATTCACCCGCAAATAACTTCATCATTAGCGGTGTAAGAAACGGCGCCAATAATGTGGCTATGGACGTAATTGTTATGGAAAGTGCTACGTTTGCATTTGCCAAAAAAGCCATAACGTTGGATGCTACTCCGCTAGGAGAACATCCGATCAGTACAATGCCCGCCGCAATTTCAGGGGGGAAATTACTGATCTGGGCCAACACATATCCCATAATGGGCATTACTATTAATTGTGCCGAAACTCCGATCATAACCCCTTTTGGTGATTGAAATACCGCGGCAAAATCTTTTATACTCATGGTGGTGCCCATTCCGAACATAATAATCTGTATCAGGGGAATAATTAGAACCGTGAATTTAAAATCCCCAATATTGGTGAAATATGAAGGATAATAGAGCGCTGCCGCTACACCCGCAAAGATCATAGTAGTAAAAATCAAACCCTTCATTTTTTCATAGCCATTGAAGCCAAAGGCCAGTAGGGCAAAGAGGCCTAAGATAAAGGGACCTGCCTTGTCAATGTTCCCTGTTATTATCATTCCTATGACAACAGTAAAAAGTGCCACTGCCAATCCTATCGAAATTGAATAAATATTAATTTTTCCCAAGGTTATATGTGTTATAATTTATATGCCTGCCTTGCCAAAAGTTTCCATCGGCCTGTCTTCTTAAATATCAATAGACAACCAATCCTTACATCGGCCGATTTACCCTTGTTGGTTCCTTGGGCCTCGAAGACATGTCGAACCACCCCTACATTACCTGTTACCGAAACGGTCTGCTCCTTTGGGGTGATGGAAGAAAACTGAAAAACACCATTAAGTACCCCGTCTACATATTGAGATTTGTTTTCAATAATACCGCTGGAATGTCCATATGTTAATTGCTCATCAGTTAAATCTTCAAGTATGTATTTGTTTTTTGCCACCATAGCAGAATATAGTTTAGTAACTGTATTCTCAATCGTAATGATTTCATTTGCTGTATTTTGAGCTGTGGAACAATTGAAAAAAAACACTATACATAATATTAAAAAAAACAAGGAATTACCTGACCGAAACCTTCTTTCTATAAACCTTCTTTTCATTTTGTGCATTACCATTTTTTACATTTCATATTTTTATAAGTAAGGTTGGGAACTCCGTTATCGGGAGTTCTCCGACCAAACCCACACTAACTCAAACAACTAATTCACTATTTTTGATTCAATGATAATTTATAGGTCCTTTAAAGTGTTTTAAGCGTTACTAATTTTTGCTGGAACAATTTCTGTTTAAGCCTTATATTATATATTTACAAAAATTCATGAAACCATTAATTATCCCAAAAAACCCTAGACACCAGATTATCTCCACCTATGGCACTAACGGCAGCGGTATAACTATCAGAATTTGCTGAACCCTCCCTATCAGGGTACGTCATTCTGTGGACAAAACCATCACCCCCATTTGCTAGTAGATTATCGTTAAAATCATTACGTTCCAAATCAGGAAATCCACTTCTTCTAACATTTGCGAATGCTTCGGTTCCATTACGGAAATTGGTCAACCAATATTGAGTATTTATGAGTTCCAAAGCATTTGCAGAATCATAGGCGACTTCAGGTTCGGCCAAATAAGCCTCTACCTCGGCCGTGGGTATCGGTGAAGTATTAGGATACAACGTGTAGATATCCATGTTTGCCCTTACTCCGTTCTCATATAAAGTCTCAGGATTACCAGATATCCAACCCCTAAAAGCGGCTTCAGCCAATAATAAAGAGGTTTGTCCATAGGTAACATAAAATGCTGGTGCCGCCGGGGATGCCGCTGCGAAAATGTTAATCTGACTGTAGTCAAGACCAGTTCCTTTTGCCCCCCTGTACCCAAGGGATGTGTTCGCTAAATCTATATTCTCAACGCCAATTGGAACACCAAACTGATCATCCAAATCTGTATTTGGATTTGTTTCGTTGGCCACTTCCCCTGGTTTTTCAAACATTGCAATCATATACTTACCTCTTGGATCATTAGTAGACTTTAACTGGTCCACTAAAGGCTCAGCAGCATAATTGAAGAATGAAAAATCACGAAGCTGATTATTGTCTCCCCATGTATAAACGTTACCATCATATTTGACATATGCATTATCTGCATTTGATGTCATAACTCCTCCGGAGACCGCTTCCGAAACAATGGATTCTGCCCTGGATGGATTAACTTTTGAATAGCGCATACCCAGTCTCAACAGTAAAGAGTTACCAAGTTTTCTCCATTTTTCAACTTGTGCCGAAGCAGAGGTTGTAGCTTGACTCCCATTGCTTCCATAAAAAAGATCGTCTGAAACGAAATCACCACTTGCATTGAGAGATGCAACCGCACTTGTTAGCTCATTGTGTAAATCATCATAAATGGCTTCATCATCATCGTACGAGGGAAAGTAAACAACATCACTGACCGCCTTTCCAGCCTCTGAATATGGCACATCACCATAAGTATCTACGACCCCCATGAAAACTTGGGCTTTCCAAATACGAATCATACTTAATAGGTTGACACGATTGGTATCTTCACGAAGCAAATCCGTAGCTTGTACTAAGTTTCGTATTACAGAAGGGTATGAATCATTCCATTTGGGATTGTTTACCCCATCAATATCCTCATTAAAATTAAAACCTAGGGTAGCTCCCGCATTGTAAGGAATTACAAAATGTTGTACAATGGTATGTTCCGCTGCCCAAGTTCCTAAATGACTTCTCTGAGCCCCGGCAAATAAAAGTGCCGGATCTACTTCTGTAACAGCATAAGGATTGGTGTTCACTTCCACAAATTCTTCGTCGCACCCTTGAAAAAGAAGGCAGACTAAAACTATGGGTAATATATATTGTATCGTTTTCATGGTTCTAGAATTTAACATTAAGACTAAAATTAAAATTACGGGTGGTAGGCAGCGCGGAATTTTCATAACCGGCCCTAAAATCACCAGAGGACTGAATAGCTTCTGGATCCAGCCCTGGAATGTCCTTATACAGAATAGCTACATTTCTACAAGAAGCAGCTAAAGTCAATCCTTTAATAAACTTTAAATCCGCCATATTGCTAACAATATCGGTAAGGTCATAGGATAATGATATACTTCTCAACTTTATAAAATCAGATTTAAAGGTAAAAGGATCTCCAATTTGAAGGTTTCGGTAGTCGGCATAAAATGATTGCAAATTGCTTACCGCCGTAGTATTTGGCTGTCCATTGCTCTCATATACACTATTGGGCACGATTACACCGTTCTCTCCCTCTCTACGACCTTCTAGGGAAAATAGAGAATGTCCTTGCCTTGTCATGTTTAAATGCGTGGATGATAACATAGTGCCACCAAACCTATAATCGATCAAGAAACTGAAATTCAAGTTTTTATAGGAAAAATTATTGTTCCAACCCCCAACGTGTTTTGGTATGGAAGAACCAACAGGTAAAAATCCATTTGTGTTTTCAGCTCCAGGCGTATCACCGTTTGTAGCCAATAATCTACCGTCATCGTTCACTAAAATCTGACCACTGTCATTTCTCCTGTAGGTTCTGGTATATAGTTGGTTCATTGGCAATCCTTCCGTATATCTTAGCTCCCCAAGAAATTCGTTTCCGGTTCCATTGAAGAAAATCAATAAAAGCGTACCACTGTCAGTATCACCTACATCCAATACTTCCGTAGAAAGATATGCGTTGTTCCAAGTACTTGACCACCTAAAATCATCGGTTTGTATGGGCACCACTTCTACCAAAGTTTCCAATCCGCTATTTCTCAGGGATCCTAAGTTTTGCTTTGAATTATCATAACCCGATGCGTTGGATAAAGTTACCTCCAGTATCTGGTCGGTGGTAACTTTATCAAATGCCGCTACATCCAGGCGAAGGCGACTGTTAAACATCCGCATTTCCAAACCAATTTCTTTCTCCGTTACCGTAAATGGTTGTAAAAGGGGGTTTGGAGCTAAGTTGCCTGCAACACCGGCAGTTGTCTGTCCATTAAATGGTGGATTCAATGTGTAGTTAAGAACACCTTCATAAGTGCCAACACCATTTGCACTTCCTACTTCCGCCCAAGAACCTCTTAATTTACCATAATTCAACCAGCTTTGATTTTTCATTAATTCAGAAAAGATGAGACTCCCAGATACTGAAGGATAGAATACACTATTGTTTTCTGGATTAAGTACCGAGAACCAATCTTGTCTACCTGTAAAATTCAGGTACAATAAATTATCGTAACCAAATTCAGCCAATCCATAAAGAGAATTGATTCTGAACGTGCTAAACTGGTAGGGTTGAAAACCGGCTTCATCGGTTTCAAAAGTTGTACCGTTAGTGATCGAATATAGGTCAGGAACAACGAACAGTCTTGAATATTGGGCATTTCTTTGAAATTGAGAACGCCAGGTATTACCTCCAAAACTTGCATCAAAGGAAAACTTTCCAAATTCCTTGTTTGCACCTAATAAAAAATCGGCGTTTACGTCACGCGTTTGGGTCTGCTGAATATCATAACGACCTCTATAAAACCCAGTATCGCCTTCTAGGGTTGTTGTAGCCCCAGCTCCATTAAGCTCGTTCCACTCCGTAAAATTGGTAGCATAATCATAGTTATATCGTCCTTGAAGGTAAAGCCAATCCGTAAATTGATATCTTAAAGTAGCCGTACCCAACAAACGGTTCCTATTATCATTGAAAAATTGATTTTTTTGTAATTGGTAATAGGGATTGTTGATAGTTCCTAAAAATCCATTGGTACGAAGTTCTGCACCGGTAACAGGATCAATTGCACTTTTTTGGTAGGCCTCTACAGGAGTTGAGATAGCCAATCTATTAAAAAAACCTACGGCACCAGGACCTTGTGTCCCAATCTGTGGTGGATTTATATTCTCCTCGTTGGTATAGTTAACGTTCACAAGCATATTCAATTTCTCCGTTACATTATAATTGATACCAACGTTGAAAATCCTTTTATTGTACTCGTTCGAGGGCTGTATACCCTTAGCGGCCGTATTGGCAAATGACGCCCTAAAGCTTCCTTTTTCATTTCCTCCAGAAAAACCAATCGTATTGGTAAGATTCGTTCCTGTTCTAAGGAAATCATAGAGTTGGTATGGGTTAGCTGAATAAGGTCTAGACACTCCATCGAAGTTGACAGTGGGTGCTCCATCAAATCGTTCACCAAAACTAAACTGCCCAGTACTTTGGGCATCTCCTTGAGTCTGTGGTCGTACGCCACCCGTTCCTTGGCCATACTCGGTTTGTCTTATTTCATCCAAAAAATTCAGCGCATGTGAGGTCGTAACGCTTGATGTGAAATCAACCCCAATACCTTGGTTTAGGCTACCGGTTTTCGTTGTGATGATTACCGCACCGTTTGCAGCCCTTGCACCATAAATAGCAGCAGCAGTAGCTCCCTTAAGTACAGTCATACTTTCAATATCGTCTGGATTTAGATTCTGCAGGTTATCACCAAGATCCCTAGAATTATCACGCCCATTGGCCCCTCTAGCACCTTGGTCTATTGGAAGACCGTTGATAACAAATAATGGTGAATTACTTGCACCTGCAAATGCAGATTGACCACGCAAACGAATTTGAACACTGGCACCAGCTCCTGCTGATGGAGGGCTAATGTTTAAACCAGCAACCTTACCTTGCAAAGACTCCATAGCATTTACCGTTCTGGTTTTGGTAAGCTCCTCGGTATCCACCGAGGTCACTGCGTACCCTAATTTTTTGGCATCTCTTTTAATTCCTAGACCAGTTACGACCACTTCATCTAAATTTTCCATGTCCTCGGCCATCGTCACATTCAAAACGCTTGATTCACCAACAGCTACTTCTTTTCTCGCAAACCCGATTGAACTAAAAATTAAGGTCGCATTAGATTGAGTAAGGGTTATTGAATATTCACCGTCAAAATCTGTAGCGGTTCCATTGGCCGTTCCCTTTTCAACTACCGAAACACCTGGAACGGGCTGACCATTGTCATCAGTAACCGTTCCTGAAATACTTTGTTGTAGAGCCGTCACGTTTTCGGCGTTATTTTTCGATTCCTTTGCTTTATTTTCAAGAACTTGTGGTTTCAGTTTTAACACAATCTGATTTCCCCTAAAAATAAAGTCGATGTTCGAATCATTAAAGAGTACCATAAGGATTTCATCTAATGCGGTATTCTTCACGTTAATGGACACTAACCTGGAGGTGTTTATTTTTTTAACGTCGTAAAGAAATTTAAAATCGGTTATCGATTCTATTTCATCCATCACCTTGATTGTTTGAACATTTTTCAAATTAAGGGTCATTTTCGTCTTTTGGGTAAATGAGCTCGCTTGAATGGAAAAGAAAGTCGTAAATAAAACTAAGGTGAATAGTTTGGTTTTTAAACCAATTTTCGTTGTACCGGGAATTTCAGTCCCAATAGATCTGTTGTTTTTCATATCATAAGTTGATTATTGGTTATTTCTTTGTTGTTATTCCCACAAAACTGAGTCTGTTTTTATGGGGAGCGGTTTTAATTTTTTTTGTACCATAGGCCTATTGCTTTTAAAATTTCAGTTATTGTATATGCGTATTTCATCACCTTTTATTTCATATTCAAAAGGAGTTTCTACTTTAAAGGTTTCCAATACTTCTCTAATGGTTTCAGTCTCAAATGTGGCGGTGAAGATTCTTTCATCAAGTTCTTTGTATTCATTTATGATTTTGACATCATAACGACGCTGTAAGCGTTGAATAATGTTTGAGAAATTCATTTTCTTCATAACCAACTTCCCTTCGATCCAACCGGTATATAATTCGGTATTTACTTTATTGACCATCATTTTTTTATCGCTCGCATTCCAATCTGCTTTATATCCCGGCGAGAGCAATGTGGAATTATTAGCATCATAATCCACACCCGTTTCATAAAGTCTTACAGAGCCTTCGACCAATACCGTACTCTGATATGTATCTTCTGGGTACGAACTAACATTGAACTTCGTACCCAATACCCTCACCGCCATGGTACCAGAGGCAACGATAAAAGGACTATGTTCATTTTTACGAACATCGAAAAAAGCTTCCCCAGTTAAGGATACCTGTCTATTTTTTCCTTTTATAAATTTTACAGGATATTTCAAGGAAGAGCCTGCGTTAAGGTTTACGACAGTACCATCTGAAAGAATAATTTCAAACGTTTTACCATTAGGGATATGTATCGTATTATATTCCAAGGCCCCAACATCATTCTCACTAATTTCATTTTGTGAATAATCAATAATTCCATTTCCCTTGTTTCCTAACAAATCACCTTTATTCGTTAAAATCTTGGCAGCTCCTTTTTGGGATAGTATTTGTACCTCACCGTTTCCCAGCTCAAGCGTTATGGCATTCGAGTCTATTTCAATTGAGGTTGCCACCTCATTGTTAAAAGATCTAAACAGAAAAAACAATCCGCCGAGACCGATAAAAACGGCTGCATAGCGCAGTAAACTTTTATTATAAATTGGCTTCCTCTTGTTTGGCCTATTTTGTTCTAATGAATTGGTTATTATTTTCCATGCTTCATTGGGATCTAGCTCATCAATATCTGGCAAAAGCTTATGCGCATGATGTAATTCTTCAAGCCGTTCGTAGGTTAAAAAATTTTCATCATTGTCGTACAACCATTTTTTAAAAAGAATTTCTTCTTCTCTATTTAATTGTCCGCTTAACTTTTTAAGGATAATTTCTGCTATCAAATTCGTCTTATTTGGTAAGAGGATAAACACCTCTTACTTATAAGATCCTACCAATAACAAATCGGGTAGTGAATATGTGAATTTTTTTGGTTTTATTTTATGAATAACGCATTTTAAAACATCCATAAATACACATCCCTTAAATTTAGTCGTAAAATTTTGAATGTCTTTTTTAAATGGTATTTTACCGTATTTACAGTAATCCCCATTATTTCGGCCGCATTTTCATACTTGATGCCCTCTAGAATGCAAAGTTCAAAAACTTTCTTATTCTGTTCGGGAAGGGCATCAATTTCTTTAAACAACGTTTTTGATATTTCTGAACGAATGAGTTCGCTCTCATAGGAAGGGACCTCGGTAGAATAATTTTTAAGAGAAAAGGTTCTTTGATCTCTTTTGATTTTTTTTAAGCTCTCATTTCGGATGGAAGCATTGATGTACTTCTTTAGATCCCAAATAGGTGTATCAAATTCTTTTTGTAAAAGTTTAATGAAAATACTTTGCACGACATCTTTTGAATCGTCCAAATTAGCAGTATAACTAAAAGACAATAAACACCACTCCTGATAATGTTTCAGAAACATTTCTTCCAAAAGTAAAGAATCTACCATTCCTGTTTAATGCGTCAAATTTTAAATTCTATCTTAAGCTGATAACTACCATTACTTGAAATCAAAATAATTGTATATTACACACTTAATGTTCGGCAATATATTAATTTGTTATTATTTTTGCAATGAAAATAATAATTTAACAGAATAAACACTATTAAGTTATTAATGTCATAATCGAATACTATTAATCATACGTATTAATACAAGCGTGTCATTAATTTTATGAGATATTGATATATTCGAATGAAATGGAATTCAACCCTTCAAAAAGACAAACATTTTTATATTTAATGGCTGTTTTAAATAGAAGGTTTATATTAAAAAAACAAGGAGCAAATAACAGAGTAAGAATTTTACATATAAACTTGATGGGGTAATATTGATTACCAATTCTCATAATTTAAATGTTCAGAAATATGTATTACATCGCCCTTTGAAGCTAAAATCTATTTTAAAATGTTTTTAACTAAAAGATTTCGAACTGAAAATTCAGATAATTTTTCATGAACAATCAATGAAATCTTCAAAAGTGATGATATTTAGTACCTAAAACCAAACGTATGAACCATTCTAAAATAATTACCGACTTGGATCAAGAGGGAACATGGATCGGAAGATGCAATATTCCAGAAAAAATAGCTTACAACAAGGTTGAAGGCCCACATGTAATTTGGGCGAATGAAGGAACTGTGTATGATTTATCATATTATTTTAAATCAACTGGCGAACTAATTAACAATCCATCATTTAAAGAGGTACTCAAAATTGATGATCCTGCCATAACAGCGGTTGGAGCACTGAGCGATATCTTAGAAAACTCTATGTATTATCAAAAAGATTATCGTAAACCTTTTTTTTTAGCCCCTAACGATACGCAGGCTGTTAAAGCTTGCGGTGTAACTTTTATCAAAAGTCTTCTAGAAAGGGTTATTGAAGAAAAGGCTAAAGGAGACCCAAGGTTGGCACTTGAACTAAGGGACGAAATTACTTCGGTAATAGGCGAGAGTTTAAACCACGTAAAACCTGGTTCTCCACAAGCGGATATCCTAAAGAAAGAATTGAAAAAAAGAAATATTTGGTCCCAATATCTAGAGGTAGGCATTGGTCCCGATGCCGAGGTATTTACTAAGAGTCAACCTTTTTCCTCGGTCGGTTTCGGCGCTGAAGTTGGTGTCCTTAGTCATTCAGAATGGAACAATCCAGAACCTGAAATCGTATTAGTGGTTAATAGTGAAGGGAACATTAAAGGGGCTACACTTGGTAATGATGTCAATTTAAGGGATTACGAAGGCAGGAGTGCGCTGCTGCTAGGAGAAGCAAAAGATCAAAATGGCTCTTGCGCCGTTGGTCCTTTATTTCGGATGTTCGATGAATCCTTTTCTTTGGAGGATGTTAAAAAGGCTAAAGTGTCCTTGACAATAGAAGGAACAGACGGGTTTATGCTTCAAGATGCCAGTGATATGGGACAGATCAGCAGATCCCCTGATGATTTGGTAGAGCAAGTGATTAGTGGTAATCACCAATATCCTGATGGATTTATTCTATTTTGCGGAACTATGTTCGCCCCAACCTTAGATCGGGGCGAAAAAGGTATGGGCTTCAGCCATAAACTCAATGATAAAGTTACTATAGCATCACCGAAACTGGGTAAGTTAATTAACTGGGTTAATTCGTCAGATAAAATTCCGAGATGGGAGTTCGGCATTAACGCTTTTGTAGAGTATACTTTAAATAGATTGAACAAAAAGCGGTAAATATAACATTTGATAGCACACTTCAAAGGCTAAATAAAACTAATCAAAAAATTAGACTGATATCTATTTGAGGTAAAGTCGGGTACAACTATAAAATACTTAACTAACTTTAGGAAAGAATGGCTTTATTTAAGTTCACCTTAAAAAGGTGATTTGCTGACAATAGTACGGTATCTTAAAATATAGGCCAAAAAAAAATAAATATCAAATCAAAAAAAATAGTTACTGTCTACTCAATTCAAGAAATAAAATTAACATAGGTTATATTTTAAAATTCCAATGGGATACATACCCAAATCCATAATACAAAATCTTTCTGCTCCTACTCTACTTTAAAAACCGTTAAGGGCCTATTGTTATTGGCTATAAATATATATGGTTCTTGATTAATGGCTATCAGCTCCATATGCTTGGCATTTAATCCATTGTAAAAACTTATATCGGTGTACGGTGACATGCCTCCTTTTGAGTCCCCAACAAGAATATATCCTACATTAGAGTCATATTTTACGGTTTCTACTTCCGACTCATGAATGGCACCTGATCCTATTACATCAATATTTCCATCATGATTTACATCCGTAAAAATAAAGGACATTGTAGGGCCCAATTGGGCACTAGTCGGTAAATGCTTTACGACGAAAGATCCATTGCCATTATTTTCTAAGTAGACCGACTCAAACTCTGTGACTTTTTTATGAAATGAATTTTCAATTTCTTCCTCACCGTAAATATCCGTCAATGTTGAATTTGCGAACTCTTTGTAGCTTTTGATTTTTTTGCTAACAAAAGCATTTTGAGTTGTAGAGCATTCTTTACCTCTAACTGGCACCAATTTTCCTTTGTAAACCTTACTCAATATCATATCATAATTGCCGTCACCGTCAAAATTATTTCCGTAAATGTGAAGGGGCTTTTCCTCTGAGGGATGAAATTTATTGTTGCTACCTAAATTCCCTACAAAGTAATCCATATCACCATCGTTATCAAAGTCTATTTGTCTAATAGTGTTCCACCATCCCTCTGTATCAGCAAGAGTGGCAATTTCCAGTTTTTGAAATTTTCCTTTATCTAAACTAAAAACAGTTATGGGCATCCACTCTCCTACTACCATTAAGTCTTGTTCGTTATCGCCATCATAATCAGATATTAAAATATCGTTTACAAGACCTATTTCTAGAAAATCGGGGGCTATTTCGTTTGTTACATCGGTGAATTTACCATCGGTATTTTTTAAGATATAAGATCTTGGTGATAGCGGATATTTACCAGGTACAACACGACCACCTACAATTAAATCCAAATCTCCATCACCGTCGTAATCGTAAGAAGCAATAGCTTTTGTACTGGTAAGCATCTTCGGTAAGTTATTAGATCGCATGAAATTTGCCGTACCATCGTTTAAATACAATCGATCCTGTAAAAGTCCGCTATTCTCATCGAGCTCATAACCCCCACTTGCAACATATAAATCTAAATCACCATCACCATCGGCATCAAAAAAATGAGCGCCATTATCTTCAAAATCTTTATCCGTGTTAAAGACTTCCTGTTCCGATTCTATATATTTTCCTGCAGAATTTTGAAGATATATATGAGACGGTTGACTGGGTCCTCCTCCTAAAAACAAATCTGTTAAGCCATCATTGTTTATATCGGCTACTGTAAAAGCGGGGCCTTGCTGAGATTGTTTCTGAGGTAACAATACCTGCTTTGAAAAATCATCAAAACTATTTTCATCGTGAACGTAGGATAAGCCCAAATCTTCGGGATTAATAGGGATAAAGTTTTCCTGTCTTTGATAAACTGTTTCAGTACCCGAGCTAGATTCATTTTCTTTAAAAATCAAAGTTTGGTTTGGCTTTATATCTTCTTTGTATGAAACTCGTCCATCTGGCCAAACTACCTCAATTCGCTTTACATTTTTTGCATCGCCAATGCCAAAGTTCAATAAGGGAGATACTGAAGATTGATACCCTCTTGATAAAAAGAGTTCTTGATACTGTTGCAAACTGTCGGTATACACCTTAACCTTAGAACCAATGGCATTCGTATTCTTGCTATCGCCCATGAGTTTTATATTCAAAAAATTACTCGTTGCATTATTTTTATAGATGCTGGCCTCATCTTCAAGGTTATTCACCACTAGGTCTAAATCACCATCGTTGTCCAAGTCTCCATAAGCAACACCGTTAGAATTTATAGCCTTATCAAAGCCCCAAGCCTCACTAACTTTTTGGAAAGACAGATCTTTGTTATTTTTAAAGGCATAATTCTGAAGTTTATCAGAAGGCATTTCTTTTAGGATTTCTTCAATGGGCATAGCCTGAAGCGAATCTTGATGTGCATCTAAAAAATTACCGAAATCCTGATTCGCAATTTCCCGTTTCACTCCGTTGGTTATAAATATATCCTTATATCCATCCCCATCAAAATCAGCAATCAACGGTGCCCAGCTCCAATCAGTTTTAGAAACGCCAGATACTTGGGCTATGTCGGTAAAATAGCCGTTGCCGTTGTTTAAATTCAGTACATTCGACATGTAGGGATAATGAAACCCAGCTTCTACAATCCACCAAAACCCTTCTGTATTCATACTGGCCATATTTTGCTTGCCCCTGCTGTGATCTTCAGCGGACATATCCAAAACCATAAGGTCAGGCAAAAAATCGTTGTTAATATCGGCAAAGTCAGACCCCATACTACTGTAGGTTATGTGTTTAAATTTGGTATTAATCTCATTGGAGAACGTACCGTTCTTATTGTTGATGTAGAGTTTATCGGGAGTAATAAAATCGTTCGCCACGAAAACATCTAGCCATCCGTCATTATTATAATCACCAATGGATGCGCTCAAACTGAATTCCTTATTTACAATGCCACTTTCGCGCGTGACATCTGCAAATTTATTACCATCATTTCTGTATAAATGATCCGAAGTCTGCGGATAAAATGTTTTATCTTTTACAATCGCTTTAAGGTTTACCGAATTTAAAAAATCGTTTCTGTGATTAATTAGATACATATCCAGATCGCCATCTTTATCATAGTCAAAAAAATACGATTGTATTGAAAAACCATCATCATCTATACCCCATTTTTGAGCCTCCTCATGAAACGTACCATTTTTTTGATTGATAAATAGTTTATTTCTGCGAAGTAGATTATTATCTAACGAAGCCGATTTACAGACGTAGATATCCATCCACCCATCATTGTTAATGTCTATCATGGTGACTCCAGTTGTCCATCCCTCAGCGTCGTTTACCTGAGCTTTATCCGTGGCATCCTTAAACTTGAGATTTCCTTCATTTAAATATAGTTTGTTGGATTGTTGATTAGAGGTGAAATATATGTCCTGAAGTCCATCATTATTTACATCCGCTATAGCCACACCACCACCGTTATACATATCGTAGTAATTCAGAATATTGAATGCTGCTGTTTCTTCTATCGTATTAATGAAATGAATACCGTTCTCTTCATTAGAAATCAAGGTAAAAAGTGTTTCTGCTGTAGTTTTTTTATTTTCAACTTCCTTACGACCACATGAAGACATCAACAATAAAAGAAAGACAATAGTCGTTATTTTTGACAAATGCATAATATTATAATTCTAAATAAATGTTTTTTTAATTAGCGCAACCGTTTGTTTCAAAAGTAGAAAAAGATAAATAATTTGAAGTTAGAATCATGAATTAAAAGTATTTCTAACTTTAAACCATTATTAACAGACGCTCCGAGCAAGCTATCATCTGCCTCAATGGCGGAAAAAAACTATCTTTGACCTTACCAACTAATTTAAAAATGAAAAGTAGTAAAGAAGTAACTATTTATGATATTGCAAAAAAACTCAATTTAGCTACTTCAACCATATCAAGAGGTTTAAAAGACCACCCCACCATAGGTAAAAAAACAATTCAAAAAATTAAGAAGACCGCTAATGAAATGGGATACCGACCCAATAATTTAGCAGCAAGTCTTCGTGGCAATAAAATGAAAACGATCGGGGTTTTGCTACCCTCCATTACACCTTTCCTTTCTTCTTTGATAAGTGGTATAGAAGTAGCTGCACAAAAAGCTGGATATACCGTATTGATTATGCAGTCATATGATTCATACGAACAAGAAGTAAATTTAACACAGTCTTTATACGATAATAGAGTTAGTGGTGTCATCTGTTCTTTAGCCTTACAAACTAAGAATACCGATCATTTTAAAATATTCACCAATAATGGGACCGCTCTGGTATTTGTGGATAGAGTTCCGAATGAGTTTGATACTTTTCATGTAATCATCGATAACTATTCCGCAGGATATAAAGCCACCAACCATCTCATTTCACAAGGTTGCAAGCGCATCGCCTATATTACAGTAGGTTTAGAGTTCAGTGTTTATCGTGAGCGGAAAGAAGGGTATTTAGCAGCTCTTAAAGAGCATAGCCTTCCTATAGAAGATGAACTAATTGTAAGGACGGATTCAATTAAATATGATGATGCGGAAAAAGCATGTATCAAATTACTACAATCAAAAAATCCTCCAGATGCCATATTTGCCCCCGGAGATACGATTGGGGTGAGTGCCATACAAACTGCGAAAAAATTAGGCATTAAAGTACCTGAAGAATTAGCCGTGATAGGTTTTAATAATGATCCCATTTCAAGCATTATTGAACCTAATTTATCGACCGTAACGCATCCAGCATTTGAAATGGGACAAACATCGGCCGAAGTTATCTTAAAAAACATTAAAGGATCTAAAAGGAAAAATGAACTTGTCAAACAGATTACCTATTTAAATACAGAGATTCTTGTACGAGCATCTTCCAAAAGAAAATAATTGATAAATCTGTTTGAAAGGCTAATATCGGCTGTGCTACTAAACAACATACGGTTGGATTATCAGCCCAAGTTTACCTTCTAAGTTTTGGACCAACAAGTCCCATACCCCCTTCCAGTTCTATTTTTTTTATCGGAGTATATACGATTCTAACCCTGTGTATTAATGGTCACAGCGGCATTTTAAAATCGTAATTTACTTTTGTCAATCACAATCCAATCTTACTGTTTACTCAGGTAGCGTTATATACATTTCGTAATGCTTAAGACGAAATTTCTTATCTAAAAATATGCGATTAGAATGTTATTTAAAAGTTCTTTAATTGCCGCTACCCCACATGCCAATATTTGTATAATTAATCAAAAAACAATTAAAAAAACAATCTATTTCTTAAAAATTTAAGAAGCTAAAAAACCTACCCTATCCTTTAAAATTCATCTTATAATCTTAAAATCAGAATTTTACAAATTATTTTCAAATATCACCTTTACGTAAAATAAAATTATTTAAGATTATTTTTAGATTATTGGCACAATCGGTTGCAAATAATAAATGTATTATTTACATTTGTTAATATAGCACATATTAAGGGTAATATAGAACACTTTAATTTCTAAGCTAGACATAGTAACAAACCTTAATATTTAAAAAATCAATCAAATGAACATAAACCTGAAATCGTAGTTAAAATTCTACCAAACATTATTGTATGAGAATTCAATTTCAATCTTTAAACTAAATTTTATGACTAACTTTCTATTAATTCAAGAGAAGAGCTTAAAGTGGTTCGGACTTACGCTCCTAACAATGCTCTTGTGCTCAGGAATAAATGCCCAAACGACCGTTTCGGGTACTGTATCCGATGGTGCGGGCCCTATTCCGGGAGTAAACGTTATCCTTAAAGGTACTAACACAGGCACCTCAACAGATTTCGACGGAAATTATACTATTAATGTTCCTTCTAGTGGCATATTGGTATTTAGCTATCTTGGTTATAAAACCGAGGAGATACAGATTAGCAATCAGACTCAAATAAATGTAACCCTTGCAGAAGATCTTCAATCATTGAGCGAAGTAGTCGTAATCGGCTATGGTACCCAAAACAAAGAATCTGTTACGGGTTCTGTTGTTTCCATTAAAGGCGATGAACTTGGAGAGGTCAAAGCCGCTAGCTTTCAAGAAGCCTTACAGGGTCGTGCGCCGGGTGTAAACATAACGACTACCGGCACAAGACCCGGACAAAACAATTCCCAAATTAGAATTCGTGGTACCCGATCACTGACGGGGGGT
The DNA here is from genome assembly GCF_048537565.1 of Maribacter sp. X9. Classification (GTDB taxonomy): domain Bacteria; phylum Bacteroidota; class Bacteroidia; order Flavobacteriales; family Flavobacteriaceae; genus Maribacter. The sequence continues at coordinate 3,514,564 of NZ_CP183215.1, forward strand.
AATGACCCATTAGTGGTTTTAAACGGTATTCCTTTTGCTGGTGGAATAAACGATATCAACTTGAACGATATCGAAAGTCTTGATATTTTAAAAGATGCTTCCGCTACCGCTATCTATGGGTCTAGAGGTGCCAATGGGGTGATTTTAATTACAACAAAATCAGGTAAAAAAGGCCAGAAGCCAAAATTTACGTATAATACGTATTACGCCACCAAAGAGGTTTTTGCAAAGTTCCCGATGATGAATTCCGAGCAATTTATTGCGTTAAGGGAGGCAACTGGACGCTTTAACAATGGTGCTCCTACTTATACTTCTGGAGTTGATGAAGACCCAGCTGTTAATACAGATTGGCAAGATTTAATTTATGGTTCAGGACTACAGACAAGTCATGATATTGGGGTGACCGGAGGGGGTGAAAATGGTAGCTATAGTATGGGCGTGGGTTATTTTAAGGAAACTTCTGTTTTACCTGTAGAATCTTTTCAACGTTATTCACTACGTGCTCAAATTGACCAGCAAATTGGAGCTTTCCGTTTTGGTATTAATTCGGTAACGAATATGAGTTACACGAATGCAGCAGGATCTGATATTTACGGTAATTTAAGCGCCACTCCGATTTTAAATCCTTATAATCCGGATGGAACGCTTAAAAGAGTGGTCAGCATGCCTTCTGATGATTTTTGGGTAACTACAAGAAGTACACTAGGAGCAATCGGTAAAGGCAGAGTGAACCTGCAAAAAGACTTTGGTACGTACAATAATATTTATGGTGAAGTTGCTATTCCGGGGATTGAAGGCTTAAAGTACCGTCTAAACGCAGGTCTCAATTTAAGAGTGAGCAGGGATGGTGATTTTACGGGACAGGGTGTTGCCAATGTGAACGAATTAGCGCCAAATAGTGCAGGAGTAAGCAGTAGCCTTACTACAGATTATGTAATTGAAAACCTGTTAACTTATGATAGAACCTTTGCAGATAAACACAAGGTCAATGTCGTTGGTCTGTTTTCAAGCCAAAATACAAAATTTGACGATACTAATTTGAGAGTTAGGAATCTTCCAAATGAGAAATTTCTTTACTACAATTTAGGTTCTGCACTTATTGAGGACATTACAGGTTATGGGGGTAATTACCAAGAAAATAGTCTTCTGTCCTACATGGGAAGAGCTATGTACCAATATGACAACCGTTATTTAATTACGGCGACGGTTAGAGCGGATGGTTCTTCAAGGTTGGCACCTGGAAACAAATGGGTGACATACCCAGCAGTTTCTATTGGATGGAATATTGGAAATGAAGCTTTTATGGAAAATATTGATTGGATTGATTTGCTTAAATTGAGAGCGGGCTATGGTCAAACTTCAAACCAAGCAATTGACAATTATGCCACTCTTGGTAGTCTAGGCACTAGAAACTACAACTTTGGTGACACCTTTAATACCGGTTATTTTGTAGACGAATTACCTAATGCAAGTTTAGGTTGGGAGATTTCGAAAACATATAACTATGGTCTGGATTTTGGTTTGTTCAATAACCGCTTGTCCGGTACTGTAGAATACTACACAACGGACACTAGTGATATCTTGTACAGTGTTGGATTACCCAATAGTTCTGGTGTGAGTTCTTTTGTAGGAAACATTGGGGCAACTTCCAACAAAGGGGTAGAAATTGCTTTAAATGCCACCATCCTAGATAATCCAGACGGTCTTACTTGGGATTTTGGTGTAAACTTCTACACCAATAAAAATGAGATTACAGCATTAGCCAGTGGTGAAGATCGTAATGAAGGTAATTTATGGTTCGTTGGTTCCCCAATTAATGTAATTTATGACTACAATAAAATAGGTCTTTGGAATCAATCAGATGCAGATTTTCAGTACCTACAGACTTTGGAACCAGGTGGAAATGAAGGAATGATCAAGGTGGCTTACACAGGGGAATTCAACCCGGATGGCTCACCGGTTAGGCAAATTAACGCAGAGGACAGACAAGTAATTGACCCACAGCCCGATTTTCAAGGTGGTTTTAACACACGTTTGGCCTATAAAAACTTTGATCTAAATGTAGTGGGTGTTTTTAAAAGTGGTGGTGTAGCGGTAAGTACGCTTTATTCCTCGGCCGGATATCTTAACCTACTTACAGGAAGAAGAAATAATGTGAACGTGGACTATTGGACGCCTGAGAATACGGGGGCTAAATATCCAGCACCGGGAGGTATACAGGCTGGTGATGGCCCCAAATACGGTTCAACCATGGGCTATTTCGACGGTTCTTATTTAAAAATCAGGGCCATGACCTTGGGGTATAACTTTAATCCGAAGTTAGTGAACGACTTAGGCATTCAAAATATGCGACTTTATACAACGGTACAGAATCCTTTTGTCCTTTTCTCACCATTTCATAAAGAATCTGGTATGGATCCAGAAACTAATTCAGGGGTAGATAGCAATGGAAACCGTCAAAATTCGGCGACCGGAACGAACGGTTTTATTTCGCAAGGTATTGCGACTATAGGAGCAAACGTACCTACCACACGTAATTTTATGCTTGGATTGAATTTAACATTTTAAAAAAAAGTGATTATGAAAAAACTAAAAATCAAAATGACCATTACGGCAGTGCTAGCTGTAACGTTATTTATAGGTTCATGTACGGAAGATCTACTTGAAGAAAACCCAAAGAGTGTTTTTACTCCAGACTTTTTTCAAAGTGAATCTGGTGTTGAGGGGGGTATTACCGCCTTGTATACGCATTTAAGGTTTCTTTATGGCGCTTGGAACTTTTACAACTCTACAGAAACCGGAACTGATGAGTATACTTGGGCCCAAAGTGCCGATGGTAACTTTAAGGATATGGATTTATCAGGTGTAGGTTCCATAATATCCACTAGTGCTCCTTCGGCAGGTCCTTGGAACGCATGTTTCAATGCCATAAATACGGCTAGTGGTATCATAGAAAATGCCGAAGCGGTCGGTATTGAGGAAGCATTAGTTTCCGAAGCACGTTTTTTCCGTGGCTTTGATTACTTCCTATTGGTACAAACCTACGGAGGAGTGCCTTTAGATTTAGGTGCTGGGGAGTTACAGTTCAACACCTCGACAAATAGAGGTTCTGTTCGTAATACGGTACCAGAAGTATATACGAGAGCTATTTTCCCCGACTTACTCACAGCTGTTGAAAACTTACCTGATACTCCTCGTTTAACAGGAACCGTAACTAAAAATGTGGCCCGTTTGTATTTATCAAAAGCATATTTAACGTATGCTTGGTGGCTAGAAAATCCAAATAACATACCGACTTATCCAGAAGCACCTAGGACTGACCCCGATGGCCATAGCGCTTCATGGTACTTTCAAGAAGCTTATAATATTGCAGCAACGGCAATCGATAATCCTGGACCTTATACCCTATTAGAATATTTCTATGATGTGCATTGGGCTCCAAATGATCGTCACACTGAAATGCTTTTATATGCAGATCATACCGAAGAAAGTGCCATTTATAATGGAGCTGATTTAGGTTTCGGAATATCAGGTGCAGAAGACAATGCTTCTGTTTGGATGGCAACTTGGAACTACACCACTATCAGAAGTTCTGGAGCAAGTACAGTTCAACGTGAAGCAGCCCAAAGTTATGGGCGACCATGGACAAGAATGGCGCCCCCAGTCAATGTATTTGAAGAAACATTCGAGGAAAAAGATTTGGACTCACGTTACGATGGCACTTTTGTAACTACGTACAGAGGTAATTGGGACAAAGCTGGAGACGATACCCCCAGTTATTTAAATGCCAACGACTTACCGGTTGAACCAGGCGACGCTATCTTGAGTTTCTTGGATGAGAATAACCCAGCTGTCGTATATCCTAGTGATGCAGGAGCTAGCAATGTTGGTGCCGGTGTCTTAGCGGGGAGATCAGACTTTGTTATCGAACCTGGAGCTATCAGTAGGGTTGTATATCCCGGTTTGTGGAAATTAGGCACCTATCGTACCGATAATAACGGTGGTCTTGGTTCACCGAATGCAGGTCTAACACGTCCTTTCCCAATTGCGAAATTCTCCGAATTTTACTTTATCGCTGCGGAGGCGGCGGTAAAAGGAGCTGCTACCCAAAGTAGTAAAAGTGCAAGAGACTTAATGAATGTAATTCGTGCACGTGCCGGAAAATGGCGTTTTGACAATGGAGAGCAAGAGGAACGAATAGAAGACAATAGCGATGCTCTAGTTAACGAAACTCCGACTACTATTGATGTCGACTTTATTTTAGCGGAACGTTCCCGTGAGTATTTTGGTGAAGGCTATCGTTGGTATGACTTGGTACGCACTCAAAAATGGGGCGAAATAGCTGGTAGTTATCGAATTGCAGGAACAAATTATGGTGACCATACACTGGTTACAGTTTCACGAACTATTGAACCTTTCCATTATTTACGTCCAATTCCGCAAGGTCAGTTAGATTCAATGGAAGCAACAGATGCCGAGAAAGCGGCCTACCAAAATCCGGGTTATTAGAAATAATAGTTTTAGTTGTTTGAGTTAGTTTTACTTAACACTGCTTGAAGTTTTAAAAAACTCTTGAGCAGTGTTTTTTTTGAAGGGTTTATCTATTTATGAAAAAATTGGATTCTTAAATACTAAGGTTTTACCCTATATATACTAAAGTTATATTGATCGGGTCATTTAAGTTGAATAGATTCCACTTAAAGATGCGCTCAAAATAAAACAAACCGAACCATGGCCTTACGATTCACAACTAGTGGCTGTTCAAATCAAAAACTATATCTCTAGCTACCCTTTAGTAGTACAGAAAGTTTCAGCGCCAAGGTAGAATCGAAATGAATAGTTCCACCGGGCCGCTTGGACAGTTCCTTTTTCATCAGATGAACTTTAAAATTTTATTTGTAAGGTGGTGTAAAATGTTCTTGGATCACTAGGTAAAATCCCCGGACCAGGATATCCTGTTGCCCGTCTTGTAAAATAATGGTTATTGGTGAAATTATTGATTCCCGCTTCCAATTTAAACTTCTTCCATACATACGATGCAGAGAGATCCGCTACATGGTATGCGGGTATCTCACCAAAAATGCCATAAGTATTATCGTTGGCACTTGTTTTACTGTTATTACTATCAGAAAATTGAGAGGACATATACGTCAATTGTAAACTGACTTTGAGGTTCTTATAGCCCAATGTGGTGCCGGTCTTGACATTTATCAGAGGAACAAATTCTACCTTGTTTCCCTCTATTCCCGGCGCATCGGTTTTTAGATATTCACTATTCGTAAGTGCATTGTTCACAAAGGCATTCCATGAAAAATTAGTGTATTGCCTAAAAAAACTATTGCTGATATCCCAATCTACCAAAGCCTCCCACCCATAAGTAATGGCGGTACCGATGTTACTTCTATACCGAACTGCTCCAGCGGCCCCGGTTGGGTTTGCCGTTGTATATTCCCCAATTTTATCGTCGTATAATAACGCATAAACACTCGTATCATAGCTCAAAATATCGGTTACTTTTCCGCGTATTCCAATATCAGAGGTGAATCCTTTTTCATCGGTAATAGCGGGATCTATAACCTGACTCGGTGCTATGGTTCGGATATCACTAAAGGTTACCGAACGGTAGTTCTGCGAAATATTTCCGTAAAACTCTGTGCGGATAGAAGGTTTATAGCTTACACCAACACCTAACAATAGGAAATTTCGATTTTTAACCACATTCTCCCCTTCTATCTCGTCTAAAATTATATTCCCTGCCTTATCGGTATTAATACGTCTATAGTATCCATCGGCTTTTGTACGTATATTTTCAAAACGAAACCCAGGGGTTATGCTTAATTTAGAAGACAACCGAAAAATATTCTCTCCAAAAAAGGAAAGATTTAAATTAGGATAGACATAATCACTCTGATTCGCATAATTGGGAAACTCTTCTGTAGCCAAATTAAAATCAGCTCCGTTACCACTACTTCCCGGTCCTTGTATAGCCGTATTTCTAGCTTGATAGTATTTTACCCCTAGAAGCAATGCATTATTTTGTTCTTTCAAACTATACTTTTTTAGATATCTGGCTTCTGCACCCCAGTTAACAAAATCTCCCAAAATTAAATCCCGTACAGTATCTGGCGTATCGGAATTACTTACTCTATTGGAGCGATATCCCACAGCCCTTCTACTGGCATCCAAACCAAATAATTGAAGTGAAAAATCAGCTTTCTCGTTAAACTTATGCTTTAAACGCAAGGCAAATAAATTCCAATTTACATCGAACCAATTACGTGTTCTGTTGCTTTGAAACATATCCTCATTAAACATAAAATCTGTAAGGCCCCCTGGTTGCTGCGCTAAGTAATCGAACAAAGTATAATCGAAATGCAAGGACGTTCTATCGGTAAATTTGTAATTGAGGTTTATATAAAAGTTTCGGCTATTGAAACTAGCATTTGGCCTAAACCCCTCCCCGTTTTTATAATTGAAAAAAGTATAGTAACCGAACTTATTTTGAGTACCACTTAAACTGGTGAAATTTGTATAGAGGCCATAAGAACCTAAGGTGTTTCTGCTAATTATTTCTAGTGGTCTTGTTGCCGGATCATGCAGGTTAAAATTTACTAGACCTCCGAATTGAGTACCGTATTGTAAAGAAGCTGCACCCCTAACGACTTGTATATCTTTTAAAGCTTCTGTTGGAGGCGTATAATAACTTTCTGGGTAGCCCAATACATCTGCACTAATGTCGTAGCCATTTTGGCGGGTATTGAAATTGCTGGTACGATTAGGGTTTAGGCCACGCCCGCCAATGTTTAGCTGCAAACCCCCATCTGCGTTCTCGTTAAAAGTGATACCGGCGACCTTCGCATAAATTTGCCTTGCCGTATTTATAGACTTGTTGGCTACTAATTTATTTACACTAACTGTCTCCGTTTTTTTACCTGAAAATATGGCGGTCTCTTCAATATCCCTAAGATGTTTAAGTGTAAAAACCCGATCTTTGTTTCGCTGAATTACCACCTCGTTAAGTGCTATGATCTCTTGTAAAGTTATGATGACTTCTTCTGAACTAACTTCGTATTGCTCCTCTAGTACAACAAAATTATCTTTATACAGCACGAGTTTGACCGTATTGCCTTCTACAGGAATTATAAAACGGCCTTCACCATCCGAAAAAGTATGGTGTCCCTCAGTATCGAACACCTCGACGTCTGGCATCGCCACGCCATTTTGATTTTGTATAATTCCTTTAAAATCTTGTTGCGACCACACAGTTGCGGACATAAAAAATACTGCAATACTAAAAACCCCAGATAGTATCTTCAAAAGGGAGTATCCAAGTTTTGGTTTTAAATGATTCATGTTCTTTGGCTAGGTTTATATTTGGATCTATATAGAGTTTACTCAATCTTCCGTTAAGGCTAACATAGCATTCTACCGTTACTTCCGGATCGATCATTCCATCATTTTTTGTATAATAGTCGTGCAAAAAATGTGCATATTCTAAAATAAAGTCGGGCTGAAAAGACATTTGTTTCTCTTGAAATCGGGTAAGAAACTTCGCATTATCAACTACCTGAAATTTTCCCGCATCTGGATCAGAGATGGTAAATTGAGCATATCCTGCTTTTTCCATGAGCATTACCCGCCAAGAAAAACGATAGCCTTCCTCTGTCCAAAAAAGTTCTTTGGGATACAATAAATTACGGAAAGGCACAAGTAATTGTAAGAGCAACACAAAAGCAAGAACTATAGGTATTATAATATTTGTACCCAAAGGTGGATGCTTTTTAGGAGTAAGCCCGTTCCTTTTTTTAGCTTTCCACTTTCCTTTAGGTAAAATTTTCATCATCCTATTTATCGCATTTCTATGGAAGGAAGAATCAAAAAATATAAGAGAAGAGACGATCATCACAAAAGGAAATACCCCGATAGGGAACAGAATACGGGTAAGGACATGAAAAACCACAACGAATATAAAACCAAATATGCGTGTGCGCCTCCATAGCAGCAAAAAAACGATGCCTAAATCATACAAAGCACCGGTCCAACTAAAAGCATACGCCACCCACTCCTTCCCTAATAATGGACCTATCAATGGTAAATCGGCATTGGCCGGTAACCATATTTTCAAAGGCATGGCATTTAAAAGCCAGTCAGAATTCAATTTGGCCAAACCAGCATAAAAATATACGATAGCAAGCAATACCTTAATTATGTCTATTGTATAGCGAGGAACCTTGTTGCTGAACCTACTCCTATCCTTTTGGGCATCGACAGAGAAAAACACATTTGCCGGAAGAAAAATGAGCACAAAACTTACTACCGAAATAAAATAGTAATGATTCAAATAATACGTCTTGTCCATAAGCTCTATATACGTAAAGCTCAAGAAAAAGAGTATAATACTTGCTCTATACTTATAGCCGGCTGCAACCCCCAAGGCGGAAAGGCCACAAATAACAAAAAGTAAATAGGTAAAAGTACCCAAGGGCTTTACCCAACTAAATCCGTAATAAGTAAAATGAAATTGCGGCGTTATATAGAATTTATCGATCCAACCGTTGATAGCAAACCTTAAAAGGCTAAAGAACATCATTAAACCAAAAGCCATTCTGTAAAAAGAAAGAACGGCAGCATCAGTATAAGAATTAAAATATGCGGTTACCTTTTGATACATTTTTACTCACTAGGTGAGGTTAATAGCATTTCAGGAATTCCTAAAAACACTTTATATATACTGATAAATTTCAAGGCTATCGTTGCTTAATCACCATCACCATCTACATAATCTATGGTAAGACTTAAAGCACTGATCATATCGACCTTAAGATATACTACATTTTGCTGGAATGCATTGTAAGTAGCCACCATAAGGCTATTGTCAGCGGATATTTGCTGGCTAAAACTATTATCCAATTTATTTATTTCAGAGAAGATAGTTGCATACTGACCATTGATAATACCGCTTAAACTCTGTCCGTTGGACTTCGCTCCCATAGCATCTAAAAACTCATTTAATCCAGGGCCTGAACCATTGGTTCCAAAGCTTGCTCCCTTAAAGAAATTTTGCGAAGCCTTGGTCGCTTCTAGAAGCAGCTCTTTACTGATATCGTTACTATAGTAACCCTCTACTTTATCAGGAAAAAGAGTGCCATTACTAAAGATTCCTGCAGGAATACCCACTTTAGGAGCTCTAATGTCCTTCTCTAAATTTTTAATGAAGTTATTGGCCATTTGGTTCAAAGAACCTGTAATCGCATTGTCGAGACCAATAAAAGTAGCTCGGTAACCCCCGGCCCAGTCCTCTAAGACAGCATCGGCCGTTAGTTTAAGTCGGGCACTAAGAGCTGTTAGATATGCTTTGTAACCAGCGGCCTTCGCGCCATCGGTATATAGTGCCAAAATATCTTCGTCAGTTTCTTTCACCCCATACAACATGTAGTCTAAAGCCGGAAAACCTTGACTTGCAAATTGTGCCTGAGCACTAAGGTTATAAGCGCCAGAACTTATATTAGCTTCAATATTTCCAGCATCTGTAGGGTAGGTATTTGATGATTCTAAAAGCTTCAGGTCCGTCGCCTTACCCATATCGAATATGCCAACATGTTGATATGCTTTATAGGCTTCTAACCATTTGTTCCTTAAATCTAAAAGTGTTTCCGTTCCTGGATTTTGCGTAAAGGTGATAGTACTCTCGTTCAAACTATTTACCTTAAGTTGATAGTTAGTAAAAGCGGGAATGATAATATTATCAGCCCAACTGACCAACATAGCTTCTTTATTGTAATTAGGGTCAACAGTAGAATTATCATCACCACTATCAGAAGAGCATCCAGTGAAAAGTACAATAATACTTAATGCAAAAACTAAAACTCTCATTTATTTATTTTTTGCAAACTTAAAAAACTTATTAACACTATCTTTATTTATTCTAAATAAATTTTGTTGTGGATTTTTTTGGTGTGAAAAATCAAAGTAACTACTTTTACGCTGTTTTTAATAAGTCTAAATAACTATAATATGAAAAAAAGATACCTGACCCTTTATGCTTTAGCCTTTGCCACCTTAACCTTCGTTGCGTGTAGTGATGACGATGGCAATGATGGTACTCCAGACGAAAGCACCAGTAAATCAAAGGTCATAACCAATTATGCCGATATAGTCTACAAAAATTATAAAGATGCTCTTGATGATGCCATAGAATTAAAAACCGCCATAAATACATTTACAGAAAATCCTACTCAAGAAAATTTTGATGAAGCCAAAGAGGAATGGAAAGAATCTAGAGAAAGTTACGGTACAACAGAAGCCTTTCGTTTCGCTAATGGACCTATAGATGATGAAAATGGGCCAGAAGGTCTTTTAAATGCATGGCCATTAGATGAAAATTTTATCGACTACGTAGAAGATAACGGTACGGTTACCGAAGGTGGTATTATCAACAGTACAACAGAATATCCTGAACTCAACAAAGCAGTTTTAGAAGGTCTTAACGAAAATGGAGGAGAGAAAAATATTAGTGTCGGGTATCATGCCATTGAATTTTTACTTTGGGGGCAAGACCTGACCGCTCCTTCCGAATTTCTACCAGGCCAACGCCCATATACTGATTTTGTGGATGGAGGTACTGCCCTTAATCAGGATAGACGTAGAACCTATCTCAATATTTGTGCAGATCTAATTATAGACAACCTTACTTATTTAGTAGATTTATGGGCTCCCCAAGGTTCTTATCGAAGTACTTTTTTAGCCCTTGATGAAGATGTTGCTTTGCAGAATATGTATTTAGGTATTACCACTTTAGTTTTGGCCGAATTACCCGTAGAACGTATGTCAGTTGCTTTGAGTAACGCAGATCAGGAAGATGAACATTCTTGTTTCAGCGATAATACACACCGCGATATCATTCTTAACCTTAAGGGAGTCGTTAATGTATATTATGGCACCTATGGGGATATAAAAGGTCCTTCTTTGGCCGATTTAGTAAAAGAGGCCAACATGGAATTTTACACCAGTACGGCTAGTGCTATTACAGAGGCAGAAGATAAAGTAGGAGATATATATGTGCCTTTTGATTATGCCATCGCCGAAGGGGAAGAATCTACGGAAGGTCAAAAAGTAAAAGCTGCCGTAGACGCCTTAATGGACCTTGGTGCTAACCTACTGGCCGGTGCTTCTTCTATAGGGGTAACGGTAAACGGTTAATTTTTTTTAAATAATGTCTTTATAAAAGTGCTGTATTTTTGCAGCACTTTTAATTATTTTAGGATGTATCATGAGCATGAGAAGTATTAAAGTGAGCTTACTTTTATTAAGTACTGTCATCATTACAAGTTGTAGTACTGATGATGAATATATCTCTTTAGCTCCAGAGGATGGAGAGCAGAATTCTGGTGGGGTTTCTACGGTTATAAACGCCTCTGCAGAAGCATTTGGCTTTTCTAGTTCGGCCTTGACGGCAGCACAGCAAGTAGATTTCGGTGTCGGAAATTCTTTCTTTAGGCAAAGCTGGGTCTCCGCACCTTCCTCTACCACTGCCCGTGACGGTTTGGGCCCGTTTTTTAATGCGGTCTCTTGTTCTTCTTGTCACTTTAAAGATGGTCGTGGTCGTCCCCCTGCTTTCGATGGGGAAATAGGAACAGGTTTGTTACTTAGATTAAGCTTACCGGGTGTTGATGAACATGGAGCTGCTTATTCGGAAGCTACATACGGACATCAATTACAAGATGCCTCAGTTCTCGGACAAAAAACGGAAGGACAGTTCATAATTACCTATGAAACCTCGAACGAGACCTTAGCCGATGGTACGCAGGTTGTCTTAAAAAAACCCATTTATAGTATTGTGAATTTAGAGTATGGCCCTTTAGCCCCAGAGATTTTGGTATCGCCGCGTGTAGCCAATCAGATCATAGGGTTAGGATTATTGGAAGCTGTTCCGGAAAGCACAATTCTGGGGTTTGCAGATGTTGACGATGTGGATAATAACGGAATCTCGGGTAAACCCAATTACGTATATGAATTAGAAAGTGATTCCCAGAAATTAGGCCGTTTCGGTTGGAAAGCTAATCAACCTTCAATAAAACAGCAGGTGGCAGGCGCGTTCTCAGGAGATATGGGAATTACCTCATACCTATTCCCTAATGAAAATTGCCCTCCTGGTGTAGATTGCGATGTGATTCCGAATGGAGGTTCTCCAGAAATAACGAATGCTAATTTTGACAAAGTTGTATTATATTCCCAATCCCTTGCAGTTCCTGCCCGTAGAAATTATAGTGATGAGAATGTTTTAAATGGAAAGGAAATTTTCAACCGTATTCAGTGCAATCTATGCCATATTCCAAAAATGCAAACCGGAAACACCTATTATATCAACGGCTTTAGAAATCAAGTAATTCGTCCTTTTACAGATTTGCTTCTGCACGATATGGGAGAGGGCTTAAGCGATAATGCACCTGATTACCTTGCCGAAGGTACGGAGTGGAGAACTCCGCCCTTATGGGGCATTGGGCTTATCAACACTGTTAATGGCCACACAAAATTACTACATGATGGTCGTGCAGATAACATTACAGAAGCCATATTATGGCACGGTGGAGAAGCCTTACAAGCAAAAGAAGATTTTAAAGCACTGGGTACAGATGAACGGGAAGATCTGCTTGCCTTTATAAACTCACTATGAAAATTCCCAAACCATTATAAATAATACCAGGCCGAGTCTCCTTGATTTAATAATATCCAAGAAGTCAACTTTTTCGTTTTAGGATCAAACGCTAAAGTTCCTAAAGGTTTATGTGGGCTTTGTTTTAAGTAATATACCATAATAAAAGGGGAAATATCATGTAAGCTTTTTCTAAAAGGACGATATATAGCATCCGTTTTATTATAGAAACGAAGAGGTTTAGCATCTAGGTTTTGCAAACCATGTTTACTAATCGCCTTTATAAAATAGGTATTGAACAACCCATTTTTATATTCGATACTGTAAACCGTATTGTCATAAATCGAATCTTTAGAGGCTTCGTTAATAAAAAGAAACTTCTGGATAACGGAATCTTTTGAGATGTCAAAAATAGTATCAGGTTTATCCTGTACATATTCGGCTAATTTTTCTAGATTCTTATAATATTCAATTTCTTCCGGAAGCCAATCCTTAAATTTATCTCCTTGTGAATAAAGCACTGAACAAAAAGAAAATACACCTACTGTAATAAGAAAAAATATGTTCTGTGTAAATATTGTCTTATAGTTCATTACAAAATTGGTCAGTAGACTTCCACATATAAAAATAGGTAAATTTCAAAAGACAAAACTACTGTCTATACGCTTAAAAATCTCTTTGCAGGAGATTTTCAGCTGTAACGTGCATTTCTGCCTCATTCACGAAGTAGACCCAGATCAATGTCCGGCTAGATTTTCCACTTCCGCTACCTAACATTTAATCATACTTAAATCGGCCACCATCATCTTACATGGGCCATGAAGTTTCTATGCACCTTACACATTTAAAATTACGTATTACATCTGTCTTGCACTAAAGATGGCAACTCCATTCTACATCTATCACCTAACGTACCTTATCAGTTTTTTGGTTTAGGTAAATTCGTATTTAAAGAGTCCCTTATATTGTATTTCGTTTGGCAGAGATTGTCTAAAGATTGTAAGAAAGATATACATCATTTAAAACCATCAGCCTAACAGCTCTCCAATGTCAGCTGAACCGAATTAAGTTTTTTCTTATAAAATAAAAGTTCTTTTTGAATACACTTATTCTCCGAAGAGTTTGAGATTTTAAATAAATCTTGGTAATATTCTATTCCTACCAGTAAATTACTTTTAAAAGCATCCCATTTTTTAATCTGCTTAGCGGAAACTTCTTCCGACATGGTTTCCATTTCCTTTATTAAATAATCTACATACATTTTTAATTCCTTGACGAACATGTTCGGACGATTATTTTGGGATAGGATTGAATTATTTCCGTAAATATGCTGGATCATAGCAGACAGTGAAACTTCTTTATCGAAATAGGCAATGTTAGGTCCTGGACAAATGACAACACCCTGTGCCTGCCCTTTTATTTTTATATTATTTTCCAATAAAGATGCGTTGGCCAAACCTACACAGAGACATGCCTTTTCATTTATTTTAGACTTAGCGTTTTCGTAAGTATTCTTAGATAATTCACCTTTTCTTGCTTCTAATTCCTGTAATTTAACATCTTGGTATTTTTTAGACGCAGTGCAAACTCCTTCAGGGCCCAGTTCTTTGCTTAAGGCCAAATATTTTTTAGGACATGAACTCCCGGCTTTATTGTTATCGATACGTTGTTGCTTTAGGTATTCATTTGTAGTTCCTTTAATGGTATTGAACGGAATTCCTAAAGGCGAAATAGTGCTTAAATACAAATCCTTTTCGTCTGCTTTTACTAGTAGTTTTCTAGTTTGTTCATCCACAGAGGTAGCTTCTGGTACTAATAAAAATGGGGTTCCCCAGCCTACGGAATCTACTTGGTAATTTTCCAGTAAAAATTGATGTTCTGCAGCGGTACCTACACCTCCTTGAACTGTCAGTTTTAAATCTAAAGGAAACTCAGGGACAGTCAACCCTTTTTGCTTTAAGCCCTTTATGTAAACCTGATGGGTGTCTTGGATTAATTCTGTTTTCTTGCTCTTAAATTCTTCTAAAATCGGTCCTAGTAAATACCCATCTGTTGCAAATGCATGTCCCCCACAATTTAGACCAGATTCAATTCTATATTCTGAAACCCAAAGTCCTTTTTTTGCTAAGAATTTACCTTGTATGGTTGCTGAGCGGTAATCACTGACCTTAAGAATAATCTTTTTCTTTAATTGGTTGTTCTTGTCAGGAAAGAAGTCTTTAAAATTTTCAAAGTAGCTATATAATCTTGGATTCATTCCTGCCGAGAGTACCACGGAAGAATTAAGGTTACTATTGGCAAATCCACGAAGTGATGCATGTGCGTCGTTAAATTCAACCGGAAGTTGTTCGTTTTTATTAAAATTGTCTTTATCAACCTTGGTCATGATGTTTACATCAATGTCGCCCGCTTTCAAATGTTTTTCCAAAAAGTTTTCAATATTCTCCTTTAAAATATACCCTTCATCCATCAGGTTCACGAGCCCTTCTTTTAAATTGGAGGTATTTGGTAACATGGCAATGAAGTTTTCTAATGCTGATTTACTTTCAGCTAGTTCAGACTTAAATTTTGAGAATTTTTCCTTAACAATGGTATCTACTAGGTTTAAATAGGATGTTATACGTGCTGCTCGGTAGTCCTTTGCTTTCTTGGTTATTTCGTTATAGGGCAGATTCAATTTTTTGCTGTAAAGTGCATTCATTTTTTCCATAAGCTCATCATCGATAATGGAAATTACAGAAGAAATTCCATAATGGGCCACGCGAATAGGACTGTCTATGGTATAGGCTAACCCCATTACTGGAATATGAAAAGTGTGTATTGGTTGAGATGTAATCATGTGTATGTAACTTAAATAAGCTACAAATGTTGAAATTCTTTTTTGTCTAAAATCTGACTTATGTCATAATTTAAAGTCTTTTTAATCGTATTTTATGGAAGAAGGCAGGTACTATTTAAGATAAATTAGATAAGTGTATAAGTGATTGAAAAAGGTATGGGCCTTTCTATAAAAATCACGATATGCAGTTTTAATAAAGGCAGAGGTTATAAGTTGACGATGTCTTAAACCATTACATGCAGGTCAGAAAATAAGACACCTTCGATTATGATTTCAAAACTATTCAAATGAAACCAAGAAAAATTTAAATCCTTGGTTTTCATAAGATTAGTACTATTTAGGTGTCTTTTGACACCCTTTTCATTGAGGTGGCCGAGTTTGAACCCAACCACTCAATTATTTATATATCAATTAGTTAAATAACAAAAACTTGACTTTTGACCGATTTTTTGACTCTCTTATAAATGAACTTAAAATAAAATCGTACCTCTCCCTATAATGGAATAGGAATTGATTGAAACACTAACAAAATAAAGCAATCCGAGATGAATATACTAGAAGTACAAAAAAAATATAATACCCAGTTGAAATGCCTGAAATTACTGGAAAAATTAAGGTGGGGCAAAATCGTAAAATGCCCTTATTGCAGTTCAAAAAAGACCTCTCGCCAAAAAACCGAGAAAACACGGCATTCTTGCAAGAATTGTAAACGGTCATTTTCGGTGTTGGTTGATACCATTTTCGAGGATACTAGGCTACCATTACCTAAATGGTTCGCTATCATTACCCTTATGCTTAATTCAAAATCGGGTATATCCGCAAAAGAAATACAACGTAACATAGGTGGTAGCTATAAAACCTCATACTACGCAGCTATGAGGGTCAGGATAGGTATGTTGATACAGAATACCAAACTTAACGGCATGATCGAGATGGATGAAAGTTATTTCGGTGGAAAAGCCCGTAAAACTGGAAAGCACACGGACAATATTCCAGACCTTGCCAGTATTACCAATAAAAGAGGTCGTGGAACGAACAAAGTTTCCGTTGCGGGTATGGTTCAAAGAAAGGGCATGGTCAAAACTAAACTCATTGAAAAATTGACCAAAAGAAACCTTCTTTTTATGCTAAAGACCTACGCTAAAAAAGACAACTCCATTTTGATTACCGATGGTTTTAGATCGTATAAGGAACTTGAAAAATACATCGATAGGTTAGAAATAAACCACTCCAAAAGTTTCAGTAAGGGCATTGTTCATGTAAATACAATCGAGGGTTTTTGGAGTTACGTTAAGAACGGGATACGAGGTAGTTTTAAAGCGATAAGTAAGAAGTATCTACCGCTTTACCTGATTGAATACGAATGGAAGTTCAACCACCGAAATTACAGGGGTGACGAGTTCGATAAGTTCCTTAAAAACGCCTTGAAACAGGATAAGGAATTAGAGTACTGGAAAGCTAAAGACAGCAAACAAGTAAAGGAGGTGGCTTATGGGACTTAAAGATAAAAGTCCTATGGGTATGAATGAGGACGAACTTATAAAAATGTTAAATAATGAGAGAAACGCTAATTTGATATATCATAATTATACAAGAGATATTTCAGAATTAATAATTGAAGAATCCCCTATATATGAAAGAATTAGAAAAATACAAAATAGAATTATGAGATTAAATTTTGAATTAGGAGAATCATCACAAGAGGCTTTTTAATCTTGCATTTTGCTCGTGAAAAACATAAACATATTTAGAATGTATATAAATACCCCCAGTAGTATTGCTATTTCCCATTCCATATTTTTTAAAAAGTCTGGATTCGAGCATTCTTGCATTACTCATACTATACAAATAAAACTTTTTATAATTAGGAAGGTCTTCTATGTTTCTAGATTTTTTATGTGCTTTATATCTGCTATGGGTTTTATCTGTCATACCGGCATACCAATCAGAGTAATTAGGCTTAATTCCTTTAGGATAGAAATCCTTTATATGTTTCAAAATTTCCTTTTCAAATTCAGAAACTATTTTACTATTTGCAGGATGGCTTTTAAGATATTCATTTATAGAAAAACCAGCAGGTGCGCTAAGACCAATAATTTTTATTTCAGACATATCAATAAAATTAGAATAACTAATATAGTTAAAAATAATAATCTATTCCATTATAGGGATAGGTGCGAATAAAATACTTTACTTTCTGTTATTTAACCATATGCATTAAAATAATTCTAAAGGCAAAAGATTCCATTTTATTTAAAAACTTAATTCACCAATTTCTAATTGAAATAGAAAGTTTTTTATTCTAATTTTCAACCATTTGGTCTAACGGAGATGTAGCCTCCACTTGAAGTTATCGTATCCAATTTTAAAAGTCTTTTTTTAGTACTATTTTTCGTAAAAAATTGCTCCTTATTGGAAAACGTAAATCCTGATCGTAAAAAATCCATCAAACACAAATGGTTAAAGAGAATTCTCTTAACGCTTGCCATTTTGATATGCATGCCTGTCGGTCTCTTTACGCTTGGCTGGTTAAACAGAGACACCCTTATCAATGTTTTCCAAGAATGGTATAGTGAAAACCATAATGGTACCCTTTCTATCGGTGAGATCAACACGAGCTTTTTGAGCAGTTTTCCTAAAATTGGCTTTACCATTTCAGACATTGAACAAACCAGTATCGATACTATCTCAGACAAGCATTCTTCCATATCTATCGAGCAGGTTAAAATCACGGTAAGACCTAAAGATCTATTACAAGGAGATGTGAAAATTGAAAGGATAAACATAAAAAATGCGACTATCTTTTCAGAGGTCATACCAACCAGACCCAATGCCTATTATAGGCAAATCAAATTGGACAAGGCCAATGACCCAGTAGATCCTTTGCAAATTTCAGAGCTGCTAAATGAAAATAGGCTTCAATTTTCTCTGGAAAATGTCAATTTCATTTCAAAAGATACCACAGAACGCAAGCATTTTGATTTAAATTTTCATAAACTCAACGGACGATATGATGGTAATCTCGGTGCTATAACCGGTGATGCCTCATTAGATGTTACCGTTAACTTACTTGGATTCAACATGGATAAAGGTGCCTTTTTTAATGGTGCTAGGGTAAGAGGCAGACCAGAATTTAAATTCGATAAAAAAAACCATAGCATTGCTATTTTGGAGTTTCCGCTTCATATCGATGATCAAACGTTCCGACTTGAAGCAAACTTTGACGTCGGCCAAACTAGAACCTACAGCTTTAGATTGACCAACCCGTCTACGGATTTCAAGCTGGTTAAAGGCTTGCTCACCGATAGCATTTCCGCAAAATTAAAAGATTACGAAATCGTTCAGCCTTTTAAATCTGAACTTAACCTAGCGGGATCATTTGGCCATGGCAATGATCCCGACGTCAACGTAGTATATTCTTCTTCGGAAAATCACGTTGTTATTTCAGACCTGTACCATTTAAAGAATGCGACGTTCAATGGACGTTTGACTACGGACATCTATGCAACCGATAGTCTAAAAAAAGATAAAAAGACTGCTAAAGACCTCAAATTATATATAGATGCATTTAAAGCAGACCTTCATGGCATTGCCGTTGTTGTAGATTCCGCCTATTATATGAGCACTCCCGAAGTTTTAAATTACGTTAATGCGCCAGTAGAACTAAAAGGGAGCAATGAAGCATTGACCCGCTTAATAGACACTGATAATTTCGATTTTAAAGGTGGTAATTTTGATTTAGTGGCTCAAATTTCTGGAGATATCCCAGTACTCACCGAGCTTGCCAATCATGCAAAAGGCAGGTTTAATTTAGAGAATACCCAGGTAGTTTTAAAAAGTAATGGTCTTCAATTACCCATAAACAGCATTGTCTTGGATCTCAATCGAGACATTGCCAACCTTCGGAAACTAGAAATAGTAATGCCCAAAGGGCATACGTTGATGCTTAAAGGATGGCTTAGTCATCCGGCAGATTTAATATCGAAAATACCCGTATCTTCTACAACTAGTAAAATTGATTTGGTTTCGAATGCCATTAATATTAATGAAATCATGCAAATGGCAACCGAATTTCTCCCTGACGAAAGGTCAACCTCTGAGAATCGGAAAACACTGCACGAAACCCTGAATACCATATACGCTCAATTTCATCCACAATTTAATATTGATTTAAAATCAATGCACTTTAATGACATCACATTAAAGGATGTTAGAGCTCGTTTATCGCTCATCGACGCAGAAACTATTTCTATTAGCGAGTTTGATTTTAAATATGATGAGGCAGCTACAAAGTTACAGGGCAGTGTTAAAGTTCCATTGCCTAATGGACGCTCAAAAAATCCTATTGTGCTTGACTTAGAGGTAAACTCTTTAGGGCCCGTTCAGGTTTTTAAGGACTTGTTCAACATAAAATTATTAAAGATCATCTCTGGCCAGTACGATTTTAACGGCAGTGTTAATGGTAATATTTATGAATTTAATCAGCTGCTGCAAACTGCCAAAGGTAATCTCATACTCACTGATAATCGTTATTATTACCGGCCAGCCGATTTGAATATCCAGTTTGATGATTTGACTCTTAAGGTAGAAGACTCCAACATCACTTTAGAAAAATTCAATTTAGACCTTGCTGATCTGCGACCAATTGAATTAAATGGGAAAATAAGCAAGTTTCCTAGTTTTCTTTTAGAACACGATAGCAATCCTGGCTCTATAGATTTATCGGTTTCAATGCCCTTTTTAGATGGAGATAAAGTTTTGGATATGGTCGCTTTATTAAGCGACGAGGAAAACAAAAAAAATGACAAACCAAGCAAGCAACTGCATAGCGTTTTTACAGATATTAGCCATTTTGATCCTGATATCAGCTTGTCCATAGACTCTTTACAATACAAAGACCTGATCACAAAAAAAATTGGGGCACATGTTTATTTTAAAAATGATTCTACACTCAATTTAGATTACTTGAATATTAGGTATAAGTCTTCTAAAGCGAAGCTCATAGGGACTGTGACAACTACAAAACCAGATAAAGATCAATTATTCTCCAATCCTTTTGAATTCAATTTTATTGCTAGCGCCAAAGGAGAAAGTAAAGACTTGAATGATTATCTCAAGACCACGAATTTTGAGTTTAATTCGGGTGCATTTGAATTTACTGGCCTATATTATGGACAGTCGGAAAACTTAAAATTGATCAATACCAATACGAAAGGCCAATTAAAACTTGGTCCATCGGTAGTTTATAATGAAGCGGCTAAACTAAGCATACCTATTGATAGTTTGAATGTAGCAATAGAAAACGATATGGCTACATTGAAGAAACTTCTGCTGAATCTGCCCGGAAGAAGTTCGGTGGACTTTTCGGGGACCATCGATCACTTTTCAAGTTTTGTCAATAACACCAATGACATTAATAATCAACGTTCAAATTTTGATATTAAATCGAGTTACCTTGACACCAAAGACATAAAGTCTTTTCTGTCTTCAACACTTAAGTCGGCAGAAGACACCACAAAAAACGATATCAACCTTAACGGATTAAAAAAAGCCCTCAATGGCATCAATACATCTTTTAATCCCACGCTAAATATAGAGCTGGATAGCTTAAGACATGAAAATCTTGAAATAGAAAATTTCTTGTCTGTACTATATTTTGATCGAAGTGACAGATTCCATATTTCAGAGACCGCACTTGATTTTTTTGGCGGTACGGCAGATCTCGACCTTAAATTTGGTTTAGCTTCCAAAGAAAGGATGCCTGTTGATATTGAAATGAAAGTCGCCCACATTGAGCTTAAAAAGTTGATTTCTGGCCTAAACTATTTAGATAATGATGCCTTAAAAAATACTGATAAAATTGAAGGAACATTTAATTTTAAATTAAAAGCTACAGGCTGGCTTGATAACCAAGGTAAGTTAGACATGGACTCTCTTAACGGTTCCCTTTCTCTCGATTTTATTGATTTGGCCATCTATGGGTTTCAACCCATAATGGATAACGTGCCACTTATGAAGGCGGAGCGCTTTGAACAACTGAAATTTCAACCTATTGTACAGACCTTCCAAGTTGTAGATGGTAAGATTCTTATCCCACGAACAGAAATACAATCTTCGGCCCTACATTTTTTTATAGAAGGGCGGTTAAAAATAAATGCATTTGCAAATATTTGGATTTCTTTACCTTGGAAAAACCTCAAAAGTAATGATGGGTTGGCCCTACCTGAAAAAACAGGTTTTGAAAAGGCCGGGAGCAAATTCTACCTTCAACTTATTCAAAATAGTAAAGACCCCAAACCCAAGCATCAGGAATTGAAGGTTAAATTTAGACTGAGCAATCGAAAATTAAGGAAACACAAAGAAAAACTGGAAAACAATAAGTAAAAATTCTGGATTTTAATCTTTTCGTTTTCAGAAAAAGAAAAAGTCTTTTAATTCTCAGAGACCATTTTCTTAATTTGAGCATTAAGGCTTCTAATGCATTTATAACCGGTATGCTCTAACAAGACAACTACTAAATAGTCATGTAGATAGGTTTTGAGCGCAGTACTAATTCCATTCTCTTTATGCATAAAAATACGTTGGTGGGTCGGTTTCACCATCTTAATTACAGTTCTCAACGATTAACTTTCCGATTGTTACTTACTCGGCAAACTATGGTACATACGAAAATCAGGTCTATGTATCCGACACGACCTTTTATCAGGGCAAGTGTGTGAGAGATGAATGTACCTTAAAGTGGTAATGGATCTGTTCCACAGACAGGTCGTCGGGTGGTCTACTTTCAAGAACTTGGGGACAGCAGAAACCATAATTCCAGCTTGGAAGATGGCGGTAAGGTCCAACAATAAAACGGACGGCATATTTTCCATTCCGTTAGGGGTTCACCATATGCCAGTTATGAGTTCACCTATATCCTTAAGCGATAGAATGAACCTGCAACAAAAAAGTGGACATTTTGTTAAGAGGTATGCTGCTATTTTTTAATTAGACATCACGATTTCAAATTCCTTTTAAGTTTAGACATAATTCAAAGTAAAATTATACATTAAAAGTTCCACTATTTTATGCCTAGCCTAAAAAATGGTAGAAGCTATTTCATATAACTCATATATAGTCCATAACAGGCAATACATCCCCATGCGAAATTGATAAAGATGATGGCCCAGGCCGAATAATGTGTCCCATTGACCACAAATAAAATGCTGCCTACAATGTTATACCAGTGATAGATGGGTTGAGTTGATTTCCATTTTTTCTGTATGAGCATGTAGTAGGAAAAAATAAAACAAAAAGATCCTATCCAACCCAAAGTCTCAAAAAAAGTATTCATGTTTTAAGGATATTTGAAAAGACTTAAACAATGGGAAATGTATAATTCTTGTTGCTTTTGATGGGTTGAATCACTTAGATCAAACATACCCATGTAGTAATAAGAACCATCTATCAGGGCGAAAATAACTTCGGTTAGCTCATTTATATTGGTATTCTGTATAACCCCATTGTCATATGCTTGTCGCAGTTCTTCCTTTAAAACATCATGAAGCTTTAAGAGGTATTGTTTAAAGCTAGTGTTAAATTCTTTGCTCCTATATATTAAGGCATAACAGCTATAAAAAACACCATCATCAAAATACTGGTTCCATTTTCTTGAAAAAAGGTTTTTAATCAAATCTTCAAGGTCTTTTCGGGTTTCAATAGCTTCCTTGTTGCCTTTGGTCAATACATTAAGGTGCTGTGTTAGTATATAATCTTTAAGCCCAAAGAGCAATTCATCCTTAGTGTTGAAATAGTGCATTACCAGGCCATTACTTATCCCCATTGCATTTGCTACTTTGGCAATAGAGGCATTCTCTAGCCCAATTTCCTTGGCCACTTCATAGAAAGCTTCAATGATTTCCAATCTTCTTATGGGGGCTAAGCTCTTTCTACCCATCAACTATAGATTAAAATTTAATAGACAATAATACTCTATTTTTTTTTAATATATTTATTGAACAGTCATTCAACTTATTTTACAATTGCGTAACAATCAATTAAATATTTGTTAATTGAACAGTCGTTCAGTTTATTTTTCTTTGTGTGTCTTTTATTATCATCTTATGAGATCAAAATATATTATTCTTTCTTTTCTCCTTTTTGTTTTAGCAATAGCAAGAGCGGCATGCAATATTCCATTGGACACCATTAATAAGAAGGTGGTATTTATTATTGTAGATGGTATTTCAGCCGACCAACTCAAAACGGCAAACACTCCATATCTTGACAGTATAGGTAAGATGGGCAGTTATTCCAATGCTTATGTGGGCGGTATAAAAGATACCTATTCAGAAACCCCCACAATATCGGCTGTAGGTTATAATAGTTTACTTACGGGGACTTGGGCCAACAAGCATAATGTTTATGGTAACGGTATTAAAGCCCCAAATTACAGTTACCCTACCATATTTAAACTATTTAAGGCTCATAATGCGGAGGGGAAAATCGGGGTGTTCTCTTCTTGGTTGGACAATAGAACTAAACTGGTGGGTGATGGACTTGAAGAAACTGAAAACATAAAAGTAGATTACTTTTTTGATGGTCTTGAACATGACACCATTAACTATCCGCATGATAATGAACGTAATTTCATGAAACTCATTGATTATACGGTTGCTGACTATGCAGCTAAAACTATTCTTGAAAAAGCTCCTGATGTTTCTTGGGTCTATTTAGAATTTTCAGATGATATGGGACATGGTTTCGGAGACAGTGAAAGATTCAATGCTGCCGTACATTTTGAAGATGGACTTGTCGGAAAAATTTGGAATGCCATCAAAAAAAGGGAACAAGCTTATGATGAAGAATGGCTTTTAGTTATTACCACGGATCATGGCAGAAGCCCTAAAGATGGCAGGGGCCACGGGGACCAAAGTGATCGTGAAAGAAGCACTTGGATTGCGACAAATCAAAAAAATACGAACACCTACTTTAAGAAGGAAACTCCTGCCATTGTAGATATATTACCTACAATGATTGATTTTTTAGATATTAAAGTTCCAGTAGAAACTAAAAGAGAATGGGACGGTGTCTCTCTTATAAAACCTGTAGATGTAATACAATTTAGAGCAGCAAAGGAAAAAAGGAATCTTGTTCTGACATGGAAAGACCTTTTAAAAGGAGAAGGAAAAATCTATGTAGCCAGTACCAACAATTATAATACAGGAGGAAAAGATATCTACAAACTAATACAGACCGTTTCCTTAGAAAAAGGGAAAACTACGATCCCTCTGAGAAAAATACCTCATGGCTTTTGTAAACTGGTATTGGAAACCCGTAATACTACATTGAACACTTGGATAACAGAAAATTAAACCAACCTTTAAATTAAAACTTTGAGAATGAAACACAATTTACTTTTAGTGCTGTTTTTGACCACGGTCTCCTATAGCTTTGCTCAAAAGAAGGTAACAGGCATCGTCAATGACACATCTAATGTCCCATTAGCAGGTGTAACGGTGATGATCGAAGGAACCACGACCGGTACTACAACAGATTTTGATGGCAATTATTCCATAACGGTGGAGGAAGGGCAAAATCTGGCGTTTTCCTATATAGGATTTTTGACCAAGATGGTAACGGTAGCTACATCGAATACCTTAAATATTGTATTGGAAGAAGATGTACAAGGTCTTGAGGAAGTAGTCGTTGTAGGTTTTGGAACACAAAAAAAGGTAAACCTTTCTGGCGCAGTAAACTCCGTATCTGTAAAACAATTATCTACAAGACCAATTAGCAATGTGACTCAAGGATTACAAGGTGTATCACCTGGTCTAAATATTGATTTTTCTAGTGGTGCGCCAGGCGCCAATCCAAAAATCAATATCAGGGGTTTCACTTCTATCAATGGTGGTGAGCCATTGGTTCTTATTGATAATATTCCTTCCGATGTTTCCTATCTTAACCAAATAGCTCCTGAAGATATCGAAAACATATCCGTGTTAAAAGATGCTGCTTCTGCTGCTATTTATGGAGCTAGAGCTGCTTTTGGGGTAGTTTTAGTGACTACAAAGAATGGTTCTGAAGGCAAAACAAAGATTACATATAACTCTTACCTGACCGTTGGTACTCCGACAGTATTGCCGGATAAGATTAGTGACCCTTACATCTATTCCCGTCTTCAATATACGTATTCAGTGAATACGCCTTGGCACAACCAATATTTTTCAGATGATTTTTGGCAGTGGGCCAAAGAGCGTAGTGATAACCCGAACGGAACTGTTGGGGCTCGCCAAAATAGCTCTACTGGTATGTGGGAATATATGGGTAATCGAGATTGGTCAGAATATTTTCTGTCGAGTACTACGTACTCACAAAACCACAACATAAGTGTTAGTGGAGGAACGGAAAAATTGAACTACTTTTTATCAGGTTCTACCAATAAGAACAACGGCTCCCTAATCTTGGCCGATGATTTTTATACACGTAAGGGTATCCGCTCTAAATTGAACGCACAATTAACGGATTGGCTTAGTTTGGGCAACAACACTTCATACATTCTTGGAAATCGAAAAAACCCATCTTACTTTGATATTAGTACGCTCTATAATTTCAACACCTATGAATATGCTGAAAACCCCGATGGTAGTTGGGCTAATTCAGGTGTAGGTAGAATGGCTGCTCGATTGACCGATGGAGGTTCCCAAGAAAACAATACAAGTACTTTTCGTACTAATTTCAATTCTCAGGCGTGGTTGTTAAAGGATATTTTAAAAATTAATGCCGAGTTCACCTACGAACAAGAAAACCAAAATTATGATGCCAACTACGCCAAATACAGAATTGGATTTGCACCTGACGATATTAGGGAAGAAGGTGAAAATAAGGTATGGAAAGGTCTTGGAGAGGAAAAATATAATGTACTTAACCTCTTTACAACATTTACCAAATCTTTTGGCGAAGACCATCATTTGACCCTTCTGGCAGGGTACAACCAAGAAGAATATCACAATGAATATATCTATTTAAATAGAAGCGGGGTTATTTCTTCTTCCTTGCCAGCGCTTAATTTAGCTACAGGTGATATCTTATTGGATGATGACAGTACCTATAATTACAGTTGGGCGGTTCGTGGTGCGTTTTATCGTGTCAATTATATTCTAAAGGACCGCTATATTTTGGAGTTAAATGGGCGTTACGATGGTTCGTCCCGTTTTCCTAAAGATAAACGTTTTGGTTTTTTCCCCTCTGTATCGGGTGCTTGGAACGTTTCACGAGAAAACTTTATGAAAGCATTGAATCCCACGATCAGTCTTTTAAAGTTTAGAGCTTCCTATGGTACTTTAGGAAACCAAGATGTTAAACCTTTTGGGTACATTCCCACAATGTCTGCAGAAACTGGAGATTATATTGTTGGCGGAAATTTACCACAAAAAATCAGTTCCCCCGATTTAGTGTCGGACAACTACAGCTGGGAGACTGTAACCACCAAAAACTTTGGGGTAGACCTTGGTCTTTTCAATAACAAGGTCAATGCCACTTTTGATATATATAGGCGGGACACCAAAGACATGTTGACTTTGGGCAGAGATTTGCCCGGAGCACTCGGCGCCAGTGAACCTTTGGAAAATGCTGCCGATTTAAAAACCGAGGGTTGGGAATTCTCCTTGACGTACCAAAACCAATTTGGAGTTGACAAGCCTTTTGGTCTTAATGCCCGCTTCATTTTAAGTGATAGCCGTTCGTACATCACTAGGTTCGATAACCCGAGCAACAGCCTTACCCAATATCGAGAAGGTATGGAATTAGGGGAGATATGGGGATTAACCTCTGATGGTCTTTTTAAGTCAAAGGGTGAAATTGATGCCTTGGATGAAACATCCCTCATTCCATGGGGTGCTTTGGAAATTGTAGAGGGATGGCCTAAATATGTAGATCAAGATGGTAATCAGGCTATTGAGGTAGGCACGAATGCCGATGACCCTAAAGATGCCAGTGTAATTGGTAATATCATGCCTCGCTATCGGTTTGGTTTAAATTTGAATATGGACTGGAACAATTTTGATTTAGGCATCTTTTTACAAGGTGTAGGAAAGAGGGATTTCTACCCTAAAGACTATCTCTACTGGGGTTTTTACCAACAGCCATACGCAGGGGGCTATCCCCACTTGAACGATTATTATAGGGCGGCTGACGATCCTGCCGATTTGATGGCACAACACTCTCAGGCCTATATTGATGCAGGTTTAGCCAATGCCAATACTAATGCTAGATATCCAGTTGCTCAATCGTGGTTAGCTGATCGTAACCTTGGTGAACGAATCGATCAAGCTAAGGGCTTGGCAATTCCTCAAACTGCCTATATGTTGAATGCAGCTTATTTGAGACTCAAGAATATTACTTTCGGATATACCATTCCGTCTACATATACCAAAAAAATGGGTGTTTCCTCAATTAGGCTTTATTTCAGTGGGGACAACCTTTTTGAATGGTCAGCAATTGCAGACTTTTTTGATCCTGAGTCTATTTCGGATATTGACAATCGTATTAACCCAGGTAAAAGCCCAGGGCGGACCGAAACAAGTGGATACCAATACCCTTACCAACGAAAATATGCCTTTGGCATCAATGTTAGTTTTTAACTAAAAAACAAGTTTAAAAATGAAGTACACTAAAACTTATTTTAAGAGCATGTGGCTGGCCATGGTCATGATTACACTGGTAGCATGTAATGATGATTTTTTGGAAAAATTACCAGAAACTGAGATAGGATCTGAAAGCTTCTTTAATACAGAAGAAGATTTGTCATTGTATGTGAACAGCATGTACAATTTCCCAGGAACCAGCATCTACTATGACGATGAGGGCACCGATAATACGGCAACAACCGGTGTTAGGGAGATTAAACTGGTTATGACCACTGATGCGAGTTCAACTACCCTTAGTGGAGGTTGGGATTGGGATCCTTTACGGAACATCAATTTCTTTTTAGAGCATGCCGATAACGCAGATGTAACCGATGAAATACGAAACCATTATATTGGAATTGCACGTTTTTTTAGGGCGCAATTTTATATGGAAAAAGTTAAGCGATATTCCAATGTACCTTGGCATGATCATGTTTTGGGAACCACAAGCGAAGATTTGTACAAAGCGAGCGATTCACGTGAGACTGTTGTACAACATATTTTTGAAGATTATCAATTTGCTTTTGATAATGTATATACAAGCAAAGTTGATGGAGCCGTCAATAAGTGGGTAGTCGGTACCTATTTAAGCCGTAATGCATTGTATGAGGGTACTTTTAGAAAGTACCATAGTGAGTTGGGGCTAGAATCTTCTGCAAACACCTATTTGCAATTGGCTCATGATGTGGCAAAAGAAATTATTGACAATGGCGGATTTTCGCTCCACCCAGACTATCATAATCTATTTGAAAATGTAGATTTAGCTGGTAATTCCGAAGTGATTTTGGCCAATATTAGTGAGACCGATATAAAAAATGCTGGCGATACCCAAACAGTTTTTGGAGGCTATGAAATGAGTCCGGCACGCGACCTCATTGAAGATTATCTTATGATCGACGGCACCTATTATAGTTCACAGCCCAATACCGATACGATGACTTTTGTTGAGGAGTTTCAAAACAGAGACCCTCGTTTATCACAGACCTATGCCTTCCCGGGATGGGAATTGTACTATACCTCTACATATAGCCCAGGTAATACACTTTATGTACAAGAGTTAAAGAAGAACTTTACGGGCTACCACCAAATCAAGGGCTTTGTCAACGATCCTTCCAATGGAGTACAGACTTCAATTGATGTGCCCGTGTTGCGCTATGTCGAAGTATTGCTCAACTTTGCCGAGGCCAAAGCTGAATTGGGAGAGCTTACCCAAGCCGATCTTGATGTCTCAATCAACCTATTGCGCCAACGTGTAGGCATGCCAGATTTGACCATGGATGTAGCGGTAGACCCAACCCAAGCAGCAAAATACCCCCAGGTGTCTAATGCTGTTTTATTGGAAATTCGCAGGGAACGCCGTGTGGAAATGGCTTTTGAAGGCCGTCGTTTGGATGATCTTAACCGTTGGGCCGCCGGAAAACTGATGGAAAAAGAACCTGTTGGCATGTATTTTTCTGGTTTAGGCAGGTACGACCTTACAGGAGACGGTGTAGATGACATTGTTCTTCTTGATTTAGTAGATGCCGTACCCGACCCAAAAGAGACCAACTCACTGGGAGCGGAGCTTATATATTACAAGGTGGCCGAAGTGGGCAATACCAGTGCCAATGTGTATTTGACAAATGGTACAAGTGGTCATATAATAGCAACACCTGAGCGAGGTACATTTACTGAGCCAAAGGCTTACTACAGACCTATACCAGCATCCGAAGTACAGCTAAACCCGAGTTTAGAACAAGTTTTTGGATGGGAATAATTAGAGTATGATTAGCTTAAGTTAATTAAAAAGGAGACTTTTAAAGTCTCCTTTTTTCTTTCTGTAAATGTAGGCTTCCCCTTTTTGTAGGGATGTTAATATCTAAACTATTCATTGTCTTTCAGATATTTATGCTGACATATATGGATGAGCTGGGTAAACTGAGCCACCCGCGCCGGATGAAAGTGAGCAGTGTAAATCAGCTGCTTGGATTTGACCTGTCCGTGGGTTAAACTTAGTTTTTATTTTTCAATTTTCTTCTCATTGATTCACCATTTATGTCGATTCTGTGTGCTGTACGCACCAAACAGTCGAGTATGGCATCGGCCAGTGTTCTCTCCCCGATTATGTCTGGACTTACAACATTTGACTGGACTCAAAGAAAAGAGCATGTTTGCTGTATGAATTAATTTAGAAACATGTTAAAACCAAAAAGAGAATACACGGCGGAGTTCAAGCAAAAAGCCGTAGAATTAAGTTATGCCAAGGGCAATGCCGCATAAGTGTGCAGGGAACTTGGCTTGAACCCATCGGTACTTGACCGTTGGCGCAGGGAATCTAGGAAGTATGGCCCCAACAGCTTCCCTGGCAAGGGTAATCCCAAACTTACCGATGAGTAACGGGAAATACCGAAATAGAAAAAAGGCTCAGGGAAATGGAGATCGATCGGGATCTCCTAAAAAATACATTGCCCCTGCAGCAGCTGGCCCCTCGCTAAAAAGGTATGCAATACCTTTTCCTAACGCTCCGTCCTCTCCTAAGGCGACAGGAAAAATACAGGTTTATAAAACACCACAGGTTAAGATTTCCTGTTGGGAAGATGTGCAAAATGTTCAAGGTAAGTAAAAGTGGGTACTATGATTGCTTGAACAGGGGGCCATCCAAGAGATGGTCGGAGAACGAGGCCCTGAGCTTGGCCATAAGGGATATTTTCAAGGAAAGCTTTGGGAATTACGGTGCTTCCAAGATAAGGGCAGAGCTCATAAAAAGAGAATATCATGTCTCAAGGCCCAGGGTAGCCAGGATAAGGGGTGCCAATGGGCTGTTTACCAAAACAAAGCGAAATTTCAAAACAACAACGGACAGCAAGCACGATTACCCTATAGCTCCCAATATATTAAACCAAGACTTTACAGTGAATGGACAAAATCAGATCTGGGGTTTCTGATATCACCTATATAAAAACCTGTGAGGGATGGATGTACCAGACCGTTATCATAAAGAACTGTTTCAACGTAAAGTCGTCGGATTGTCAATGAGCCGTATCCTAGGGACGGCCGAAACAATAATCCCCCGCTTGGAAGATGGCGATAAGGTCGAACAATATCACCGACACCCTTGTTTTCCACTCCGACAGGGGCTCAAAATATGCCAGTTATGATTTTACCGATATCCTTAAAGGACATAATGGTTTGGTGGTACAATCTATGATCAGAAAAGGGAATTATTGGGACAATGCCGTGGCGGAATCTTTTTTCAAGAGCTTGAAGGGCGAATGGATCTACCATCAAGATTGAACAAGGTGATGCACCCCTCGGCCATCGCGTACACCTGAAAAAGTACCTGAAATTTGAGCAGAAACGTTAAAAAAATGGAGCAGGGCAACTTGCTTTTAAGGTCTTTGTGAAAAGTGTTTTCAGAAACCTGTTCTCAGCTTTGCCAAAACATCGAAATCAACCTATCAATACTGATCCGGTAAGAAAAAAGCTCCTTCAAGAGGCTTATCTTGATTGATATTGTCAGGATCAAAGACTTTTGCAACGGTTACTGTTGTTGTAAACCGTTTTTATTCTTTCCGTTCCTTAACAAAATTTTCTCCATCACCTGCTAATTTTAGACTTGTATTATCATATCCGCCACCAATTGTCATTACTTTATCAAGTCCATTGTCGAAATTTAGAATTACAGATTTATCATTAAATTCAAATTTTCCTTTGAAATTTTTTCCGTCTCCATTTTCAAAAAGGAATGTTCCATTTTCGTTAAAGCGTATTTTTCTCACTGCATAGTGTGGTGTCCACCAATTTCCGATTAAATTCTTTCTTGAGTAAGATTTTAAGTCGAAATCTTTTTCGGTAGTTAAATCAGTCATTTTGGAATACAGTTGTTGTTTTCCATTGTTAAGTAGCTTTAGAAATATCCCCATTGATTCGGCAGTTTCTCCCATCAAGTTATTTTCTATAATATAACTCCATTCTCCACTTTTGAAAACGTAGTGATAACCACCACCAGTTCCTTGTCGTTCAACTTTTCCGTCATATAATATTAGATTCGGTTCGTCAGAAATTGTTTTTGGCTTATTCCAAGAAATGTATCTTATATCTCCATTTTTCAGATTGTCAATTTTAATGGTAAATTTTTTATTATCACAATGAATAATGTTGTTCTGGACTTCAGTATTAAGTTTTAGTATTTGTTCTTTTACTTCAATCTTTTTTGTTTTTGATTCGAGTTGATTTTCTTTTTGATTTAATTCAGTTTCTTTTTGGTTCAGGTTATTTTCTTTTTCTGAATTTTTACACGAAAAAAAGCTAATTAAAATCACTAAACTTAAAATTTTTCTCATAGTTTCTTGATTTGGTCAAATGTTTTACAACGGCAGTCCGTCTCAAAACCACCTTTGATTTTGAATAAATTTACACAATTTGGGATATAAGGGATATTGACCTGTAGAAAGATCGTAATTTCATGGATATGGAGATAGTGGCCAATGATCCATTTTTAGCCTTTCGATGTACATGAAGAGCGTTTTTAGGTCACCCATTGGCTGTTTTATATTTCTTCCTGCTTCCCATCCCAATTTCATCAATCTTTTAAGATTGTATGCCAATACGGTCGAACCAAAGTCGGCACTGGCTGCCGGCAATCCCTTTTTGGTAATGATGCGGTCAAAGGCCCATTGCCTTTTTATGGTACCGAATGGGTGTTCGACCAAGGCCTGTCGTTTTCTGTAAATACCGGGCTTCTCCGTTACCCTGCGGGCATTGCGTTCGATGAATGCGGTGTTATATGCCGGATCCGGTGCTTGGCTTGCACGGCCGATACCGGGTACGGCCACCAGGGTATCGACCCCAATGTCGTTCGCTACCTTGAACTCGCTCCCGGTATGGTAGCCCTTGTCATATAGTGCGGTAAAGGAGTTGGTCCCCAAAATGGCCTTTGCCCTTCTGAGCATACCCCTCCATGGCCTTTTTGTCGTTTTGGTCAGAGATCTTGTAATCGATCAAGAGCTTATGGTCGGCATCCACCGTTGTCTGTGCCGTATAACAGACTTCCGTAATGGTGCCCCTTACGATCTGGTGCCGGCTGTCCAGGTCACTGGTGGAGACCTGTGGGTTTTCCGTGGAGGTATCGTCAAGCAGTTCGTTTCGGATGCGTACATATCTTTCCAGTTGCCGTTCCCTGTTTTTTGTTAGCTTACGGATTTCCTCCTTTGCGTCCCCGTCCGCCTTGGCCAGTTCTTGTTGTTGTTCCCCGAGTTTTTTATCGATGTACTCAAGGTGGCGTGCGACCTTCTTTAGGTTGAAGTTGTTCTTTTTGCTGTTCTATGCCCTGAGTTTGGTGGAATCCCCGGCAATAAGGGTCGCGCCGATCAGCTCGTGGTTCTTGGCAATGGACACCGTATGGCGGAACACCCGCTTTATCGCTTTGGGGTTGTCCTTCCTGAAACGTGCAATGGTATTATGGTCAGGCCATAGGTTACCGAGCAACCACATCAGCTCGATGTCACGGGAACACTCAGTTCCAGACTTCTGGAGGAACGTATCCTGTTCAAATATCCATAGATGTAAAGCTTCAATAGATCGGAAGGGTCATAGGGCGGACGTCCTTGCGGTGCCATGGACCTAAAACCTATGGCCTGTAGATCCAGACCGTCCACAAAACGGTCAACGGTGCGTACCGAATTTTCCTCGGCGATCATATCGTCCAGACAAGTGGTATAAAGGGAAGGTTGGGTCCGGGATTGTTTTTGTTGATACTCCATACTTAAAGATAAAGAATATCAAACCCTAGAAGGTAAAGCTATCTTTAAGTTTTGAGAAAGTCTGACGGTCTCGTATAACCTTCAGTTACGGGTTAATATGCATTAATTTTCGGTTAAGCACGAGCCGAATTTTCTAATTTTTCTTATTATTTTTTATTGTAAATAAGCCAAATTTAAAAAATTGGCGTCCTCGAAAACACGCCCAAACCATTCGGTTTTCCTACAATTTCCCTGTTGTTTTCATACGTCGTTATGTGCTGGGCTCATTCGTTCTGTTGTTCTATTTGGATATTCAAATTTAAAATAACAACACGATGTAGCAAGCTCTTTTGTGAATTTGGGTTTAGCGTAGGCTGGTTCGAATTGCAAAAGTGCTTGTGGTAATTTGCGGAAATTATTATTCACATATTCATATCAATTACTTTCTATACTTTTTCCATAAAATATAGCAAACAAAGGCTAACAAACTGAATAATGACCCCCACAATAGTCCAGTTTTTAATTGGTCCGTACTTTTCCCTACAATTGCGATAAATATCGTGAGTGGTAAAATGCCTACCATTGTGGCACCTATAAACTTCCAATAAGTCATTTTTAACACTCCGCCTACAAAACTAATAGCATCGTTTGATAAAAATGGATTGAGCCGTGTGACGATAACTGCCCAAAATCCATAATCCTCTATAAAATCTTCAATCTTGTTTTCGGTTTTCTTGCCCAACAATTTTAAGATTAAGGTTTTACCCAAATATCTACCAATAAAATATCCTACAGATGAGGCAGCAAAAACGGCTATGAGAATTATTATACTCCCCCATAAAGGTCCATATGCTAAAATAGACACGACCATTAATGCAATAGTGGGTATGACTATTAAAAACATCTGCACAACCATTGCCAGAATTAAAACGATAGGACCAAACCATCCAAACCCTGAAACCCACGCTTTAATTCGCTGCTCATCATCACTTGTTAAAACATCCCAAGCCGTATCTATAAACTGTTGTACGGATGGAATGAAAAAATAACAAGCAACAATGCCGCCTACCAGAGCGATGCTTAGGTAAAGCGGCAATTTACTCTTAGAGGTTTTTTGCTGATTCTCTACTGTCACTATTGAAAACTTACTTTTAAAATATTAGCAACATCATCACCAGCTTCATTTGAAATATACAAGGTCCCGTCGGGGCTAAAGGTGATGCCTTCAGGTTGTGCAAACGTATCTTTGTGAAGCTCGTGTACAGTTTTGATAGTACCATCTGCATTCAGTATGACTAGTTTAGGGTTTTTCCCTTCCAATACATAATACTCTCCGGTTTTAGGGTGGATGGCAACGTCTGATGGACTAAAGGTTTTGTACACCTTTTTATGTTTATAGTTTTTAAAAGCACCATCATTCATATTTATTTTTACACTTGGCGAAGCGCTCATCTTTTTAGAATCTATTAGTATTTGATACAAGCCTTTAAAATCGTCTTGCATATCCCTATCCTTTGGAGCAATAATTAAGCTTTGTGTTTTGGGATTTAAGGTGAGGGATTCCATATTATTCTCTTCTGAAAATTCGGTTTTAAAAGTTTGAACCTTCCTATTTTTAGTTCTGAAATTTAACACTTGATAGATAGTGCCATCGCTTCTTAATACATATGCATCATCATTATGAACTGTAATACCTTCATAATCGCCTGAACCTGCAAATTCAATTTCTTCAACAATTTTATTTTGTTGCAGGTCGTAAATAAAAATGATACCGTCTTCATCTTGTACGCAGGCAATAGTTCCGTCTTTCAACCAGGCAATACCGCTAATTTCGTTCAGAACTTTTGGAAGCTCCCACGTTTTATTGATAGCATAGTGTGTTGAAGGGGTATGTTTTGGTTGTACTTTTTGAACTGTAAATGCAACTATAATTGCAACGACCAAAAGCGCTACGATTCCAGAAGACAGAGCCTTTATTTTTTTATGTATTTCCATAGTATTTATTTTAGAAAACAAACTTCGCATCTAAATCTGAAAACAATTTGGAATAAGAACTTCTGTAAAATTTTTTATGAAAGTTTAACTTCTTTTGGGAAACTTTAGTTTAAAAGTATGCACTCCTTCAAAGCTATAAATCAATTCTAATTTATACTTCTCGGAAATAGCTTTGGCAATGGCAAGACCTAATCCAGTTGAATTTTTCTGATTTGCCGAATTTTTGAAACGTGCAAACATGGTTTTTTGGTCTAGCTCTTTCAGTATTCCAAAATTTCTAATTTGCCAACTATCAGAACCGATTTTTATTTGAATATCCTCGTTCTGCTTGCCGTGCACTAAGGCATTTTTAATAAGGTTAGTCAACAAAATAATGGCAAGGTCTTCATTTATGAAGTGTTTTAAAACTTCATTTGATACTATTTTAAAGCGCATCTTTTTATGGACGGCCATATCTTTAAAATCCTCCAAGATATGTTTGGTAAGTTCTGTAAAATCGACTTTCGCTTCTTCTTCAAATTGTTTGTTTTCAATTTTAGATAACAATAACAGCGATTTGTTCAATCGTGTTAATTTGCTCAAACTGTCCATAACCGTTGAAAGGTCTTTAAGCTGGTTTTCATCTAAATCATTGTTTTCCAAAAACAGTTCTAACTTATTGATGCTTATGGCGAGTGGTGTTTGCAGTTCGTGCGAAGCATTTTCAATAAATTGCTTTTGGGCAACATAGCTTTCAGTTGATTTTTTAATGAGCTTATCTACTGTGCTATTGAGCAAATTAAATTCTTCTATATTAGATTTTGGAATTTCCACTGCTGTGTTATTCTCAATTCGAAAATCTCTCAATTGTGTAATGAGATTATAAAAAGGTTTCCATATTCTACGCAATAACAAGTTATTTAAGAACAAAATACTGGCGACAAGTAGTATATATAGACCTGATAAATACAAAATCATATCCTCTACCAAATCATCTTCTTCTACCATAGAAGTGATGATTTTTAATTTATAATGGCCATCGCCATACTTCACAGCACTCTCATAGATACGCACGGGCTCGTAACTTTTCTCATTGAGCATATACATTGAAGTGTCACGATAGCTTTCCTTAAAATTCTGATATCCTTTTTTAGAAATGGGCGTGAAATTATAAACGTGTTCTTTAAACTCTGGGTCATTCTGTGCAAGTATTGTAGGGTCATTGCCAGCACGCTGTACCATCAATATTTTCTGATTTTCAAGTCCATCATCCAGACTATCATAAATTTCCTCTAGCATCGCGAAATAAAATAATATCGCCCAAATAGTCATGAGCGGTAAAAGCAATAGTGCTAAATATTTTGATGTATGATTAAGTAACCGCATTAGTCTATTTCCAATTTATAACCCACGCCGTAGACCGCTTCCACCCTTATCGTCGCCTTTTTTAATTTTTTACGCAAGTTTTTAATTTGCGAATAAATAAAGTCAAAACTATCTGCTTGGTCAATATGATCGCCCCATACGTGCTCGGCAAGTGCTGTTTTTGTTACGAGACGGTTTTTGTTGGTTATTAAATAGATTAAAATATCATACTCTTTTCTGTTGAGGACTGTGTCTTCAGTTTCAATTTTTACAGTTCTACTTTCTGGGTTGATGGTTAGATTACCTATTTCAATTGTAGTGTTACCATCAAAATTGCGACGCCGTAACACCGCTTTAACTCGTGCGTGAAGCTCAGCCATATGAAATGGTTTTGGCAAATAATCATCTGCGCCTAGATCTAATCCCGCTAAACGGTCATCAAGAGAATCTTTTGCCGAAACAATGATTACACCGTCATCCTTACCAGTTTTTTTAAGCTGTTTCAATAACTCAAGCCCATTACCGTCTGGCAAACCAATGTCAAGTAAGATGCTGTCATAAGCATACACATTTATTTTATTACTGGCCGATTTAAAATCTGAAACCGCTTCCACATTATAATGCTCCCGCTCCAAACTCTCTCGCATATTGTCCAGCATATGAGGTTCATCTTCAATAATGAGTATTTTCATTTTTTTAGAAATTTTCAACAATAATATACAGTGATCCTAAAAACATTTGGTAATTGATATCCGTTTTTTCGGATATCAAAGTTAGGGCAATGTTCAACATATTCTTTTAAGATCATTTTATGCTTGCTGAAATTAGCATTCCCAATTTCTTACAGATTACTACCTTTTCTTTACATCAAATTAAAAACAAATAGTATAGTTATGAGAAATTTAGCAATAGCCGCATTAGCTCTGTTTGCATCCGCGACAGTAAGTGCTCAAGATTTAATGACAAGCCAAGTACCTACAAATTTGAACACAACTTTTCAAAAAGCATATCCTAATGCTACTGACGTGGAGTGGGAAATGGAAGGCGAAAATTACAAAGTTGAATTTGATATGGGACAAATGGATAATGAAATTTGGTATTCAAAAGATGGAAATACCATAAAGACCGAAATGGAAATTACAGAAAACGAATTGCCAGCAGCAGTAAAGAAGACTGCACAGATCAAGTACCCGAAATACAAAATTGATGAAGTGGAAATGACGGAAGAAAATGGACAAAAAACATACGAGGTAGAACTTGAAAAATGGTTTGAGAAAGATAGATCGTTAGTAATTGCCGAGGACGGTACCCTTATTAACGAACGCTCGTAATACAACTAGTTGATTTTATCAATTGTTTAGCGAGGGTC
The DNA here is from genome assembly GCF_048537565.1 of Maribacter sp. X9. GTDB lineage: Bacteria > Bacteroidota > Bacteroidia > Flavobacteriales > Flavobacteriaceae > Maribacter. Next base: position 3,553,148 of record NZ_CP183215.1, read on the forward strand.
GAAAATAGTTCGGCTCTCGTTTTTTAATTTTTTTATAGTGAGAGTACTTTTAATTTTATTGGTATCCGTTTTGGGAGTATTGCAAAGTAAAGCCCAAGAGAATTTCACTTCCTTTTTTGAACCCGAAATTCAAATAAACTATGATGTTTCCCCAAAATATTCACATAGTTTCGGAATAGAAAACCGAAATATCTTTTATGAAGATTCCTATTTGGGTTATGAGGCGAAACAACTAGATGTTTCCCACTTTTCTGAATTTAAATTAGCAGAAACCAAAGCCATAGGTTTGGGTATTCAATACCGTTTTGAAAATACATTTGATGGAAGCGAAGAAAATGAACTACGGATTATGCAACAATTTGAGTGGAAAAATGTTAAGTCAAGTTTTGCAATTACACACCGTCTTCGTACTGAACAACGTTTGTATGCATCGACTACAAAATACAGATTACGATATGAGTTTGGATTGGCATTTCCATTAAACACTACAACGTATTTAAAAACTGAAACCGAGACACTTTTTGAACTTGCAAACATTCAAAAACCTGAGTTGGAACAACGAATTTCTGCTGCTTACGGATTTACTGTTTGTTCAAATACAGGTTTGGAAATTGGCACTCAATACCGCCTGGCAGATTATACCCAAGATCTAGGACACGAGCTTTTTATTGTAATAGGAATTGAGATTGATTTAAACAGATTCTATTTTTAGCGTTGGGAAAAGGCTCTTTTGTTTTTTTAAGCGGTTGGCGGTGCGCTTTTGAAAAAAAACAAATATGCCTTTCGAGCGTTGGCATTTTTTTTAAGCCTTGCACATAAAGTGATTGTGTCGAGTAGGAAAAGGGAGTTTCACCCTTCCCCTCTCACAGAACCGTACGTGATAGTCTCCCATCATACGGCTCTTCTAATTTAATCTACAAATATAAGCTCATCATCTTTCAAGTTGGCAAATCGTATTTTAAACTAGCTAACCCCCTTTGCTCCACCCAAATTACAGGAGCTTCTTCACTACTACGGGTTACTCCGCCCCTATACCAAGCATCGCTATTCCGCCTCTAGTTCGCGCTATTGTACATTTCACTTTGCATCTTGGCACAGGTTCCCGAGTTCCGTGAGCAAGCCCGATCAATGGTCATGCCTCCTAAATGACGCCTGCCGCCAAGCCAATGAACAGGTGACCGCCGAACTTGTAATGTTTGTCATACTTCAAACACTTTTGACAGAAGCACTTTCTGGACACTTCAACAGAGGTTCATTCGCATTCATCTCCATTATCCATACCTGACCACGCTCGTGGCGCGGACTTTTCCATAACGCTCAATACCTTGGCTCTTTACCAAAGCACCTTATGGTGGTTTGATGCTCTCCCCTTTAGGACAGCACCGGTGGGTCGGTTCCACCATCTTGTAAACAGTTGCGTAACGACTTTTAACCGGTCGTTACTCTCGGCACACATATGGCTCGTAGTGGATTTTTAGACACTAATTTTTCGTTTAAACACAGACCTTTCTTTATATTTAATTACTTTGGTTTTTGCGATTAAACCGCTATTATTTTTAGCATTGTTGTACCACGTTTTTTTAATATCTCACGTCAATATTAAAGCCAACTCCCATACTACTGTGCTTTTTAAATTTGGCTTGACTTGATTTTTTGTAAAGCGTTCCGCTATTTAAAATTCCAAGAGAGAAAAATATAGCCTCACCTTTATTGTTTTGTCCGTCAGTTTCTATCCATTCAAGGGCAACGATTACATCATTTGTTAATACAATATCGTAAGGTTTTAAATCAACCGTTACTTTTCCGACTTGTTTTGGCTCAATTGAAACGAGAATATTTTCGGTCAGGATATTTTCTTTCGGCTTGTTATTTTCAATGCTGTAAAAATTAACCCTAAAGCTGGATTTTGTACTTAATCTATTGTAAGAAATATTGAAGTTAAAGGCATCTACAAATGTTGGATTTTTTCGAATGTTTATTTTGACACCCATTTCAGCACCAAGTTGGTCATAGCTAAATCCTGTACTTATAAATTTAGATTCGGTTTTGTTTCCGAGTGTTTTTTTCTTGTATGCTTTTGCAGTAATGACAACTTCGCCCAATTCACTTATCTGTTCCTCTAATTTTATTGATATAGCCTGTCTTTTTTGGGTCATATTTTTTACCAAAAATTCAACAGGTTTGTAACCAATGGATGAAATTCTGATCGTATCGTTTGCAAATTCCTTTTTTAAATTGAGAGTGAATTTGCCATTAGTATCTGTAACCGTACCAAACTCTCTGTTCAAAATCCCTATGTTTACGTAAGGTAGAGGCACATTAGTTTGATTATCGAGAACATCACCCATTATTTCAGACGAAGTATTGGGTTTACTTGAAATATCATATAGCTCCTTGGTTGCATAGTTTAATGCGCTTATGTTTTCCCAAACTGGTTTAAAAACATCTTTATTTTCTAATACTTTTTGTAAAAAGGCAATGGTCAATTCATCAATGTCACTATAGATTTTAACAGATTTTTCTGAAGCTTCAAGTATCGATGGAATACAAGTGAAATCAGCGTGGGTACTGTTTGTAAAACGCAAATAGTATTTTTCGAAATTCAGTTCCCGATAGTAATTATAATCTTTTGACGGTTGAAATTCGTCAAGTTTATCGCCGCTTTCCAAATAAAGATACTTTACATTTTGAGTTTTTGGATTTAAGAGTTTTGAATCGTAGATTTCTTGAATAAATCGGTCGTTTTCATCTTCGTCTCCAAAATAATGGGTTTCTGTTCCGTCCAATGATACAAAGGCTTTTGTATTTGGGTTTCTATCCAAAAAAACCGCTGAACTCATTCCTCCCCAACTGCATCCAATAATACCTATAGAGTTGAAGTCAGCATTAAATGAGTTGTTTTGTTCTAGATAACGAATTGCAAATTCAGCGTCATAAACTTGTTCAAGCATATCTTCTTTTTGATTGGTCATATCTCCAGGGTAGCGACCGAACGACCAAATGGAAACAACCAAAAATCCGTTTTGTGCAAGTTTTTCAAGGATTTTATAGTTTTCAAATCCCATTCCGTTTAAACCTGCCATATAAATAATGATTGGATTTTTCGTAGCGGAAGGTTCAAGGTCAGAAAAACTGTCTGTTTGAATGTTCAATAATTTTTGACCATCAGTTCCAACACCCAATTCAGCCACGTAAAATTGTGCCAATTCATTGGTTATTCCAGAATAATCTACATTATCCTGATATTTGATCGCTCTTTGTTCAAATAAGTTGAACAAATCTCCGAACTTTAATGCTTTCCCCATTTTTTCGTTTGATGGATACCAAATATCTAAATCGACAGGTTTATAATGTAATTTGTCTGTCAATTCCGTATTTGGTTTGTAGATTCTTGTACTGTCTTTTAATTGGAAAAATTTAAATCCAGTGTTATATGTTTGGGCAAAGGTGTTTCCAAAAGTCAGTAGAATTGTAATTATAATTAGTCGGATTTTTTTCATTAAAAAGTGTATCTATGAATATAGACGACAAAATTATTTAAATAGTTGCCTGTGGTTTTCCAAATGTTCGTTAAGATACATCCTTTACATTTTCAAAAGAGCGAGAGGTGTCTGTATAGCCATGTATAAGTACAATGGTCCTCCCGTCCGAATTACCAGCCTCTCTATATTCCATCTGGATTCCTGTACTTAGGGCAATACTTTTTTTGTTCACTATTGTAGAATCTTTTTTAAGAAGTATTTCTCCCGTAGCATCGTCCGTTTTAAATAAACCTGATGCGTGTGTCTGTATTCCTAAGGAAAGGCTCAATAAAATTCCTGTTGCAATTAGAATAGATTTCATTATTGTTTTAATTTTTAGTTATTATCATTTACTAAAAAGACGGAAGTTCTGAACTTACATCGTAAGTAGAATCCTTAGGCATTTAGTTTATATATGGCAAAATGGAATTAAATCTTGGAAGTATGGAAAACAAAACGGTCCTTGTTACTGGAGGAACATCAGGCTATCTATCGTCCAAAAGATGAAATTAAAATGCCGTTAAAGGAAACAAAATTTAACATTGAATTGGAGATGGCCATTGCCATCGGAAAGAAAGGCAAGGATATCAGCAAAGAAAATGCCGATAATCATATTTTTGATTACACCATTTTAACGATTGGACCGCTAGGGCCATTCAAAGACAAGAAATGACCGTACCCCTTGGCCGACATAAAGGTAAGGACTTTGTCGACGCTTTTGGCCCTTGCATAGTGACCAAGGATGAATTTGAGCAACCTAAATGTAGTATTTCCAGAGATACACATCCAAGTCAACTAACCATGCCCCTAACCACGGATGGAAGATTCGATTTAAAGATGCATGCCCTCATAAATGGAAAAACTATTTGTGATGGTAATTATTAAGACAGTTCATTAGACGTTCCCACAAATGATAGCACGTGCTTCAGAAAATAATGTAAACCTTATGCCTGGTGATATATTAGGTAGCGGCACTCTAGGTTGGGGCAGTCGTATTGAAAATAATTTTTCTGTTCACAAACCAATAGAGCCCGGGGATTTTGTAGAATTGGAAATTAAGGGTATAGGGATTTTGAGGAATACCTTGATTTAAAATCCAATCTTTTTTTAAAACTGGATCGCTTAAAATCTTTACAATTCTTCTCTACAAGAATTATTGGTTGTTCTATACACTTTCTAATATATAAAGTTAATCAGGTTCGAATCCGATCTCACCGAGAACTTGGAACAAAAAATTCACTAAATACGGGGGTTGGGCAAACCAAAGAGTAAAACAGGTAACCGATTAGGTCTCGCTGAGAGTGTATTTCGGTATGATTTGAGTAGTTTTTTAAAAATTAAAGTCCTGATAATCAATACTTTAATTTCATTTGTAGGGGTGGCAGGATTACAACCCAAACACTTAAAATATTATATATCAATAAGTTATATGATTAAAAAATTGACTGTTGACCGATTTGTTGACGCACTTTTAAATGAACTTAGAGTAATAAGACTTACTTTCTGATTAAATAAAGATACTATTTTGATTTATATAAATGGAAAGAAATATCTGTTCAAAAATTTTGTTTTGTAAAATTCCAAAACGATTTTAATTTAATTCATCCTTTATTTATACTTTTACTTAAGGTGTTTTGGGAAGTCCATCATGCCGCCCAGGACTCGGACAATGAATATGCCTTTTTGATTTAAATAGTAGAAGATTACGTGTGATTTGTATCTATACCGCAGTAGCATTTGATTTTTTACGGCCACATATCTTCTACCCAATTCTGGATTTTTGGCAAGTTCCGTCAATACCTCCTTTAAGCCCTGTGCATATTTCAAAGATTGGCCCTCACCGAATTCTTTAATAGTGTATTTGGCAATGGACTTGATATCGTCCTTTGCCTTGGCACTAATTACATAACTAGTTCTCGGCATTGTGCTCGTTTATCGCTTCCTCCCAAATACTGTCTATGGTAGCATCCGTTGGTCCGCTCTCCATTCCATCTATTAACGCCTCGTTTAAATCCACAATGCGTTTTCTTCGCTCTTGGTCTTTCCGAATAATATCTCTAACGTATTCACTATCGTTAGTATAAAAACCCTGCTCGATCAGACTTTTTACATAGGCCTCCTGCTGTTCTGTAAATGTGATAGATTTTCTGATTACCGCCATAACGAACCATTATTAATAATATTGGTTCAATTTAGGAATAAAAAATTATCAAAACAACTATTGTTTAATTGAACTTTGACAATAGTCTCGGCTTTTGTTTCGCCCCAACATTCATCAACGATAAGAATTAGAGCCATTGTTGAATTTAGTTTTTTCTTCGGCTTGTTCAAAAAGTTGATTGATAACTTCTTGATATTCCGATGTGTCGAATTCGGATTCTGTAACAAAATCATCGAATGCTTTATCTTTCATCCATTCTGGTTTTTCAAAAGGATAACCACCATATAATCCCAATGCCATATCGAACCTAATTTTGATACCTATAACGGTCATTTCATTAAATATTGAATGAGATAGCCATAAATCCATTCGTCTTTTAGCTTCAATATATATTTCAAGTATTCGGTTTTCTGATATTTCTGAAGATGGTGCCATTCTTAGGATTTCTTTTTAACCCATTATTTTTGTTTCCTTGCTTAAGTAATCTCATTAAGCCGTGTATAGTAACCTTAATCCTCTCTTTGTTCTTTCTGATTATACTTTCAATTTAAAGAGAATCAAACTTAAGAAGTGTATTGATTAAATACGCACCGAATTACGCACCTATTATTTAACGTACTCAAAAGCAGAACTTTAGAGTCCTATCTTGATTCAATAACTATTAAGATATAATTCATACTTAAAATTTGAAGACCTAATTTTCACAAAAAAATTTATTTAAAAAACCAGAAATTTAACATTTGAAATAAAGAAAAATTGAAGGTTCGAATGTTTTTATTAAGTTCGAGAGCAACTTTTTCATACGCAAGATAGAATCATTAAATACTTCCATTGAAAAATTAAGGGATAACACCGTTCGTATCTCATTCACTATTGAATTTCTTTTTGATCTGGATTTTAGTTCAAGTTTGATTGAAACTCCATATTTAGTGTTTTATCTAAATTGACAAGTTATTTAACTACACAATGTATAATAGAACGAAATCTTCGTTTCTAACAAGGAAGTACATATTTAAGTCCTATTTACACGGAGCAACAAAAAGAGTTCGACCATGATTCTTAATTATTTGAATCTTTTGAAAATGATATTTTTTTCCATTCTCTCCTATAATCAGATGAAGATCAATTTTAGAAGAACCTGTTTCGTAGGCATCACTACCTATATATATATATATATATATTCAACGGGGTATTTGATGCAGAAACCAGTTTCTATAAGTCTTCCACTTTATCAGGATCACCAATTCAATTACCATCTATTGATTTGAACTTTTTATGCGCAGTGCTAATATGTACCTAATCTAAAATCTGCTTTTTGTTTAACAATTGATTATTATTTGGAAAAACTTGTTCTAAAACACCTGTGAGAAACTACTGAGACATTCATTCCAAATGGTTTCATAAATTTGGCTAAAACTGGAGATAATCCATTGATTCGGGATTTGGCTGCCCTTATACTGGAATTACTACCCTAGATTTGGAATATATAATCAACCCTTAAAATCAATTTCCCTAGGGCTATCTCATAACGTGTATAAATATGAATTAGCCTTATTTATTAATAGTTGATGAATATCCAACCACTTAGCGGAGCTCCGCCCTCCCCCAGGTCTATCACGTACAAATAGGAACCTTGTGGAAGTTTCTCGCGGTTCTGTTTATAGAACCCTTGCCAATCGTTGGCGTATCCGTTCGCCTCGAATACCAGATGTCCCCAGCGGTTGTAGACGCTCACCCTGTTGTCCGGGTAATTGTCGATTCCAGGAATCATCCAACTATCGTTGTTCCCGTCACCGTTCGGTGTAAACGCTTGGGCCGGAACTAGCATTGGTTCGCTATCGGTGGGGAAGGCGTCGTTCCCGTCGTGAACACCGTCATTGTCATCGTCACCGTCCTCGTTGTCCCCTATACCGTCATTGTCGGCATCGGATTGTTCGGAAGCGTCCAGCGGGAATTGGTCCACTGCGTCAAGGACTCCGTCACCGTCGTCGTCCGTATCGGCGTTGTTCCCGATCCCGTCTCCATCGGTATCCTCACTTTCAGTTGAGTCGAAAGGGAAGGCGTCATCTAGGTCCGGGATGCCATCGGTATCGTCATCCGTATCCGCATTATCGCCGGTTCCATCTCCATCGGTATCCGTATCCTCCGTTGCGTCCAAAGGAAAGGCATCCTCCGTATCCGGAGCACCGTCATTGTCATCATCGGCATCACACACATTTCCCTCACCGTCACCGTCGGTATCCAATTGATCGGTATTGGCTACCGAAGGACAGTTGTCCAAGGTGTCAACGATACCGTCCCCGTCCAGATCCGTTAAGGGGTTCAAAGGATCCGAATCGTCAACATCCAGCGATCCATCATTGTCATCGTCCGTATCCTCATTGTTCCCTATCCCGTCTCCATCGGTATCGGTATCCTCGTTCGCATCGTTCGGAAACGCGTCGCCATGGTCCCCGGTGCCGTCCCCGTCTGAATCCGTATCCTCGTGCGCATCGTTAGGAATGGCATCATCGGCATCGTTCACGCCATCACCGTCCGTGTCCTTCTGACTATCCGAGCAGCCGTTGGCATCCACCGGTTCTCCGGTTGGCGTACCTTGACATTGGTCAAGGTCATCAGTTACCCCATCACGATCCGTATCGCATCTTCCACCATCCGTTATGGTCCAGTTTAAATCATCCATCAGCACTACCCTAGAGTCCTCCTCGAGACAATAATTACTATTACCTCCCGAAAATACGATTCCTGAGGGAACACTCTCCAAGGTACTCCATCCCAAAAGAAGGTTATCGTAGTTCGTAATAGATAAAGTTACTCCGTTGAACATGTTGGCCATACTGGTTACTTGACTAATATCCCAAGCACCTAAATCTTGATCAAAAGCAGTGGCTTTTTCGAACATACTTTCCATACGCAAGACGTTGATTACATCCCACAAACCTATATTTTGGTTGAAGGCCAAGGCTTCAAAGAACATAAATTGCATATCCGTTACATTACTTACATTCCAATAACCTATATTTCCATTAAAGGCGTGCGCCCTAATGAACATATTACGCATATTGGTTACATTGGCTACATTCCAAGTACCAATATTTTGATTAAAGGAAGCCGCCCTTTCGAACATAAAGGCCATATTTCTCACATTGGATACATTCCAACCGCTGATATCCTGACTGAAGTCCGTCGCCATCAAGAACATGGCCGACATATCCGTTACCTTGCTCACATCCCAAGCACCTATATTTTGATTAAACCTTTCTGCACCAAAGAACATTGCGTTCATTGCCATCACATTACCAACATCCCAAGAACCGATAAATTGGTTAAAGGTGAGCGCATTCATAAAGGTTCCTGCCATTTGCGTTATGTTGTCCACATTCCAATCATTGAATGCCGTGGTACCGATCAACGAATAACAGTCCCTGAACATATTGCCCATATTAGTTGCAGTTGATAGATTGGGTGTATCTGTAGCCTTTATATCCAGATTTTCACATCCCAAAAAGGCATTTTCCATGGAAGTCCACTCTTGATCGCCCCACTGTTCTACCGATAAAATTTTAAGTCGTTCACTCTCCCCGTTGAAATAAATACGTGGAAAATCTCCCGAAATACTTACCGTATAGGTTCCAGCAATGGCATAGCTGTGGGAAGCACTAAACGTAAATCCGTTTTCTACAATACCATCCCCCCAATCCACTGAATAGTTATAGCCAACTCCCATCGTGGGAATTGAAATGCTTTCGTTTGCCGTACTGGTTTGCCAAGTGGTCACGAACAGTCCGGAACAATCTAAACCTCCATCATTGACCGTCCAAGCAAAAGAACCGAGTATGCTTTGCCTAGAAGATACTTCTGTACAATATTTGGAAGAACCGGCGTCAAACTGTACTCCGGTTTTCAGTGTTCTTTGACTCCATCCTTTCAGCAAGGCATCGTAATTTTTGACGGACAAAGAAGTTCCAGAAAACATCAAGGACATATTGGTAACATTGGATACGTCCCATGAACCGATATCCTGGTTGAAGGAACTGGCGTTCCTGAACATTCCGTACATGTTCGTGACACTGGAGGTATCCCAGCCACTGATGTCCTGATCAAAGGCACGGGCATCGGTAAACACACCAGACATATCGGTGACATTGGAAACGTCCCAAGTAATCTCAGAATTAAAGACAGCATTCCGATAAAACATGCCGGAGACATCGATAAGATTGACAGTTTTATTGGACCAGTTCAAATCTTTATTAAATGCCCGTGCAACGCTGAACATATTTCGCATGGTGACTACACTGGAAACATCCCAAGCACTTATATCCTGATTAAAAGCCTGGGTATTGGAGAACATGAAAACCATATCCCTTACCTTGGAGACATCCCAATTGCTTACATCTTGGTTGAACGATCTGGCTCCACTGAACATTTGATGCATGGTGGTAACGTTAGCGGTCTTCCCGTTCCAATTCAAGGGGGCATTAAAATCACCAGTATTTGCAAAGGTGTACTGCATGTTGTTCACTTTCGATACGTCCCATGCGCTTAGATCCCGATTAAAGGATTTTGCGCCGTCAAAGGTATTCTGTAGGGATGCCACATTGGAGACATCCCAGCCACTGATGTCTCCATTAAAGGCATCGGTATTGGAGAACATATTTTGCATCGAAGTCAACTTAGAGACATCCCAACTCCCTAGATCTTGATTAAAGGCTTTCGCATTATCGAACATCAAAGTCATGTTGGTAACCTGGGATACATCCCATGCACCGATATCCTGGTTGAAGGAACGGGCGTTCCTGAACAATCCGTACATGTTCGTAATGCTGGAAGTATCCCAGTCACTGATGTCCTGATCAAAGGCATGGGCATCCGTAAACACACCAGACATTTGGGTAACATTGGAGGTGTCCCAGATGATATCAGAATTAAAGACCGAATTCCGATAGAACATAGCGGAAATATCTATTAGGCTACCTGTTTTACCGGACCAGTCCAACACTTGGTCGAACGCCTTTGCTTCTGCGAACATACCTCGCATACTGACAACACTGGAAACGTCCCAAGCACTGATATCCCGATCGAAGGCTTCGGTGACGGCGAACATATAATCCATATCCATTACACTGGATACGTCCCAGTTACCGATATCCTGGTTGAAGGATTTGGCCCTGGCGAACATTTGGTGCATGGTGTTAACATTTGCGGTTTTTCCATTCCAGTTTAGGGGGCTATTAAAATCCCGTGTATTTGCAAAGGTGTACTGCATGTTGTTCACTTTCGATACGTCCCATGCGCTTAGATCCCGATTAAAGGATTTCGCGCCGTCAAAGGTATTCTGTAGGGATGTCACATTGGAGACATCCCAGCCACTGATGTCTCCATTAAAGGCATCGGTATTGGAGAACATATTTTGCAGTGAGGTCAACTTCGAGACATTCCAACCATTCAGATCTTGATTAAAGGCTTTCGCATTATCGAACATCAAGGTCATGTTGGTGACATTGGAGACGTCCCATGCCACGATATCATGGTTGAAGGAACGAGCGTTCCGAAATAAGCTATACATATCGGTAACGTTGGACGTATTCCAGTCCCCGATATCTTTGTTAAAGGTATTCGCTCCTTCAAACATACTTCGCATACTGGTAACATTGGAGGTGTCCCAGATAATGTCTGAATTAAAGACCGTGTTCTGATAAAACATCCCAGTAAGGTCTACCAGACTCGTGGTGGTAGTGCCCCAATCTATGGGTTGGTCAAATGCCTTGGCTATTTGAAACATCCATGCCATACTGGTTACACTGGAGACGTCCCAAGCACTAATATCCTGATTAAACGCATAATTGTCCTTGAACATGGCCGTCATATTCCTAACCTTGGATACGTCCCAATTTCCAATTGGTTGATCAAAAGTTCTGGCACCTTCAAACATACTTTGCATGTCTGTTATGTTCGAAACATCCCAACCACTGATATCGGGGTTAATGGATGAAGCGGACAACATGTTCCGCATGTTTGTACAACTACTCAAATTAGGAGTGTCCGAAGCAGAAAAAATGGCATTCTGATGTCCTGAAAAGGCCCCGTTAAAGCTTTCCCACTTCCCATCTCCCCATTGGGAAATCTCAATTAATTTTACTTTAGAATCTACCGAATTCGAACCACCATCGTACCAGCCGATATCTAAAGAAGTATCTGTGGTTATGGTTACTTCATAATCTCCGGCGGAAAAATAGGTATGCTGAAATAGTTGCCCACTGCCAACAGTAGGGGCTGCAATTGCAGATCCGTCTCCCCAATCGACCGTAATATTGCTCCAATTTCTTAAAGGAAAACGGATTGTTTCATTACTGCTAGTGGTACGCCATTTTGTAATAAATGGTGTTTGTGCACCTATATAACTCGTGAAAAGGAATAGGAATAAAACATAAAGAATTGCTGATTTTCGCATACTGAAATTAGTTATGGATTGTATTTATAATAAGTATTTAAAGGAGTCGGCAACTGATACCGTAAATTTTGTAATGTTTTCCGTAAACGTGATGGTCAGACCTGTCTCAATTTCTTTAGGACTAGTATGGGTTATAGTAGTTTGTGTATCTCACCAACTTACCACGATTTGTCCTTAGCATCATACCTTATTGAAAAGTGATCCACCAAGCAACTGGAAAAAGACTACAGTAAAAATCTTCATGGTATCTATACTGTTAATTATTTTGGTTTGTTATTTAAGTGTTTTCATAGTGGTTATTAAATTCCCAGTCTCATAAAAATTTCATGGGTTCCCTTGTCCATTCCCCGAATGGAACTTTGAAGCGGTGTCTCATAGGCATAGCCGATGTCGAACCCGTTCCCGATATTGAATAGGAAAAGACCACAGATACTTTCGTCATAACGGTAGGAAGCCCCTAGGCTAAAACGCTGTCCAAAATCAAGGATACAAGTAATCTCAATGGAGAGTGGCGCGGCATCGACATATCGTAACATAGTCATGGTCTGTAGGCCAAGCGTAGCGCTCAGTTCAAAATTATAACCTCCACTTAAATAGGTATGCACGCGATCTTCACTAAGGAAGGCACTTCCATTACTTTCTTGCAACCGTTCCGGTGTCAATAATTTGGGTACGGAAAGTGATATAAAGTAACGTTCATGTTTTAAGTACAGACCTGCGCCAACATTTGGAGTGAACCTACTTTTATAATCCATCAAGGACATGTCCCGGCCTACACCGTAGGTTATCAATCCCTGTGTATTGGCATTATAGGAATTCGCGCTCCCCTTTATCCCAAAATAAAGCAAGTGCTTCTCGTCCAAACGAATATGATAGGATATATCCACCCCGATCCAGGTTTGGTTCTCTATAAAAGTCCTGTCATTTAAAATGGATACCCCAAGTCCTAAGTTCTTTCCAATGGGAGTCCCGAAAATGGCGCTTTGACTTTCCGGTGCTCCCTGTACCCCTGCCCATTGGCTTCTTAGTCCAAGGGAAAGTTGGCCTGTTTCCGAGCTGCCAGTAAAGGCAGGGTTATAAAGACTCATATTATATCTATAGAATGAGTAATTGGGATCCTGTTGGGCCGAAAGGCCGATGGCCAGAAACAGTAGTGGTATAGTTGCAATCGTTTTTTTAAGGATTTTCATTTGTAAGGTTTTTCAGCAATAAATAATTGGTTCTAGAACGCCAACTATTGTAAGAACGCATAAGGAATTTCCTCACTTATTCCATTTTCAATGATTTAACAATAACTTTTAACCTTTTAACGATCATGCATCCAAAATAAATAGAGTTGATTCCTTCCTAATGATAGAGTTGCAAGCTATTTTTTACTTTTTCAATTAAATTTGATTTAACTTTATCCGAGAAATTTTGAAGGGTTTCAAACAAGCTTATTGTCAGTATTCCGACAAAATTATGTTCAAGAATTATGGAGGATTTTATATTGCTGTTTACGGGGTGTATTGGACTAGCAACTACCCTTATTTTATTGGTGTTTTATAGAACCAATAAAATGATAAATCTATATTTGATCACCATTCTTTCCTATGTTTCCATTTTCGCACTATTAAAGTCTTCCTATGCTTTGGGTATACAAACCTTTGCGAATGAGAAATTTTTTGGGTATAAACGACTTTCTGTTTTCACTTTTCCATTGTTATTTCTTTTTTTTAAAGAAATACTTGGTTCATGCCAAAAGAATAGCGCTATGAATTGGGTTCATTTTATTTTACCATTCCTATTCTTTTTATCCTTTGAAGGATTACTTTATTTTGATTCTCTATCCGATGGTATAATAGCCTGCTATTACTTTGTATATTTCCTTCTAAATTTTGCTTATCTAGTAGCATGTTTAGATTTATTTAAATCCTATCTCAACAAACTTTCGTTGAAAAAAATAATCAGCGACATTGGCTATCAAAAAGAAAAATGGATTCTATTCATTTTTTGTATTTGGACTCTTCTATGTTTAAGGATCCTAATCCTGATTATAATTGACCTGATAAATGGAAAACTTTCTGGCTTCGACAAAGGGATTGGACTTTGGTCCGTTTTGATTATAGCTGCATTCATAAAGCTACTTGTCTCTCCTGAGCTTTTATACGGTTTTAATGCCCTTGAGAAAAGAATGAAAACCACTCAACTCGAAATAAAAAAAACAGTTCTTTTGAAAATATGGAAACTGGATAATAATCTTCAATTGAGAAATAGACAGGATAAATTATTAGCTCCTAAGGTATCGGAAAATCTCCTCGATACTATTCTAGAAATTGAACGCATAGTACTCAACGAACAAATATTCAGAAATCCTGATTTTGACCTAACAATGCTCTCAAAAAAATTAAATATTCCTAAAAGCCATTTGACCTTTATTTTCAAATACTACTCCACACACTTCTTCCTTGATTTTAAGAAAATGTTACAAATAATGGACGCGGAAAAACTTATCGAAAATGGATATTTGGCGGAAAATACTTTGGATTCTCTTTCCCTGGAGGTAGGGTTTTCTTCATACAGTCCTTTTTTTAGTGCCTTCAAAAAATATACCGGATATTCACCAAATAATTATATCCATAAGAATACATTCCTAAAAACATAAATTGCAGCGTTTGCGCAGGCAGATAATATATGCTATCAAACTATAGAATATTCCAATTTTGTCTTATTCATTTAACAGCCATGCAACAGGATTCACTGAAAATTTTGACACCCTAAAATTTAGATAAAATCTCCTTTTTTCCTTTTCCTAATGTACCCTTCATGCACTTATAAAAGGAACCACCAATAATTCGTACATAAAGAGTTAAGGGTTCCTTGGAAGTTAAGACGTTTCGTAGAAGGGCCTATTACAAAAGTACCCTGAAATCCATAGGTTAGTAATCGGTGTTTAGAATCTAGAGTTGTAATTTTTGACCGACGTACCAATAAATATGTTTCCCTTTCAAAGGAAAAGAAGTAAACACGGTGTTTTAATTTTAGCAGTCTCAGGTAATGTAATGATCCCAAAAGGATAATCTTATTTTAAAGTATCTCTCTTTACAAAATACTATCTTCATGTCTTAATTTATTTAGCAACATATTAGTCTATCCATACAATGCGTTTCATTTTCCCAACCATATCCCTATCACCCTTTCTTTATGCGTCAATTCTGTTTCTAATGCTTGGATTTCAGAATCCTATTGTAGCGCAGGATAAATCCAACAGAACTTGGCTGGCGGGAGATCATCATATTCATTCCAGATATAGTGTCGGCTGGGATCGTGAAGTGGATCCTCCTACCCCCATTAAAGGAGGTGATGCCATTTATCCTACTCCCTTGAATGCCTTAATGGCCAAGTTCTATGGGCTTTCATGGATGGTAACCACCGATCATGGTGGTCCCAACCATAGTAAAGTAAATCTGGAAATGGCTTATCCGGAATTGTTGTTTTCCAGAAAAGTTGTACCCGAAGTGATTCAGTTTTATGGAATGGAATTCGATACTCCAGGTGCAGATCACTCCAGTTTAATAATTCCACATTCGCACGATGAATCTACTCACTTGCACAGCATAGAATCTCAATTTAATAAAAGAGAACCCCACCCGTCTGATCCAAGTTGGGATACGGAACCAAGAATGCTTGAAGCATTGGCTTTCATGAACAAAGGGGCTACAAAACCAGTACTTATTGCCAATCATCCCTCCCGATCTGCGTCCGATTTGGGTGTGTATGGTAAAGATGATCCTGCCGAACTTCGGGACTGGAATGATACCGCCCCTGACATTGCCGTAGGTATGGCCGGAGCACCTGGCCATCAAGCTGCTGCCTTAAACCCCGACGGTACTTTTCGTGAACGTTCCAGGGGAGGATATGGACAATTTCCTACTTTGGGAGGTTTTGATCAGATGACAGCTAAACTAGGCGGATTTTGGGATTCAATGTTGGGCGAAGGTCGCCGTTGGTGGATAACCGCAAACTCCGACTCCCATGTTCACTGGCGGGAAGGTGGCAGCGATTTTTGGCCCGGCGAATACTCCAAAACCTATGTCTTTGCCCAAAAAAATCACGACGATATTATGGATGGTATTCGAAATGGCCGTGTTTTTGTAACCCTTGGAGATTTAATATCAGAGCTGTATGTTCAGGTTGAAGGGGGTCGTCAAACTGGCGATATAGGAGGTACAGTTCATGTTTCCCAGGACGATGATGTAAAAATTACCGTTCGCTTTAAAGACCCTGACACCTTGAATTCATGGGGACAAAATCCTGAAGTTACCCGAGTCGATCTGATAATGGGAGAGGTAAGAGGGCCGGTTACTAATCGAAATAACGACAACAATCCTACCACAAAGGTTGTTGCACGTTTTACCGAGACTGACTGGACAGTCAACGCTGGGTATAGAGAGATATCCTACACGATTTCGAAGCTCAGTAAAGGATGTTATATCCGAATCAGAGGTACCAATGGCAATGAACTTGAACCTCAAGTAGATGAAATAGGCGAAAGTCCGTGGGATGAATTATGGTTCTATTCTAATCCTATATTTATTGATGTAGAATGATTAACATAGAATCGTATAATTTTGCAGAGAAGAATTAAATAGTGGCATCTTCATAAAGGCTCTGCTTTATCTTCGGAAGGAAATAATCACCGATAAGGCTATATTAATAGACGGTACTTGGATTTTGGAGGGAAAAATACCGCAGATATGTATTGTACAATAAAGCGTTAGGGGCGATTCTAAATGTAGGAGTTTTCTATTAAAGTTAGAATACAGGATTCCGTATAATAATTTAAATTATTTTGTTAACTATTCTATGGCCGGATATTTGTTCCATACTCCTTTTCAAATTCTGAAAAAAACTTATTCAAAGAAATATTTTCGAATCGGCAAATACTATAAATGGTTGTCAATGGTATGTTGTAACCATCAACTCCTTTGATTTTACTCAATGTTTATGACGTTATCCCACATCCATTAGAATATGGACTTACTACATTAGCTTGGACGGTAAGTTGGGTTAAAAGTTGTTGGTTATTATCTTTACAGAGATGAAACGAAAACCAAAACATTACACCTTAGGATTTGAACAGAAAGCAGTAGAATTAAGTTATGCCAAATGCAGCGCAGCACAGGTTTGTGAGGATTTGGATATTTTACCAGCTGTACTTTATCGTTGGCGTAAAGAACAAAAAGATTATGGAAAGAACAGTTTTCCGGGTCGGGGCAAACCGAAGATGACCGATGAACAAAAAGAGATGGCGAGTTTATAAAAGCAGCCAAAAGATGCTGAATTGGAACGGGATATCTTAAAAAAGGCGATTGGCATCTTCTCCAAGAGCGACAGGAAAAGTACCGGTTCATAAAACAACACCTTATAAGATTTCCAGTCGAGATGATGTGCAGTAAGTAGAAGCAGTTATTATCATTGGTTGAAGTCGGGGCCGAGTAAACTCTGGAAAGAAAACCAGAAGCTTTCTACCCTGATCACCTACCTATTTGATCAGAGTTATCATAGTTATGGCGCTCCAAGGATAAAATCAGAGCTTCAAGCTATGGGATTTAAGGTATCCAGGCCACGGGTAGCACGAATCATGAAAGCAAATTATTTATATGCTAAGAGGAAGCGAAAATTTAAAGCGACAACCGACAGTAACCATAATTACCCTATAGCACCAAATTTACTGAACCAGTGCTTTAAAGTAGATAGACCAAACCAGGTATGGGTAAGTGACATCACCTACATCGAAAACAGGCAAGGTTGGCACTATCTAACAGCAATTATCGATCTGTTTAATAGAAAGGTTATTGGGTGGGCTTTAAGTGATAACCTCACTACCGAAGGTACCATTATAAAAGCATGGGAAATGGCTATTAAGAACACAGTGCTGGAACAACCGCTGATATTCCATTCAGACCGAGGTGTCCAATACGCCAGTCATAGGTTTACCAGCATCCTCAAAAGCTATAATGGCTTAATAAGACAGTCCATGAGTAGGAAAGGGAACTGCTGGGACAATGCCGTAGCAGAATCATTCTTTACATCTCTAAAAGTAGAATGGGTTTACTGGAACGGGTACAACCTTAGATCTGAAGCGGAATTATCCATCTTTCAATGGATCGAGACCTGGTACAATACCAGAAGAGGACATTCTTATTTAGGAAACAGAACCATTAAAGAATTTGAAATAGATATGTATAATCAAAAACTAGCAGCATAGTCACTCAACTTAAAGTCCAGTTTTTTGTTGCAAGTCCACAAGTGCTCGGTTACCCTTTTTTTTTGGAATTTTAGGGAGAGGTAACCGAATAGGTAACTTTTTTTACCAAACGAAATCAAATAATATGATTGCCCTAAAACTACAAAAACTTGATAATCATACGATTACCAAGTTTTTATTACTGTTTAATACTTAAATTTGTCGGGGTGGCAGAAACCACAACCGATTTATAAGTATTTAAATATCAATGTTTTGACACTTTAATCTTAAGCGTATTCCCGTTAAGAACACGGAAATCAAAAAACAACTTTTGAACACAATTTTCATGTGTCTAACTAGCCATAAAAATAGTAATAATATTAAAGCTATTTATTTTCAATATTAAAAACATAATTATTAATTCCCCTAATCAATCTTCTATTCAATGCTTTGTAACACTTTTGTAGAAAAGTGGAACCGATACCAGCTATATCCAAAAACTTTTGGGGCTAAACAATACTAAGACCACCATGACATTTCCACCTGATCCAGTATGATGGTAAAGCACATATCCTTTAGAAGTGGTGTTCAATAGAGTATGTACCATACATCCACTATTGCATATTCCCAAACAAAGCATACAAAAAAAGCAGGCCTCTTAGAGGGCCTGCTTTTTAGCTAATCGAACTAAATCAAAATAGACAATATGATATACGCACAAGAATAAACTTTTTATTTGTCATCCTTTTAATGGAGTCGTTTCATAAGAAGTAAGTTTTTGGTTTACGTATAAATAACATTTTTCCATTGACATAATTTTGTTTGGAACAAACTGCTTAAACTACCCAAAAAATGGATGAAGCACCGTACTTGTTAAAAATCCATTAATCGGAAAATTTAATCGAATATAGATCGGCGTCCTTCATATATACACGCAACTGAACGGTTTTAGAGGCCAATTGCTCCAATTTACCGTTCCATTTTACCGTTCTAGATATTTCATTACCGATCAACGCCCGCGACTCTTCCATAGTGAACCCTGGAATTGCCGAACCGTTTTCATCCTGCATCTCAAACTTGATTTCCCCCGCTGCCGATGTAGCATAGTTGACCTCCAGTTTGCTTCCAGTAAATGTAAATGGTTTCGTTAGGAATTCACCTCCACTATAAGGAGCCGAAATAGACGTGAAACCATCTATCCTAAAAGAATATCTGTTTAAATTTGCTGTTGGCTGAGCGTAGTTTTGGTTCACATACAATGACATTTCCTCGGGACTTGTCTGTACTACGTTAAGGGCCGGATAATTAGATCGGGACACCCAGTTGTCCAAACCGATTCCAGGTCGAATAAGGGCTTCCATAAACAATCTTGTATATGCCGTCCCGCCCCTTGATGTCATAAAGAAGGCATCCGAACAATCTTTGAAATATTTGGGGTTAACATTGAACTCCTTTGCCTGTTCTTCCGTCAATACTTGTCGGCCCGGCATAAACCTTCCGCCAATGGCCACATAAATATGTGGTGCTCTATAATACGGACTGGTTTGATTGGTGTACAAATGTTCGAGTCGGGTATCCCCAAAAGTCATTTGCTCCGGATCTGTCCAGTTGATAAAATCTTGGGAAGTGGTGCGGCTGACACTCCTGATCCCAGAATAACCTTCACCGGTCCAGCTCCTGAAATAACACACATACATGTTTTCAGATTCCGACCAAAATGCTACATTTTGCGAATCCAAAATTCCATCGGTAAAAACAGGCTTTTCCCTAACCTTCTTCCAATGAATGCCATCAGGGGAAGTAAAGGCGATAAGCCCACTGTTAAGAGTGCCCCCCAAGGCCTTATACCTCTCATTTGGTTTAGCATTGGGATTGGTGTCCAAAAAAGGACTGAAATTATGGGTGACCGGTGCAGCATTCGCCAAAATCACATTGTTGTCCTTGGTACCATTTACTTCAAAGAGTCCCAAACTTGGTTTGATCCAATGAATACCATCCTGCGATTCCGCATAACAGGTTACTTCAGAGCTGTTGCCATCTTCACCAGCTTCCCTGACCCCTCTGTAAAAAGCTTTGAACACATCCCTATCCTTAATAATCGTTGTATAGGTGCTAAAATTACCCTCCCAAGGTTTATCAAATTCCAAAACTGGGCCCTCATCGACCGGTTCATGTTTCACAATTTCCAATCCATCAAGCTTTTCGATTAAAAAGGAATCGACAAAAATCTCTCTTTTGTCCCCTAAATCGATTGCACTTTGTCCGATGGAAAGTATCGGAAATGCCAAACAAATCAAAAAATTAAATATTTTATTCATCATAAATTCAATTGTATTTCTCCACGTGTTTCAAATTTGAATTCTATCGCTCCGAATCCACTACTCCAAATAGCCAGGGTTTTGTTTTACGTTTGGCTCCTGACTTAAAACATCCAATCCAATGGGCCATAATATTTTATCCTCGTTTCCAGGGTTGTCCCTGAAATAGGGCACCAACTCGGAGGTTTGGTTAAATCGAACAACATCCCACCAATACTTACCCTCATAAAAGAATTCCACAAACCTTTCATTCAAAATGATTTCATCATTTTGTTCTTGGCCACCATTGACGAAGACATGATCTTCAAAGTTATCACCAAATGCACGTTTTCGGATTTTGTTCATGGATATTGTTGGATCTTGGCCAAGTGCATTTTCCGCCTCTGCCTTCATCAATAAAACATCAGCATAGCGATAAACAACAACATCATCTAAAAAATACCTTGCCCCATTATCCACCAGACCATTGAATTTCACTTGCAAACAACCATAAAAATCCGTGTATAGCCCAGTATCCTCATTTAAAGTATAGAACTCAACAAACGTGGCATCTTTACGTTGATCATCCTCAGAGAATTTTGAAATACTTTCATCCGTTAGCGTCCAATAGCTAGCACCAGCAGGCACACCTATAATTTCCGCAGCTTCTGGTTCAGCGTTTGGAGGAATGGCATCTATATACATATTCCTCATAAAGGTTGATTGCGATTCAAATTGTTGACCATTACTAGCAAATAGTATCTCGTTATTGCCTTTATTATCATAATCAAAAATACCGCTAAAATCATCAAGCAAGGACACATCACTGGACTCTATGGCGTTCAATGCATCCAGTGCCACTGTCAAATCAGCATCTCCACCGCCCATAAGTTTAGCAGTCCATAAATACACATCTGCTTTCAGAGCATTGGCTCCAGGTCTGGACCATCTATTTCTACCTGATGTAAAATCATCATTGCTAAAATGATTCAACGATTTATCAATGTCTTCCTTGATCAAGGCAAACACTTCCGTTACCGGTGTACGTTCCTTATACAACTCATCCGGAACATAACCTTCCGTAGGTTCAATGAATACTATTGCATCACCCCATGTTTTCGCTATAACAAAGTAACAATAAGCCCTCATCGCATAAGCCTCCGCCAGAATTCTATCCTTTTCTTCTTGACTTGAAAATTCAATGTCGGGTACATATTTTATAATCAAATTCGCATTATTCACTACTTTGTATAGAGTTTCCCAACTTGGCCCTGCATCTATTGGATCTATTGTATTTTGGAAAATCCTTACCCTTGTATAATCATTTCCAACCGACTGCTTCATACTTTGGCTCCTGGCCTCTCCCCATAAAAAAAGGTTGGTATTGGTAACATCCCTAAATCGATCATACATCCCGTAGAGACCACCTTTAGCGTCATCCTCTGTTTTCCAAAAAGCTGTAGCAGATATGGTGCTAACCGGTTCCAAATCTAAGCTATCGGTACAGGAAGCCAATAAAAGAAATAGACTAGGAAACCAAATCAATATTTTATTTAATTTTCTCATCGTAAATATTTTTAAAGGTATTTTAGAAATTAATTGAAAGACCAAGAATTAATTCTCTGGGAATGGGATATCCAACATCTGAATCCGTTACCTCTGGATTTAGACCATCGTATTTGGTAAAGTAATGTAGATTACTGCCCGTTATGTGAAATCTAACATTGTCCAAACTGATCTTCTCGGAAATTGAAGATGGCAATGTATAGGCCAAGGTCACTTCCCTTATACTTAGATAATCTGTTTTTTGAAAGAACCTTGAGCTTCCCCTTGAGTTCCACACATTCCAGTTTGCGTTTTGATCCGCCCAGTAATATTTGGGTTGATTTGTAATATCCCCTTGGTTCTCCCACGAGTTCAAAACACTGGAACTTATCGCATTGGCTCCAGAAAAGTTACCCTCTAGCCTAGCTCCAGTTTCATAATAAACAGTACCTCCCAAAGAATAATCCAATCTTAGGCTTAGACTAAGGTTTTTATACTCGAATCGGTTGCTGAACCCACCTGTAAAATCAGGGTATTGGTTACCCATATAAACCATGTCCCTAGTATCTATTATGCCGTTATTGTCCGCATCCAACCAATTGACATCTCCTCCTGATTTTGTTTTATCTTCTCTAGGAATCAACATATCCACCGGGCCTGCGGCCGCTTCTTCATCCGTTGCATAAACACCAACTTGTTGGTATCCATACAGGTCCCCTATTCTACCACCTTCTTGTAAACCACCTTTCCATGCGTAATCACCCAATTTAGCATCCCAAACAAGATTTCCGCCCACACGATTGTTTTCAACTCCATTGGGGGGAAGTTTAAGAATTCTAGTATCCACCTTTGCTGTATTGAAAGAAACATTCCATTGAAAATCAGATGTATATGGAAGTAAATGTGCGTTTATTCCAATTTCAAACCCCTTATTTTCCAATGAACCATAGTTTGTAATAATATTATCAAAACCTGATGAAGGTGGCATATTCAGTGTTGTCAATAAGTTGTCGCTAACCCGGCGATAATAATCAAACATAACATCGACCCTTCTATTGAACATACCTAAGTCCACGCCAAAATCCAAGGTTTTGGATTGTTCCCATTTCAGGTCCGGATTGGGCAGGACAGAAATCTGAAGGGCTGAATTGGTATCGTACTTGGCACTGGAAGCATATTCTCCTTGCGCCTGGTAATATCCCAGTCCACTAATGTTTCCTGTTACACCATAGCTGGCCCGGAGTTTTAATTGAATTAAATTTTCTGGCAACATGTTTGTCCAAAAATCCTCTTTATCCACATTCCAACCAGCTGAAATCCCCGGAAAGACACCCCATTTATTTTTTTCGCCCAGATTGGATGCACCATCATATCGTAAACTTGCTCCCAATAGATATTTCTGCTTATAATTGTAAGTGGCTCTAGAAAAATACCCCAGTAAAACATGATGTGTTTCTTGGCCAAATACCGCAGTAGGTATTGCTGAACCGTTCAGCGTTGGAATCAAATCGGTAGCAGCTCCATTGCCTGTGGCCGACACCTGATCAATATCGGTGCCCAAATATGAGAACCCTGCCATCAAGCTCAGATTATGATCGTTAAAGTTTTTGGTATACTTAAAAACTCCGTTGATCTGCGGGCTGTAACGCTGGGTCACAGAAGTGCTGGCACTCCTTGTTGTATTATAGGATGCAGTCCCGTTCCAATAGGCCTCTGTAAAGTTTCTTGAATAATCAGTTCTTTGTTTCCAAGAAAACTGGGGCTCAAAGGAAAGGTCTTTGGTTATATCAAAATGCCCACCTACTATCAAGGTCAAATCATTGGACAAGTTCCTTGGATTATTGACCGATAGTGAATACAAAGGGTTGGCATAGGAAAAGTTTCGTCCAGGGGCCAAAGTACCATCCTCAAAGTAAAGCTTGTTCGTAGGGGGCTGGATAAGTCCATCTCTAAAAACACTGCGTAAATTGTGAACCTGTTTATTCTTCACATTGGAATACAAAACCTTGGCATAGGCCTTTATTTTATCTGTAATATCAATTTCACCGCTCAAGTTCAAGGTATACCTTTTATAATCCGTCTGGATTGCGACTCCCTGATTGTCAGAGAATCCGAGTCCTAAGTGAAATGCCGTTTTTTCCCCACCACCAGAGACCGACAACGAATGATCAGTGGATACCGCTGTTCTGAAAAGGAGATCCTGATAGTCCGTATCGGAAAAAATAAGAGTTTTGGAAGGATCCAAGGGATCGGGCATGCTCTGCCATCCCTCGTCGAGCTTATATGCATTTTCAGGAGTAAGAAACTGCAAACTTGAATAGGTATTGTTGGTCAAATCATTTCCAGTTCCTCCAGCGTAGACCGATCCGTCCAATTGAGCCGCAATACTTGGCAAAATTTGTGAAGTTGCATATAAACCCTTTCGCGAATAATAGACAAAATCCCTAGCACTTAGCAAATCATACCTCCTACTTGTCTCGGCCAAGGTCATACTGGTTCTGTAGTTCACCTGTACTTTACCGCTCTTTCCTGATTTTGTCTCAACAATAATGACCCCATTGGAACCTAAAGCTCCATAGATTGCCGTAGAAGCAGCATCCTTGAGAACTTGAACAGATTCAATGTCCGCAGCATTGATATCATCCATATTATAACGAGTAACACCATCTATGATGAATATTGGATTTGCACTATTTGGACTATTAATTGAAGTCCCCCCCCTAATCACGATATTAGGAGTCGCGCCCGGTTGGCCCGATGTACTTTGAACCTTCAAGCCCGCCAAGGTTCCTTTGAGTGCCGTGGCCGCATTGGTAAAGGGCACGTTTTCCAATACCTTGTCATCCAATTTGGATACCGATGTAGTCAGGGAACGTTTGGATTGGCTTCCATATCCCACAGCTACGAACTCATCCAACCCAACAGCCTCCATTTCCATGGTTATGTTGTAAGAGGTCCGTTGATCGATGGCAACTTCCTTTGTCTTCATTCCCAAATACGTGAACACTAAAATTTTAGCATCAGAAGGAACCTCAAGGGAAAAATCACCATCAAAATTCGTCATCGTACCTTGGGAATCACCTTTTACCAGTACATTGACACCAGGTAAAGGCTGACCATCAATATCCATCACCTTACCCTGAATAGATCGTTGATCGATTTGATTCCTACCGGGTGCCTCACCCATATTGGGAGTCATAGCAAAGACACCATTTTGTACCATCAAAACCGCTACCAAAACTAGCAGGAAGCGAAGAGTTGGTTTAAAAAGGCCTGAATGGGGGATTTTAATCATTTTTCTCATTGGTTTTTGATTAATTGGTTATTACGTTTTCTAGTGCGACCCCTATTAGGGAATCAATTAAAATCGTCAATCCTAAAGATCAACTGAGATTCATTCGAACATTGGACAATTCACCCATTGAATGTTTGAATCAATCAAAAATAATCATTTTTAATCATAAAAATAATATATATGTAATAAAAAAATAATGTTTGTAATGAGAATTAATCAAAAATTATTGTATTTAACCGATAACACCAACAAAGTTCAACGAACAAGAGCGCCCCAAAAACATTTGTACAACCAATATTTTTTAATTAAAAGAAGTAGGCCGAGAACACAAAAAGCATTGATTAGCACAAAAACTGCATTGTGATTAAATCAATCATATAAAATCATTGTTAATCAGATATTTTGATTAAAAACAATAATAACCTATACCAATTCGGGATCTAAAAAAAAAGAGGGGGGGGGGTGTTTGCTTACGAAGGCCATCATACACTAGGCTGAAAACCATCCGCCACAGAATTATGGGTTGGAGCAGATTACATCCGCGCACTCCACTCCATTAATAAGGGGTACTTAAGTATGGCATTGAAAAAATGAATCACCATTAGGCATTAAGCCCACCATCCATCAATATATTCTCACCATTGATATAGGCTCCCGCATCTGATGCAAGGAGAACCATCAGCCCCTTAATATCATCATTGTTCGCAAGGCGACGTGCAGGCACTTTTTTGCAGTAATTTTCAAGGAAACGTTCTGGCTGGTTATCATATAACCCACCCGGGCTTACGCAATTAACCCTAATATTTTTATCCGCAAGTATCTTTGTGAGATACCGGGTGAGATTTATAAGCCCACCATTGTGAAAAAAATAGTCTGGTGGTGGGTGTCCCATATCGGTACCCTCATAGTTGGATAGGTCGGGACCGTACATTCCCATCATGGAACTGATATTAATGACACTTCCACCCCCACTTTCACCAATAACATCACACATCTCCCGTAGTATATCCATCATACCTGTTGCGTTGATTCGCATTGACTCGGCAAAATTTGTCATACTGTCATCATAACCTGTCATTGGACGTGCGACGGCATTGTTTACAAACACATCCAATTTACCAAACGATTTCAAAATTTCTTTTTTGAGCGACAAGACCGATTCGGGGACCCCTTGATCCACCCGCATTGCATGAACATCCAAACCTTCCGCTTGAAAAGCTTTGGCCACGGCTTGTCCATTTTTAAGGTTACGTGATGCTATAATAACGGTTCCACCCGCTTCGCTCAGACCTTCCACTATACTTTTTCCATATGATCCCGCACCTCCCGAAACCAAAATGATTTTCCCTTCCAAGTTCAATAAATCCTTTACGTTCATTGCTCAACCTTTAATTATTATTGTTACAAGTACACTGTTTCTCCCTGTTTCTCTAGACTTTCCGTTGCCGCTATCAATGTTTTAATGATCGCCTCCGTTTTTTTAAACCATAGTCTCGGTTTGCGCTCTTTCACCGATCGGACAAATTCTATGATATTATCCCTAAACATGGAATATGAGTTTTTAATTTCAATTGACCTCCATCCTTTTTGCCCGAACAGGGAAACTTGAAAGGTTGGTGCAATATCCATAAAAAGGTGCACGGTGGCCAACAGCCCATTTTCGAACTTTATACTGACAATGTCCTTCCCTTCTTGCCCCACGTGTTTAACAGAAATAGGCTTTGGATCGTCCAACAATGAAAACAACGCTTCCAGAAGATGGACTCCATATTTGTTCCAATCCTTTTTTCCGACGGCGGTGGCCAACTCCAGGTTGCCCAAAGAAGCTAGTTCTTGTTTTACAATCCTGCATTCATTGGAATAACGCATTGAAGAACAGGACATAATAAATTTTCCATTGGAGCTTTGGGCTGAAAAATATTGCAGGTCTTCAACAGTAATTGCCAATGGTTTATCGATAAAAATGGGAACGTCCGCATCGATAAAGGGCTTGGCCATATCAACATGGTTTTTCGCATCATCCCGAGCCAATATTACGGCGTCTACCATACCCACCATCTCTTCCAAGCTATTGGCTATGGTTTCAATTTTTGCTGTTTTGGCCAGGCTCTCTGAAATTTTCTTTTCCTGGGTCCAAACACATGTTACTTTTGCACCACTAACCCCCAGCGTATCCTCGTTTGCCTTTAGATAACTGGTTACAGCTGGATATCCCATTTGGTCAATCTCTTCTGCACTATAGCAACCATTGATTATGGCCGACCATGAATAAGGATGGGCATTGCCTTCACTCATTCCGATTATTCCCAATTTTACCATATCACGCAATCATTTTAAAAATCTTTGTTTCTTTTCTTGTAAACCACGGACCATTCTCCCCTGTGTTAACAATTCAGGGGATTCCAGTGGTCAATACGCAAACTATAAATCTTCCTTATCTCCTTCCCTTTATCATACAAAAGAAACGAGCATACGGATAACTTTCGATTGTTCACTAGTTAAACCCTTGGAACGATGCTCACGTTTATGTGAGCCATCCTTCTCTTTCCCACTTCACCAAGTTCAAAAAGTCAGCATCAGGGTATTGCAGCTCCTTGGCCTTCTCCAATAATTTGGCATTTAAGTAATTCCCATCGGCAACACTTACCGAATTCTTCAAATACTTTATCCGGTCGATTCCCACAAGTACCGAAGAGACTTCATTAAATGATAAAGCAAATTTCAATGCCAAAGCCGCAAGGTCGCAATCCAATTCACCGCACAGCTTCTTATAGGATTTGATATGCTGTTCAACAGTCTTTAATCGAGGGTGCAAAGACCTTCCTTTATCACTCAGGATCCCTTTGAACAATACAGAGCGAACCATGACACCAATCTCTTTGGCTGCTGCCAAGGGAAAACATGCACCTTGGGATTGGTCCATCAAATTAAAAGGTAGTTGGACAACATCCCAGTGCCCATCATTTATGGTCTTTCTTGTTTCGTCCACAGCATAGGTCGAAGCTCCAGTTGCCCTAATCAATCCTTTTTCCTTCAACCGAAGAAAAGTCTGGGAAATGACCTCGTTATCCAAAATCTCAAGATCCGCCTGATGCAACATGTAAACATCCACATAATCCGTTTGCAATGCTTCAAGGCTTTCTTGCAACGAACCTTCAATGGTTTCTTTTATTTTTTTCTCAGAAGGCAAGGCTCCTGATGCAACACGGATTTTTACACATTTGGTACTGATGACCACCTCATCCCTTCTATCTTTAAAAGCGTGTCCCATGATATTTTCACTGGCACCATACATTCGTGCGGTATCAAAAAAATTAATCCCTTGATCCAAGGCGGCATGCAGCAATTCTATGGATTCGCTTTGCGAGAGCATATCTTCCTTGCCTTTCACTCCAATGCCATATGGCATTCCTATTTCCACTCCGCCAAAAGCTACGTCGGAGACTTGAATCCCTGTATTCCCTAAAAGTCTTTTTTTCATTATCTCTGGCTTACTTATAAGGGTTTTTTATTTTTTCTTCATCTTGTAATTCCCTGTTTTTTTCTCCAGAATCAAACCCTTGCACTATATTGCTGCAATAGGTGGACAGCCCCACAACATCTGCTCCTACGCTAATAAAGTTATAGCCCATATCCATTAATTCGTTCAAGTTTTCAAGACTACCGACCGTTCCCGCATATTTACCATATTTATTTGCCATTTTGGCCACTAACTTTCTGGCTTCAATTAATTTAGGATGATCCCACTGTCCTGGAGCTCCAATGCCTTGGCTAAAATCCCCTGGACCAAAAAACAACATATCGTACCCATCCAAAGCCGCGATAGCTTCCAGTTCGTCCAAGGGTTCCGGGTCTTCTATTTGCAACACAACGAATCGTTGTTCATTGGCTCGTTGGAGATATGTCTTAAAATCCAGAGTAGCATAGGCCCCATCCGCATTGCCTCCATCTACCGGACGTCTCCCAACAGGATGAAAACGTACCATCTTCACAACCTCTTGTGCTACTTTTAGGCTCATGATATGCGGGACCATGATGCCTGCAGCATCCATTTCAAGTGGTCGGATATAATCACTATAGCTGCCACGGGAAACCCTGACCATGACATCTGCATCGTGCGCTTTGGCGGCCCATATTCCCGAAGCAAGTGCGGACCAGTCTTGACCAATATGTTCCTGATCGGTCCAAACACAATCGAATCCGGATAGAGCAACAATCTCGGAAACCTTTGGGTCGTTCAGGTTGACCTTAAAGCAACTGACGGTTTTGCCGGCTCTTAATTTCTCCAATACAATACTTCGTCTCATATATTCTTATTTTTGAAGTTTTATTGAACCACTTGATCATACTGAGATGAAGTGATTCTTAAAATTCTTTTTTCGTATACTGTCCCAGTCCATGCATCTTCAACAAAAAGATACCTTTATGGTGCTTTAAAAATCGCTTTTTCAACATATGTCCATTGAAAACGATCGTTGTTGCATTTACGTGGATTTTATTTTGAACATCGATTTTACACCGCACACTTTCATTGCCAATGCTCCACCGAAAGAGCTTCCACGGGTTTTGGGACAGGAAACTCTTCATCCCTTGGTTCAACCGGTAATTTAAAGCGTTTTGCCCGTATTGAGCTGCCCTCTCCTTCTTCATAATATACTGCCATTATTGACCCATCGGATAATTCCATGGTGGAAGGATAGGCACCGGTAACATCATCAATCAGATATGGTCCCTCCCAGGTCTTGGCCTCGTTACGACTGATTCGTAAGCCGGTATAGTATCCGCTTTTATCACAATAAGCACGATATGACAGTAAAATCTCCCCACTTTTAAGACGGGTCAAAGAAGGGGCATGGCCCACAAAACCGATATCCTTTACCCGTGTCCAATTCTTTCCAAAATCGTTACTTGATGCGTAATGCATATTTACCAAAGAGCGATCTCCTCGCAATAAGGCAAAAACTGTTTCATCCTTTAACAGAATAACATCGGTTTCTGCTGCAAGTACAAGGTTAGCATCTTCTCCTATTGACACAACTTTCCCCCAAGTACCACCTTTGTCGTAGGAAGGAATAACTCCGCCCCAGGCAGCCTTCTTCGAAGGCTCAGACCGATAAACAGGCAATACCCATGAGCCATCCGGCATTTCTCTAACTTTGGCAGAGCAATTCCATTCCGGCTTTGAGGTAGTTATTAGTTGAGCTTCTTTTTGCCAAGTGTTGCCATTATCGAAAGA
This sequence comes from Maribacter sp. X9, assembly GCF_048537565.1. Taxonomy (GTDB): domain Bacteria; phylum Bacteroidota; class Bacteroidia; order Flavobacteriales; family Flavobacteriaceae; genus Maribacter. Next base: position 3,583,883 of record NZ_CP183215.1, read on the forward strand.
TTTTAGCACATACGGTCCTTTACTTTTCCATTTGATCTGGCCAGTAGGTCTGACTTTCTGTTCGGAGTTTTCAGGTTTTTGCTCGTGCAAAAGATCTGGATTGTTGCCAAATTTGGAAACTTGATCTTGATTGTAAGAAGGTGCTTCTCTTCTTAAACTTTGTGATTCAGAAATATAAAATTCCAATGAAAAAAAACTTAGGATCAACGAGCCATCACTCATCTCGTTTATGTGAGGATCACGATTATCATTCACATCGTCATATATCACGATCGGGTCACTCCAAGTGCTTCCTTCGTCCTTTGATCTAATCAAACAAATCCTTCCTGCATTAGGATACTCTGGAGTTGGATATGTAATATGGTTGTCACCATCATAAAAGACCACAACGATATTCCCATTATTTAAACGACAGGCATCAGGAACGGCCTGATATCCTCTAGTAATTCCTTTTTTAGAAATTATTTTATAAAGTGTCGAGTCTTTATTGAAAACCTGTTCTCCGATAGAATTATGGATCATCTTTTTTTGGCTATGATTTTTACTATTGCAACTGAACAAAACAATGAACATCAGCGAAAAATTCATCGCCCAATTTAAACCCTTCATATCAAATTTTAGTTTTCGCATATATCGATTTATTGCTACAGTATAAATCTTCCTTTTTGTTGTCCACATTAGCCCATAAAACACTAAAAGCAGATTCTGAAAAAACAACATTAAAATTTTACAACCTCCAGAACATGATTGTTTCGATCACCTTATAACTTTTGTGTTATGCAGGCGGGATGGAATTAACTGCATTGGTGTATTTTTCCTTCAATTCCTTTTTGATTCTGGTATGCTCTCCACGGTATACGAAGAGTAATCCAAGACGTGAATTGCTGGAATGATTCGGGTCGGAATGGTGAACCGTTTCACAATGATGAATAGTAGCGTCTCCAGGGTTTAGCAAACCGCAAAATTGATCTGTTTTTGGAATATTTGGCTGTTCGGCCATGCCAATGGAATTGCCCGTCACACCCGAGATTTTAGTAGGCCTCATACCGGCTTTATGTGATTCTTCAATAAAATAAACCGGCCCGTTTTGAGCGGTTACCGGGTCAATCGCGACCCAAAGAGTGAGCATATCAGGCGGTGTCTGGCAAAAATAGGCATTGTCCTGATGATAAGGTACACCAGAGCCAACCAGTGCTGGCTTGTTAAAGGTCTCCACACCTGCAAGTATGGGCTTGCCATTCACAAGCTTGGCAACTAAAGAAATGATTTCATCACTTTCAGCCAATTCCTTAAAATATGTATTGTAAAGCTCCAATCTCCAAAGATTGCGAATCGTTACGCCATCCTTTTCCACAGTTTTTGCATCTGGGGGCAAAGAGGGTAAATCATCTCGCATATATCGCTCCAATTCACTTTGAATTTCCACTATCATTTCTGGTGAAAAAAATTCTCTTATGCGAACAACCCCGTCGCGCTGGTAATTATTCAACACAGCATCGTGATCATTTTTTGGTATGTATCTATTCATCATCTTATGTATTACATTTTTCTATTTCTTTCTTTTTGCATTTTCGAAGTATCATTTGTCAAAAGGCTTAAAACCAAACTGATCAAAACCCCAACAATAAAGGAACCGGGAATAATCCATAAAAAGGAAATCGAAAATCCAAATAATTCTTGTGAAAAACTTATGAATGCTGCGGCCACACCACTCAATATTGTACCAATAAATGTTGCCGTAGGTTTTGCCTTTTTAACAAACATGGCCATAAAAAACGGCACAAAAAGTGGCGCTACCAACAAATTGATTGTTTTATAGGTTATCTCCAATAGGTTTCCTTTGATATTGCCCATAACCAAGCTCAATAGAACAATAACAAAACCGATACCCAACGATATCAATTTTGCCATTCTAACCTGCTCTTGACCATTCATATCCTTCTTTCTGAATCGAAGAATAAAGTCATTGATCATGGACATGGCAGAAGAATTGATGCCAGAGGAAAGGCTTGACATTGAAGCAGCCAACAATCCAGCCAAAACCAAACCTGAAAAACCGGCGGGCAAGCCAATTACAATAAATCTGGGGAAGAGGGTGTCGGCTTCGCCGACTATGGAATTTCCATGCAAAAGCAAGTCTGGATGCATTTTAAAATAGGCAAATATGGCAAGACCAAGGATTGCCAACAGCAAGGTGACCAAGGCATTGGACACTATGGAGTTTAGATACATTTTCTTTGCCGTCCCAACATCCTTTGTTGACAGATACCGTTGAATGGCCATTTGATCGGATCCTGCGGTACATACATACCATCCAAAAGTGGTAATGACCACAGGTAAAAAACTGAGCCGGGACTCCACATCGAAAAACTTCCATTCAGCCCATTGGGCAGGCCATTCCGTTGGGATGATATTGGAAAAACCTCCAACCTCGTTAATGATCAAAACTATGGCGGTTATTGAACCACCGAACAAAACAAAGGTCTGAATAACATCTCCCAGAACAACACTTTTAATGCCGCCATAAGAAGTATAAATTACCGTAACCACTCCCATGGCGATACTCACGTACAATGCCGTCTCTTCCTGCCAGCCCATAATCGGAACTATCACCTTTTCGGAAACCATATAGATGATTACCGCCATCCAAACAATGCGCATGGTCAAAAAATAGAGTGCCGCCACTATTCTGCTCCGGACATCCAACTTTGTTTCCAGTAATTCATAGGCACTCGCTATATTGAGCTTCATGATATATGGAATGAAAAAATGGGCCACAACCAGATAAATAAAGGGCAAGGCAAAGAGGGACGACCAAATCATCGGCCCATGCTTTATCATTTCGCCGGGCATGGACAAATAGGAAACCGCACTGAACATGGTGGCAAAGAGGGAAAGCCCAACTTTCCATGGGGACATATTTCTTCCCCCAAGCATATAATCATCGGAATTCTTGTTCTTACTGGAAAAATAGAATCCAACAAATAACATGCCCATCGCATATGCGATTATTACGATCCAATCCAATGTGGTTATTATCATTTTTTTCTCCTGATTAAATAAGTTTGGCCAATCCTATTACCCTAACATTTTATGTACCGTTTCAACAATCACTTTTCCTCCTTTTGCAGAAAAAATACTATTTGACGCCTCATACCCTCCATCGGCTTCCGCCTCTTCAGTTACAATATATCCTCCAATCACACCATTGGATAAAGTGCTGACAAAAACTTTTTCGGATGCTGCTTCCTTAATGCTCAAAGAATACTCAACAAAGAATTCTCCAGGCAAAAACACAAAATGAAATTTGTCCACAGTGACAGTGTCCACTTCTGCCGGCAAAACATCACGGTACACGTTTTCCAAATCGCCATTGACCATCATTTTTACCAGTTTCAAATTTTCTTCTGCACCAAACCAGTCGCACTCCACCGTTCGGATCTCCTTCGCATCCGCGTTATTGCGGCGCATAGTGTCCAATTTGTCCTTGGCAGAAGCTACTTTCCTTTCCGCATCGATCAGCGGCATAAACTCTTTTCTAGGCAGGTTTACCTCGACACTTTGAATATGCAGTGAACACCAATCTTGATAATCCGACTCATTGAGCCGTAAAACACTTTTCACGATTCGATTTCCCAACAAATCCCCCAATCTTTTGGCCTCATCAAATGTATTGGATTCGATAAAATGTCGTGGGGATTGATTGCCAGAGGGCCCTGTTTGATACAGAAGAACAACATTTTCCCCCAAACTATCGCTTATGAACTCCCTGGTGAATCCTGGAAAGTCCGCTGAAAACAACTTGGAGTCTTCATGCAAGACCGTTGGGTGCATACAATGAATGACTGATAAGGCGAAAATTTCATCCGTCATAAAATCCTTTAGAACAACTACGGGCACTTCAGCATCCGTGACCCCTGAAATACTATGCCTATTACCTCCAACTCCAGTGCTATCCGCCGTGGTTACGGCCAATTTACACTGCCTTTTGTTTTTAAATGCCTCTACAAAGGCCTGCACGATTTTAGATATTAAATACTGTATATATTCCGGGTCTGCTGCTGGCACAACGGGGTCATAAAAGATATCCGTAACAGTTACCGGCCCAGAATGGGTATGCGATGCAGAAATCATTAAATTTTTACCTGCTATGCCCGTGGACTTCTCGACCAGCTCCCTGACCCGTTTTGTGATTTCCTTGGAAATAAAAATAACATCCACCGCACAAAAACCTATTTGATTCTCCCCATTATCGATAATCAATGCGGAAGCATACAAGGGGTCGTGCGTACCTTCGCTCGTGCGCTCCACATGTGGGTAACCATGTAAAAACATGGGCTTTTTGGGTGTTACATCTATTATGGCCGCTCCGACGATCAACTTTTTCATATATCTTGTCCAAATAAAAAGCGTAAATTATTTTTGTAGGCAACCTTGGCCTTTAGGGCTTCTGGCAAGGCATGCAATATTTCGGTTTCTTCGCGATAACCACACTCCAGCCTGTCTTCGACCAATTTACCGTCGCCCGTGTAATACTTTTGAATCCAATAGTTAAAAGGAGTATCACTGCCCCAGAGCATGGTATCCGGGTAGGTTTGGGCCAATTTTACCATAACGGAAAGGGGGTCGCTGTAATCCGCCCTGAACCTGAAGTCCTCGATTGCTATACCTGGGGAATTTTGAACGGCGAGTTTACAATGAATGATAAAGGCCGAAAAATCCACGAAACAGTTTTTTAAACCATCAGCTTTTTGAAGCACTGGTTCCAGAAAACGAGCGGAGTGGGCTATACAAATGCGAACATCGGGATTTCTTTCCGCCAAATCGACTATATCTGTAGCAGAGGCCCATGGATCCTCTGGGTGGACGGAGGAATGGAATATAATGGGCAGGTTCTTCCTGCGTGCAAATTCCAAAATGGGTCTTCCCTTGCCTTCAACGTCATTTACAAAAGCTTGTATATAGGTTGAAGCTGTCTTTATTCCAAAAACAGGATACTTTTCTGAAATCTCTTCCATAAAATCAGCCTGTTTTTCGGTCTCCCGAGATGGGTCGAACATTAAAAACGGGAGTATTTTATGGGCATGTTCAGGAAATATCTCATTGACCTCGTTCAACATGTTCCTGTTTTCCAACTCAAACGGGAAATTACAATATTCAGTGGTGGTCTCAATCTTTGAAGAACCCGTGTTATTTACATAAAAAGCGGAATCAACAAAAGGAAAGGTCACAGCGTAATCGATACCGAGCATATCCATACGAATAACAAGGTCTTCCACTGAAAGTGCATAGGGGTATCCATATTGACGAAAAAATCTTGGGGACATCCCTACATGTGTATGCACATCGATTACAGCTTCCTTGTCGTATAACGATTTTTTCAAAGACTCCCTATACATCAATATCCTTTTTCAAAATTGGGTTCAATATCCATGGCAATGGTTTCAGTCACATAGGAATCCGTTCGCAAAAGTTGATGCACCGATTCCGGGACCAAGGGAGTTGGCTCCCCATGCAAAACAAGACGGGTAATCAATCTTTGCCATGAAGTGGCTGTTCCATGTACTCCAATCCCACAAAACTGCATTCTGTTTTTTGCCCTTACAACCTGGGCTGGCCCAATGGTGGCTGCTTTTGGAGGCACCATGGCCAAATCCCCGCTCATGCCAAAACTGCCATGAAGGGAGTTTTGGGCAAGCGTAAAGGGGCTGAGGGTAACAATACGGGCATCCATCTCCATCCATTCCGCCATTGAATCAGCTTTGAATTCCGGAGCATCCGGTTCTATGAATGCCAAATGACCTGTCCATCCCGGGCCGCTATAGACCATATCCGCCTCACCAAGGTCGGAGATCATTTGACCATAGTCCTCAACATTTTTGTTCGTAAAGGAATGTATTTGTTTTTCCGGTGGACGAAGGTTTTTGTCCAAGTTGGAATAAAAGTATTTCTTGAATGCGAAACCAAAACCGTATTTCCAACCCTCCGGGGCAACATTGCCATCTTGGTCGGCATACTCATCCATATTGAAGGTATACAGTTTGCTACAATCCACTTTGAACCTATTGAGCATATGGGCCAACATCCGAAAATGAGGCCAAGGATTGGGCATGATCAATACGATGGGTTCATTGGCATCCGACGCCGTTTTGATACGATGGAATATATCAAAAAGCATGATAATGTCCATATCCGCATCGGGAACCACCTGAATATTGAAATCAGGGTTTTCGTGTTTCTCAATATCTTTCCGCTTTATATTTCTAACCCTATCCAGCACTTTTTGGTCCCTAAAGGGAACATGCAAGGATGGTTCGTAAGTGAAATCCATAATTTTTAGTTTTTTGACAAATAAATGTTCAAAGCCCCCATAAGACCGGCATTTTCTTGATTATTAATGACTGCCTTGGAGCTTACTTCCTTTTTGATGATCTGAATCCATACCGACGATTTTGTTATTGCCCCGGATAAAAAGATGTTTTTTATCCGTTCTCTTTGGTTGACGTCAGCGATGTGTTTTTTTAATTGATCGATATAATATTTGATAATCCCCGCACAAAATTGACCTGCAGATTCATTGGTCTTGAAATCCAATTGCATTTCTGAAAGCCGTGGTGTAATTTTCGCTACGTCCGGGTAATCCAAATAGGTCTGAAAAAGCAAATCGTACGACCCCTCCTTAAACAATTTTTCCTTTAAGGACCTTATCACCAGACCAAAATCCGGTTCGTAGCTCAATAGAAAATAATCATGGGATACCGGATACTTGCCAGCTATTTGATCTATGCCCATGTTCTTGGAAATACTTTTGGTTATGGAAAATAGCACCAAAGCAGAACCAAAATTGATCGTGATGTCCCCATGATCTTTTAAACCCGCCCCTGAAGCGGAGGCACACTGGTCGTTACCACACAAATAAACAGGGAACCTATGCTGTATCTTCCATTCCTTGGACACCTCCTCCGAAATCAGTGCACTTTTTTCCGCGGCGTTTGCAATTTGCGGAAAATTACTTTTTTCAAGTTGTAAGATCTGTAGTAGTCTACCGTTTATATCCCTGTTCACAAAATCATACATTCCGCTCATTCCAAAACTGGTCGTGTCCGTATAAAACGAATGGGTCAGTCGATAAACCAAATACTCATTGATCAAAGGAAAAAATTCAGCATTGTTAAATACTTGGGGGTCATTGGCTTTCAACCACAAGAGTTTTGATGCCAACAGGCCAGAAAGCGGTTTCCCAAAACCGGAATACGTTGCATATCCCGGTAATTTCACACCTAAACAATCAGCTTCGGCCTTTGCCCGTTCATCCAACCAGACAATACCCTTTCGTAATGGTTTAAAATCTTTGGCCACAGGTACAAACGTATTGGCCTGACTTGTTATGAGCAAGGCCTTTACCTTTTTGGTTCGGTCCTGTATTTCCGAAAGACATTGACCAACCAAATCCTTGATAAGATCAAAGAACACAATAACATCGATTTCAAAGGATTCTCCAAATTGGACCAAGGGAAATTTTTCTTTTTTTTCAACTAAGATATCGGCCGAAAGCGTAAGACACCCACATTTTATGTTACTCGTACCTATATCCAACGCTAAAAAAATTTCCTCCCCCAATGCTATAGAATTTTAATGAAGTATTTCCAGTGCTTGGTCAACAGAAAGATCATCGTGCACAATGCCCATCAGTGCTTTGGTAATTGCCGCAGGATTTCCATGCTGAATTATATTTCTACCATATACTATGCCCGCGACCCCTTGATCGATCAATGCCTTTGTCCTTTCCAGAATCTCTTTATCCGAAACCTTTCCTCCTCCACGGACCATTACAGGGATTCTCCCTGCTATCTCGACCACCTTGTGGTACTCGCTTACCTCTGCAGTAGGGTCTGCTTTTATTATATCAGCTCCCAATTCCACTGCTTGGCGGACTAAAGGCAAAATTTTATCAATATCACCATCCACCATGTAGCCACCTGCCTTTTCATTGGGTTGAAAAACCAACGGCTCTATCATGAGGGGCATTGAAAAACGATCACAAAGTGGCTTTATTTTCAATATATTTTGAATACAATGGTCCGATACCAATGGCTGGCCTGGTATCTGGAATAGGTTGACAACAACGCAAGCGGCATCTTGATTTATTGCCTGCGCAACCGGGTCATCGATCATTCTACTAAACAAGTGGCTGGGCAATTCGTTACCATACACATTGGCCACATCCGTTCGCATGACGAATGTAGGCTTATTTTTTCCCAAAATGGATTGCAAATAATATGCTTGGCCAACGGTGAGCTGAATAGCATCTGGTGCCGCAGCCACCACGGTTTCAACCGCCGATTGTATGTTCTCAATACTTTTTAAAAATCCAACTTCATTAAAAAAACCATGATCAATTGCGACATTGAGACATCGGTTGGATTTTTCATTGAACAACCTATTTAAACGATATGCTTTCATTTGTAACCAAATTCTTTTTCAACTTCCGTGATCGACTCTTCTATAATATCCAATCCCATATCCGCATGCTCTTTATCCATTATAAGTGGTGGGGACATCCGTAATATATGACCTGCGGGAATCCAAGCCAATCCTTTGGCAAATGCTTTTTGATAGACCAACTTTCCTGCTTCATTAAATGGTTCTTTTGTGGTTTTGTCCTTTACCAACTCCATTCCAAGCAAGAACCCTTTTCCCTTTACATCTCCAATAATAGGATGGCTGTCTTTCATTTTTTTCATCCTTTGCATGAAATGAGCGCCAACTTCGCGCACATTTTCTAAAATTTGCTCTTCCTCAATAACTTCTATGGAAGCCAATGCCGCAGCGCATGCCATCGGGTTACCCCCATAACTGGAAGATGCCGAAATTTTGTCAAGCGCATCAGCGTATTCCTCTTTAACCACCATTGCAGTAACTGGAAACCCATTACCGAAGGACTTGCCCAAAGTAACAATATCCGGCACAACGTCCCAATGGTTCATACACAGCCACTCTCCGGTCCTACCCATGCCTGTCAGCACTTCATCCGCAAAGAAGAGTATCCCCTTTTCTTTACATAGTTGCTGCAGTTTTTGGAAAAAATCCTCTGGGGGGAAAATGGAACCGCCCCAACCCTGTGCAGGTTCCAAAACAAAGGCGGCGACGTTTCCAACCGTACCCTCTTGAATAAATTGTCTATAAAAATCCATATAGGCGTCGGTATCAATGGAACCATCACTCTTTTTAAAAACGGGGCGATACGGATCAGGGCGTGGTACCATATAGTAGCCCGCTGATCTCGTAGGACCATAACTAAATACATCCCCCCTGATCATTTGTGCCATATTTACCGCACCCATCGTCTTGCCATGAAAATCCCTATAACCAGAAATAAACTCATGTTTACCACTAATTGCCCTAGCAGCCCTTATACCGGCTTCTACCGCGGTGGTACCATCACTGTACAATTGAATGGAATTAAGGGTTCCGGGCAGCACCTCGTCCATTTTTTCCAACAGCTTTTCCTTCACGGGTGTGGCGAAATCATGGCAATTCATTAATTTCTTGGCCCATTTTGAAATCGCTTCCGATATTTTTGGGTGACAATGACCAAGGGAGGCCACATAAATACCTGAAGAAAAATCCAAATATTTATTTCCATCAACATCGGTCAATGTAATTCCGGAGCCATGTGAAAACGCTACGGGAAATTGCTTAACCTGAGAAGAAAGACCTCGAATATATTTACTTGTATTCGCATGCATTTCTTTTGACTTCGAGCCAGGCAATTCCGTAATTATATTGGGTATTCCAATAGCTTCTTTTTTCCACCAATCTTTATTCATTCTTAGACTATTTGATTTATTAACTATAACTCTTTTGGGTGTTCAGTGTGTTTCTGTTATTTGGACCAGATTTTCTTTTGTACTCCATAATTGTGAACTAGAAAGACGCAACATGAACTGAACATATTAATGGTTTTTATACTACAGCTTTTGTTTGTTATTGATTGTTTTAATCAAAAACAGTCAAATATAATCATATAAATTGATTCCACAAACATTCCCAATCACATTTCAGTTCCTTTCCAGTATTTGTTTATGGAACTTGAAATTGATCATACCACGATTAAACCAAATGGTTTTAACGCTGGATAGCTATTGCATTGACATCGCATCTTTCCATCAGGAACTTGGATGGGGGAACAAAATTCGGTAATGGTTATGCTGCATTTTTTTTGCCACTTGCCATCCACTTGTAGAAACTCGTCTGGCCCACAATTTGAAATGAAAAGTACATTGACCTCATCAGTAATTGGGGAAACACATGATTGCCGGATGGATACAACCCTTAAAAAGTCAATCAGGCTTTCACTTCAGAATACCTTATCAACACTTATATTTAAATAAGTTAGTAACCAAATTGTTTTAAATGAAAATATCTTGATTAAGTTTGTAACTTATTGAACGACTTGATCACTTTCCGGTAAGTACAAAAAAGTAGAATTGGCATTATGAGCAGTAAAAAAATAAAAACACCAGAGTCACGCAAAAAAATTATTTTAAACCTTTTAAATGATGAGGATTCGATCTCGGTCCTGGAGATTGTTGATAAATGTAAGGTATCGGAGGCCACTATTCGACGTGACTTGACGGAATTGGAAGAAAAGGGATTGCTGATTCGCACACATGGTGGCGCTGTTAAAAACAATACAACAGAAAACCTTTTTACTTTTAGCAGCAAAATGAATCAAAACATGGAGAACAAGGAGTATATCTGTAAAATTGCTTCTCGATTCATAAACAACAATGATATTATTTTTATCGACTGTGGTTCCACTATTTCTTTTCTGTCAAAATACATCTCCAAAAAAGAATTGACTGTAATAACCAATTCGCTTCCTGTTGTATCCGAGCTTATCAACTTTGAAAATATCAAACTAATTGTAATAGGTGGAGAAGTTCTAAATGAGCGAAAGGCCGTTTACGGGCCTTCGGCAGAACGTTCCATTTCGCACTATCATGCAAATAAGGCATTTATTGGTTCTGATGGAATATCACTAGATCGGGGATTATCTTCCTATGATGAAAATGAATCTTTGATTACCTTGAAAATGGCCGAAAATGCCAATGAAGTCTTTTTACTTTGCGACTCCACAAAAATTGAAAAAGATTCATTTGTAAATTTTGCTCCAGTTTCAATTATTGATTATGTCATTACCGACAAAAATTTGGATGCAAAACTAATTTCAAAATACAAGAGGAACCATGTGAATATTATTAATGCGTAGATACCCCAATCTTTTGGTGGAAAAGCTGGATATGGCATACCTCTTTCGCCGGGTCAAAGTGATCCACCCCACTCCGGAACAACAGTTTGCCGAATATCCAATCTCGTGCTTAATCAACTATAAATAAAGTACAACGATGACAATAAACAATTGACTTCCTTTGCATACTTTTCAAAATCCTTATGGTTTTTCATCCAAGTGTTTGTTTATAACATTATTTAAGAACTCCAACAACAACCCATAACCTGGCCGGAAAGCAATAAAAACAGTCCTGATTCCCTAGTTATGACCGGTACGGAGGTCATTGGCCCAATCCAATCTGCTACGCAACTGTCCATTTACAGAAGAATTCAAATTTAATAGTGAAAAATAGAAAAATGTCAATTGGGATAAGGCTATATTAGTACCTTATATCTTCATAAACATCTCGTCCATATGAAGCGCAATCACATGAATGCGACAACCATATCTCCTACATAATACTTCTCTTTATTTTCCTTGATCGAGCTGCCTGTCGGTATTTCCACAATCAACCTCGCTTGCTTAGCAGGTAAATCAATGGCACTTTCCATATCAACATCCTTCGCTACCACACGGTGGGTAATTGCATCGTACAGATCCACTTTCGTTTTGCCTTTACAGACATATTGCACCGTTTTGATGACTTCATGGGGATTGTAGAGCAAAAAAGTAGGATAGGCTTCCTTGTAAATCTTCAGCTAAAAGTGGACTGATCTTGGTCCAAATATAAGTGATGGTTTTGTTCATTTTCAGAATCTTTAATAATCAAAGAATTTTTTGTAAAAATGAACCTTAAGCAAGGAGACTCTCTTGCATCAATTTGTCCTTTCATTCAATAAAAAATTTTCAGGTTGAAAACACAATATAGGATTAATATTTGTCTTATTGACTTAGGCTCCAAATTATTAATGTTTTTGATGTAGCTTGGTGTCGACCATCCTTGCCATAAGGTTATCGAATGATTCAGCTTTTGAGCATAGATTAGATCGCAGTATTCGTCCAGATAGTCTGCAAGCTAGCCTCAAAACCAAACTGATTAAAAGTGGAACACTAAGCCCCCCAAATCTTACCTCCAACTTTTGCGCATGGATCCTGTCGGGTTTTTGTAGTGTTCCGGTAGATGAGCGTAAAACAAAAACCCGATAGGGCGCAACCTACTTTTTGGATTTCAGAAGCCCATGTCCTCACCTGTTCCCCTAGCCTTATCAATGCCCTTTCCAAGGGCCTTTATGATCTTGGCGGCGATTTGCACTTTATTGGTCGGGATACTGGGAGCTTTAACCCCCATCGTCTTAAGGAGCTTAAAGGCCATGTCCTTTTCCTTGGTGGGCAGTCCCATGACTTTGGCAAAAAACTTCCCCGGTTCCTTGGCATGGGCCTTTCTACCAACATAGGATTCCACATAGTTCCTCTTGAACCCTGTTGTCGTGTCAAAGGTCTTTTCTGCTGCTTGGTAAAAACTGTCCCGATCAAAACCCCTTTTGACCGTCTTTCCATTCAGTTCCACTTCCGAGGCCTTGTGCTTTGCCATTGGGGAAAGCGTATAGGTGTTCGTCACGTCCCTTCTGCTGACAATGATGTGGATATGGGTCTGTGGCCCTTCTTTTTGCATTCCTGCGGCCACTAGCTGTCCGTTCTGTTTGTGTGGGGCCAATCTTGTTTGCTCTGCGATTCTTTTTTCAAGCTCCTTGACATTACCAATGGATTCGCCCCGTTCCACTTTCCGTATCTCGTTCCTGAGCCTTGCTATTTCGCCTCGGTAGGGTGCATTTTCCTGAACCTGTTTGTCAAAGCCCCGATAGGTGCGTTCATGCTCTATCTTGGCAAAATATTTCAAGTTCTCGGCCTTGACCTCTTGGTTGCGATGGAAACTCTTGGCATAGTCCTCCATTAGTTTCCTAGTGTATTCCCTTATGATGTTTGGATCATTTCCAATTGCCTGTAATTCCCTTTTGTTGGGACTGACCACTATGGAATAGAATTTCGGGTCTTTCTGCCTTAGTTTGGCCGTATTGGCATCTATTTCATCGATGACCGTTTGAGGGCTTACGCTGTCGTTTACTTGGTCAAAGAATTCCTCCCTTTGTTCTGGCAACCTATCCTCGTTTTCCTTTTCCAGATAGTCCACATAGTTCCCTACACTGGAGTTGTAGGTACTGCCCATTTTCTGTGCTGAGATGGTAACATACATAGGGGCTATTTTAATTGGTACTTTAAGCTTTCGAAATCCCCGATACCCATATTGATCTTTAGATAGGGTTTTCCCATCATTGGCTCAACCTTCTCCACATTGTTGAGGATCTCATTGCATTGCTTTTTATAAGTTTGGAGTTCTTGCAGTATCCTGTCATGTTCCACTTTCGGAACGGTGTTTCTTGGCTCCAAAAAATCCATTCGCTCTTCCTGTAACTTAACGGGTTCACGTTTGGGTTTCCTCCCATCCTTCACGTATGCCTCATAAAGTATCAACATCATTTCATAGGTGGGCCGGATACTGGTCTTTTCAATGTTCTTGATTATGGCGATGAGCCTATCGAATTTTTTCATCATCTGACGCTCCAGTATTTTGATACGGTCAAGGATAATCTTTGTTCCCTCCCCAAAAGGGTTAAGGTTGTTCCCCTTGAAGTATTGCACCATTCCATCCAAAACCTCACTATGCGATTTGCTGAACTTTTTGGAATAAGTTCGAAAGCGAGTGGCCGTTTCTTTCTTTACCGTGATGTTGGAATAACCGCCTTTTCCTTTCTTTGTTCTGCCGTTTGTAGATTGCTTTTCCATAGGTGCGATTTTGTTTTTTAGTGAAATTGCGTCAATTTTTTCGTCAAAAATCTCCAGTGTTTATTGGGCTTCCCAAAGGGTTTACTGTAGATTTCGGAAAAGTCTACTGTAGACCGGATTTTTGTACAGTATTCCAAAATCTGTTCAATTGACTGGTTTTCAAATTGTTGAAGACCCGAAAACAATCGTGATGGCGCAATCTGCGCATCACCCTCTTGCTATTCCCCTTAGTTTAGCGTCGACCATTTACATAGAGCTTTTCCTTTAAGATGATCGTTGCTTGAATGACCGTCGTCTTTCACTCGGAAATACCCTCGGTGACCGTAAGTGGCCACCGACCGATAAAGGAGGATTAGGCGCAGGGAAAGTCCAGGACTTATGCTTTTCAAATCCTTTTATCGGTCATCTCTGAACAGGATCAGATGGAAATACAGGCTTCAAGGCCTATTGTCCAGGGTTTCGATCTAGTTCAGATAACTGTGAATATATATCCCTTGGGCTGGGACCATCCCTCTGTGACAGTCCCGGGACCAGAACTCATATCGCTGTCCATTTAGAAGAATGGAGGTATTGTCCTACCTTGGAACTTCAATGATATTGGATGGCAGCCAGACCGATAAAGGCGTATTAATTGCTATTCAAAGTTTAGGACTTATCGGTATCGATTAAATCCTTTATCGGTCATCTTCTGGACCGGCATCATATGGAAGTTCAGGTCTAGGGCCTATTAACAGGGATTTGATAATCGTTCAGTTGTCGGTTGTGCTCTGATTCACGGATCTCTCATTTTTTAAACTTTTTTATCATGGAAAAATCTGACTTCAAGTTTTTTGTTGGCGTGGACATATCCAAAAAGTCCTTTGACATCGCCATTATCCAAGGGGACGACACGGACTCGTTCGTGTTCGACAATTCACAAAAGGGTACCAGGGCCTTTATAAGGCTGCTCAAGAACAGGGGCATTCCCTTGGAAAACACCTTGGTCTGTCTGGAACATACCGGTATATACGGCAGACTGGTCATCGCAAGGCTGCTCGAAAAACAGGCCAATTTCTGTGTCGAGATGTCGTTGAGGATCATCCGTAGCCTGGGGATACAACGTGGCAAGAACGATAGGCTGGACGCCATCCGGATCGCACGGTACGCCGCCAAGAACCACAACGAGATCGAACTGTACAGACCGGTGCCGGAGATCCTGGAAAAGGTCAATGCCCTGCTCAAGGTAAGGGACCAACTGGTCAGGTTCAGGGCGGACCTGTGCAAGCACCCCAATGAACTGAGGACCTTTGACCCGGAACTTGGAAAACTGGTCCAAAGGCACATCAAAAAGACCACCAAGTGCCTCAACGACGAGATCCGCCGCATGGAGGCCGAGATAGAGGCCCTTGTGCTCTCCGATGAAAGGTTGAACAACACGGTGCGACTGGCGACCTCCGTCACGGGGATAGGTATGTTCACGGCCCTATACTTTACCATCTACACCAATTTTTTCACTAAGTACGAAAATCCCAAACAGCTTGCCTGCTACTGTGGCGTGGTGCCCTTCGAGCATACCTCCGGCTCCAGTATCCAGAATCGTGCCAGGGTGCACCATATGGCAAACAAGACGATGAAAAAGCAGTTGCACATGTGCGCGCTTGCCGCAGTCAGGCACGATCCGGAACTGAAGGCATATTATGAAAGAAAGGCCGGGGAGGGAAAGAACAAAATGTTGGTCCTTAACAATGTTCGAAACAAGCTTGTCCTTAGGGTCTGTGCCGTGGTCAAACGGCAAAGGCCCTATCAAAAAAGTGTCGCTTGATACCGATAACACCGAATTGTTCACTTTGTTCATTTTTGACTTGTTTTTAACATGGAAATCCTACGTCCCGCAAGCGGGACCGAATGAATACTTCCTGATCATCCTTCGGCTGATCGGCTAGTCTGCATATGTTCCATTAGATTCTGCATGTCCTCCCCTATCTTGTGTTCCAGTACCCTTGCATAGATCTGGGTAGTGGACAGTTTGGTATGGCCTAGCAGTTTTGAGACTGTTTCTATTGGGACTCCATTGGATAGGGTTACTGTTGTTGCAAAAGTGTGCCTTGCTGTGTGGAATGTGACCCTTTTTCGGATTCCACAGGCTTTACTGATTTCCTTTAAATAGAAATTCACTTTCTGGTTACTGAAAACGGGTAAAAGGATATTGTTGATTTTCCTTTCAGAAGATCCTTCATATTTCTTGATGATATCCCTTGCCTGAGGCAGCAATGGTATTTTGAGTCTTTCATCGGTCTTCGTCCTTGTGGTAAACAACCAATCATTGCCGTCTATTCCTTTGATAACATTGTCGGGACTAAGTGCTTTTACATCTATATAGGATAGGCCTGTATAACAGGAGAACAGGAATACATCCTTCGTCTTTTCAACACCTTGTTTTGTAAAACTGGTTTCTTCTATGAATCCAAGTTCTCTTTTCGTCAAATGTTCCCTTTGGGCTTTGACAAAATGCAGTTTATAGTTCTCAAAGGGATCCTTTGAGACCCATTCCAACCTGACTGCCAACCTTGACATTTTCTTAAGGCGCTCCATGTGCTTCATGGCCCCGTTATTGGTGCATTTGGTTCGTGTGGATGGTCTGTACTTTCTTAGATACTGCTCAAAGTCGGATAAAAAACGGTAGTTCAACTTTTTGAGCTTTATATCCTCAATCCCATATTCCTCCTTTAAAAAGAGGCTTATACACCGTTCGGTAATATGGTAGTTCTTTCTGGTTCCGGGTCGCAAGGAGGTGTGCATGGTTCCATTGTGGTAGGCAATCAATTGCTTCAATGTCTTGCCCCCCTCATCTTCCCCAAAGAACCTTGCCTTTATGGCCAAAGGGGTAATTACCTTATCTTCTGCCATCAATAGTCTATGGCCCTCATGCAAGCCCGTATAAATTTGGTCTAGGTATTTGTTGAGTGAGATAACATAACTGGAATATCCCTTACCCCTCTTTCGGTTATTGTCCCATAAATTGGATTTTATTTCCCGATTTATGCTAAAATCGGTGCGCTCACCATCGATGGTGATCCTGCAATACACAATTCGGTTCTCGGATTGAACCTTGTGCTTTCTTGTAAAGAAATTTATTGATAAACGATTGTTTTTCTGCATGTTGTAACCTTTTAGAGTGTGAATACTGTGAAAGTCAAAACACAAGAAAAATGGTTCTAAAAGTCATTTAAAGTTACAACAAGAAGTGTAAGTGTTTGCTCCCGATGGGAACACGCTTGATATGATTTTAAATGGTTTTAAATGAATTCAAACGATATGCTTAAAAACACAAAACACTGAAAATCATAAGATTAACAGTGTTTTGATTTTACTTAAATAAGTTAAGTCGGGGTGGCAGGATTCGAACCTGCGACCTCCGCGTCCCAAACGCGGCGCGATAACCGGGCTACGCTACACCCCGATTCGGTTATCTAAAATTTTGAAGAAAATTGCGGAGAGAATGGGACTCGAACCCATGCGACACTTACGCGTCGACAGATTAGCAATCTGCTCCGTTACCACTCCGGCACCTCTCCAATATTTCTTCAATGAACTTTTGCTTCGTTAAGCGGATGCAAATGTATATTTATAAGCCGTCTTACACAACTATTTTTTATATTTTTTTCAATATAAAATTACACCCCTGTCACTCAGGATATTCCACCCGTAAATGATAAATATTCGTAAGCTTTTGTTTGAATATTTTCTTAATTGTTTCAATTTCCTTGAAGGTAATGTCCGCATTCAAAAATTGATTCGCCTTCATTTGACCCGATATTATCTTATCTACAAATTCATCAATAATCAAAAACGTAGGGTCTTTTAAACTTTTAGATGCTGCTTCGACCGAATCGGCCATCATCAATATTGCCGTTTCCCTAGAAAAAGGTAGTGGTCCGGGATATCTAAAATCTGCTTCACTAACGTCTTCTTCCAAATCTCGTTGTTTCTTATAAAAATAATAAACCAAGGTCGTTCCATGATGTGAGCGTATAAAATCAATGATACGATCAGGAATATTATTTTTGCGTGCCAATTCGATTCCCTTAATAACATGGTCGATAATAATGCGCGCACTATCCTTCGGGTTTAATTCGTCATGTGGATTCACATTAGTTATTTGATTCTCGGTAAAAAAGGTAGGATCGTTCATTTTACCTATATCATGGTACAAGGCCCCTACCCGTACCAACATGGCATTAGCTCCTATCTCATTCGCAGCGGCTTCAGCCAAATTCGCCACTTGTAACGAGTGATTAAAGGTGCCCGGTGCCTTATTGGATAATTCTTTAAGTAACTTCGAATTAGTATCTGAAAGCTCTAAAAGAGAGACATCGGATACGAGACCGAATAACTTTTCATAAATGTAAATAAGTGGCTGCACAAACAAAGTAATCATTCCGTTCAAGAGAAAAAGTCCTAACGTGTACCATTCAATATCACTTAAATCACCTTCATGAATAGTATGAAAAGCCAAATACCCGATAATATAAATTAGCGTTATCTGACCTACGCTCACGAATAAATTGGCGCGTTTATAAAGCTCGGATACCGTTAGGATAGTTACAATACCGGCAATGATTTGAAGAAAGATATACTCAAAACTATTTGGCACGACAAAGCCTAATATCAAAACCGTAAGTACATGGACGAACAGACCTAATCGGGCATCAAAGAATGTTTTAAGTATTAACGGTAGTATGCATAATGGCACCACGAACACCAATTGGTCATTGTATTTTATCACCATGGTCGTCATAAAGACCATCAGTAGGATATTGAAAAATATGAAGGTTACTTTGGTGTTGTTTTCATAAACGCCTTTTCTATATTTCTTGAGAAATAAATAGAGCATAATCAAGACAAGGGCGACTAATACCGTATACCCGATTAAGATATAATAGTAATTATTAGCGGTCCATAATTCAGATTCATACTCGTCTTTTAAAGATTCTAAAACCTTTAAGTTATCCGCCTCCACAACCTCTCCTTTTGCGATTATCAACCTTCCCTGATCAACGGTTCCACGGGTATAGGAGAGTTTAGACAAAGCTTCTTCCCTAGCCTTTTGGGTCAACTCGTTATCGAAACTTACATTTGGGGCTATCAGGTCAAAAAAGAGGGATTGGATTTCGTTCTCAAAAATCGAAAGATTGTTCTCTGACAATACCTTACTGACTAAATGATTAATTTCATTCAACCTAAAAAAATCCGAAACCCTAACTTTCTCGGCCTCATTATCCTTAACCAGATAGATAAAATTTCGCTGAACTTGTTTCCCATTATTTTGTAGAATGCCTTTGGCATAAATAGAATCCAAAATAAATTTAGAAAATTCCCGTAAACGCTTTTTTTGGGCCTTCCTAAGTCCGGTTCCTTCCCATTTCTTATTAAATGCTTCTTCAAACTTCTCATTCACATTTTCAACGACCCTCTGATCGTATTTGAAATAAGGAAGTTGACCACTCTCTATGGCCTGGGTTTCCTTAGCAATTTCTTCATCAGTTTTTTTGATAGAAAAATCAAAAGGCGCGTAGAGATTTTCGTATTGCCAAGGTTTTCCTTTTTGAAACTCATATTTAAATTTGCCTCCCTTAGGCAGGAAAAAAACAATAAATGCTACAGCCGCTACATACAGTACATATTTAAAAATCAGCGATTGCTTTTTATAAAGGTTATCCAAAAGAAATAATTAATGAGTTGATCAAAAATAGAAAATAATAAACTGATAATTAGTAATTGAAACGATAACCCGTGGGTTGGTACAGAATTTAGTAATTTCGTCAAATCAAATTTTTTATCATGAAAGAGGTTGTTATAGTTTCTGCAGTACGAACGCCAATAGGGAGTTTCATGGGTGCCCTATCGACAATACCAGCTCCTAAACTGGGAGCTATAGCCATTGAGGGTGCACTAAAAAGAATAAAACTGGATCCTTCCTTAGTGAATGAAGTTCTCATGGGAAATGTCGTACAGGCGGGCACTGGGCAAGCACCCGCTCGACAGGCCGCTATATTCGCTGGAATCCCAAATACTGTTCCTTGCACCACAATTAATAAAGTATGCGCCTCTGGAATGAAGGCGGTAATGCAAGGTGTACAAGCAATAGCCTTGGGAGATGCCGATATCATAGTTGCAGGGGGAATGGAAAATATGAGCCTTATACCCCATTACGCTTATATGCGTACAGGAACAAAATTTGGGCCTACCACTTTAATCGATGGCATGCAAAAAGATGGTTTGGTTGATGCATATGACCAGAATGCCATGGGTATTTGTGCTGATGCGTGCGCTTTAAAATATGATTTCTCAAGGGAAGATCAAGATGCATATGCCATCCAGTCCTACAATCGGTCCTCAAAGGCTTGGGAAAATGGTAATTTTGATAATGAAATTGTTCCGGTTCCGGTTCCACAACGACGCGGTGAACCTGTAGTAGTAAAAGAAGATGAAGAATATTCAAATGTATTCATAGATAAAATTCCCAACTTAAGGCCTGCCTTCTCAAAGGACGGAACAGTTACCGCCGCAAATGCCTCAACAATTAATGACGGTGCCGCTGCACTTGTTCTTATGAGCAGGGAAAAAGCAAAAGAACTCAATTTACAACCTTTGGCCACAATCAGAGGATATGCCGATGCCGCACATGAACCGGAGTGGTTCACAACTGCTCCTGCAAAAGCATTACCAAAAGCCTTGAAAAAAGCAAATTTAACAATAGAGGAAATTGACTTTTTTGAATTTAACGAGGCCTTCTCTGTGGTTGGGTTGGCCAATATGAAATTATTGGGATTAAACGATAGCAATGTCAATGTTAACGGCGGGGCAGTCTCATTAGGACATCCATTGGGATGCTCTGGCGCTCGTATCCTAATTACATTGTTGAACGTTTTGGAGCAAAATAATGCCAAATTGGGTGCGGCCGCCATTTGTAATGGTGGCGGAGGTGCTTCGGCAATCATTATAGAAAGAGCTTAAGCGAATTAAAATAATTACATGCAATACGGTATTTGTCACTTAAGCATTATTCCGGTAAGAAGTTCTCCGGATGAAATATCGGAAATGTTGACCGAACTCTTATTCGGAGAACATTTTAAGGTTTTGGAATCTAGAAAAAACTGGTCCCGAATAAAAACCATTTTCGATAAATGTGAAGGTTGGGTCATGAATAGCCAACTCGTCTTTATTTCCGAAGATGAGTTCGTGACGTTACAGCAAAACAAAAAACGGAGATATCTTTCCGAGCTTATTTCTTTTGTTGAAGACGAACATCACATATTAACGCCTATATTACTGGGATCCAGTGTACCCGACACACCTTCATTACCCATCGATTTAGACGGAGCAATTATGAGCGGACCTCAGCCAAAAAAAAATCTGGTCAAAACGTCATTACTATACCTGAACGCTCCAGAAATTAAAGGCGGCAAGACTCCGTTTGGGATAGATGCAGCAGGGTTTACCCAAATGGTCTACAAAATAAATGGATATGGACTCTTACGCACTGCGGAAAATCAATCTACACAAGGTACCGCTCTTAGTTTTGTGGAGGAAAGTGAAGCAGGAGATTTAGCTTTTTTTGATAACTCCAATGGCTTGATAGATCACGTAGGCATCATTATGGACAATAACTATGTAATACATGTGAACGGTAGGGTTCGCATTGACCGTATAGACCACACCGGAATATTCAATAATGATTTAAGAACGTATACCCATCAACTTCGGGTGATTAAGAAAATCATATAAAAAAAGGCCCTTAAAAAGGGCCTTTCCATTTTTTGAAATGTAAGGATTATTCTCCCATCATTTTCTTGATTCTCATGAAGTTTTCATTATCGCCCATAGCCCCGTAAATATTTTTAAGCTGTGTCATAATGTTCTCGTTGGAAGGATTCGTTTTCAACGCCTCTTCCAAAACCTCTGCACCTTGCTTGAACAAACTATCTTTCTTCTCTTTCAACTCGTCATACTTCGCGATATCGGCCTTAGAATTCCCCAAAGAGTTCATTTCATCGATCATTTCATTTCCTTCGTTAACATAAGTTGTAGAAAGGTTTAAATAGGCGTTGGTATATTTTGGATCAATAGCGATTGCTTTTTTATAAGACTCTCTTGCATCTTCAAAATTTCCTTGCTCCATACTAATTACACCTACATTGTAATGAAGGTCTGGATTATCTGGGGCCAAAGCTATCGCTTCTGCCATAAGCTCTTTGAACTTATCTTTATTCCCTTGATTGAAGTAAAGATTAGCTTCGTTCAAAATAAGGTTTACATCTTCAGGATCATTGACCCTTGCAGCCTTATAGGCTTCCAATGCTTTTTCGTCTTGCCCTAATTGCGTATAGATCAAAGCGGTGTTCTTTACAATTTCAGCTTTTTTCGAAGGAGTTCTCTCATCTAATGGATTCGTATAACTACCTGATTTCACCATCAAGTCCCTTTGCATTTTCTCCATTTCCTCGACCTCTCCAGTTGCTGCATTAGTGGCCTTGTAAACAACACCACTACCATCATAACCTAACTCCTGAAGTTTATTGTAATAATCCAATGCCATTTCATAATGACCACCGTTCACGGCACTACCCGCTGCATAGTATAAATAAGAAGTATCTCTTGGACTAAGCGTATAGCTCATATATAATTTCTCGGCAGCTTCCTTAAACTTGCTATTTCCATTGTCAGTGACAGCAGAATTAACAAGATCTGCCGTCAAAGAAGCCATATATTGATTTGTTTCATCCGAATATTTTTTCTTTCCAGATTTGTCTTCGATCTCAATAACCTTCTTAAAAGAGGTCGCCGCCTTTTCAAAAGCATCGTTATCGCCCTTTTTAGCCAAATCACTATAAATCTTACCCCGGGTAAAATAATATTGTGCTTGTAATTTTTCATCGGCAGAAGCTATTGTCCCCGATGCAGCCTCAATAGCCGTTTTGGCCGATGCGGCATCACCATCTTTCATGGCTTTCTCTGCGTCCTTTATTTCATCTTTTTGTGCAAAACCGACCATTGTGAAAGTCAATGCCGCAACAAGTAAATACCTATTCTTCATTTTTGATATATTAAATATTAGTGTTTAAAAAATTATGATGTTATTTCATCGGTATCATCCGTATCAATCTCTGTGCCATCTTCCGCATCAACCTCTATATCAAGTAATTCCGCTTCTTCCAAATCATCTTCTTCTTTCATTACTTTGGCTACGGCTGCAATTGAATCATTATCTCGAATATTAATAAGCCTAACACCTTGTGTCGCTCTACCCATTACACGTAAATCTTCAACGCTCATGCGAATTGCAATACCCGATTTATTGATTATCATAAGGTCATCGGAATCGGTTACATTTTTTATTGCGACCAGTCCACCCGTCTTTTGGGTCACACTAATGGTCTTGACTCCTTTACCTCCTCTATTGGTAACTCTGTAATCTTCAATACTTGATCGTTTACCGTAGCCCTTCTCTGAAACCACGAGTATTTCATCCTCAAAATTATGGACAGAAACCATACCTATAACCTCATCGTCATCATTGGCGAGGGTAATTCCACGTACACCGGAAGCATTTCTTCCCATCGGTCTAGTTTTTCCTTCTTCAAATCGAATCGCCTTTCCAGATTTAAGCCCAAGGAATATTTGACTTGTTCCTGTAGTTAATTTTGCTTCCAACAATTCATCTCCGTCCCTTACAGTAATCGCATTGATTCCGTTTTGACGTGGTCTTGAATATTGCTCCAAAGAAGTCTTTTTGACAATCCCCTTTTTGGTGGCCATAATTACAAAGTGACCGTTTACGTAGTCTTCATCTTTTAGATCCTGGGTACAGATAAAAGCTTTAACGCTGTCATCCTGCTCAATATTAATAAGGTTTTGTATTGCTCGACCTTTTGATGTTCTACTACCTTCAGGTATTTCAAAAACACGCATCCAGAAACATTTTCCCTTTTGCGTAAAGAACAACATATATTGGTGGTTGGTACCCACAAAAAGATGTTCCAAGAAATCTTCATTACGGGTAGAAGATGCTTTCTGTCCTACGCCGCCCCTGTTTTGAGTTTTATATTCAGATAAAGGTGTTCTTTTGATATATCCAGCATGCGAAATGGTAATAACCACCTGCTCGTCTGGAATCATATCTTCCATACTTAAATCTCCGCCTGCAATATTGATTTCAGAACGTCTTTCATCGCCATACTTATCTTTTATTTCTAGAAGCTCATCCTTAATGATCTGCATTCTACGTTCTTTTTTCTCAAGAATATCCTTTAAATCGGCGATGGTCAAAATGATTTCATCATATTCCGTTCTAAGTTTATCCTGCTCCAGACCCGTAAGTTGACGTAATCGCATTTCTACGATGGCCTTCGCTTGAATCTCACTCAGTTTAAAGCGTTCCATCAAGTTTTCACGGGCTTGATCCGCATTACTTGAGGCCCTTATGATCGCGATTACTTCATCGATATTATCGGATGCAATAATCAATCCCTCCAAAATGTGGGCGCGATCTTCGGCCTTTTTCAATTCGAACTGTGTTCGTCTAACCACAACCTCATGACGATGTTCCACGAAGTAGTGAATCATCTCCTTCACGTTCAATAATTGTGGCCTACCTTTGACAAGCGCAATATTATTGACACTGAACGAGGTTTGCAAAGCCGTATATTTATACAGCATGTTCAACACAATATTAGGAATAGCATCTCTTTTTAATATGTAGACGATTCGCATACCATTACGGTCAGACTCGTCCCGAATGTTTGCAATACCTTCTATTTTCTTTTCATTGACAAGATCAGCGGTTTTCTTAATCATATCGGCTTTGTTCACCTGATACGGAATCTCATGGACAATGATACATTCTTTACCTTGAACCTCTTCAAAAGTGGCCTTCGCCCGCATCATTACGCGTCCCCTTCCAGTATGAAAGGCCTCTTTAACGCCATCATATCCATAAATAATACCTCCTGTTGGAAAATCAGGAGCTTTTATATGGGTGATGATCTCATCAATGGTTATATCGTTATTGTCGATATAAGCGACCGTACCATCAACGACCTCAGATAAATTGTGAGGAGGCATATTGGTAGCCATACCTACCGCAATACCAGAAGCACCGTTAACCAATAAGCTAGGAACCCTAGTAGGAAGAACAGTCGGCTCTTTCAAAGAATCATCAAAGTTCAATTGATAATCTACAGTTTCCTTTTCTATATCGATAAGCATATCATCGGCAATCTTACGCATACGGGCTTCGGTATAACGCATTGCCGCGGGGCTGTCGCCATCTATTGAACCAAAGTTACCTTGACCGTCTACAAGCATGTAACGCAGACTCCACTCTTGGGCCATACGAACCATCGCATCGTATACAGATGTATCGCCATGCGGGTGATACTTACCAAGAACCTCCCCGACAATACGGGCCGATTTTTTATGGGAACTATTACTTCTAACCCCTAATTCATGCATGCCAAAAAGAACGCGTCTGTGTACTGGTTTTAACCCGTCCCTGACATCTGGCAGGGCTCGTGACACAATGACCGACATTGAGTAATCAATGTAGGCAGATTTCATTTCCTCTTCAATGTTAATGGGAATCAATTTTTCACCTTCAGCCATTTTAAAATCTTCTGTTTTTTAATTAGTAAAAAAGCATGCCAATATACTTAAATCCGAGGCGTTCCTAGAATATAAGGCTTTAATAATATCATAATTTATTAACACCAATCCGATGAATGTTAATTTTTGAACTATACGGTTATTTTAATGCTTTCGGATGTGCTTTTTACAGGTTTTACAATAACTTTAACGATTATAGGTATGGTATTTGCCATTGATTAAAGGAGATTTAGTAATTTTATAGTTGATAACATAGTATATGGATGATAATTTTTCCCCAAGAGTAAAGGATGTAATTGCTTACAGCAAGGAAGAAGCATTGCGTCTTGGTCACGATTTTATCGGTACCGAGCACTTAATGTTAGGTCTTCTAAGAGATGGGAATGGGAAGGCCATTAGCATATTGGATGCTTTGGAAGTTGACTTGGATCATTTACGAAGAAAAGTAGAGATCCTCAGCCCTTCTAACCCCAATGCTAGTGGGATACAAAAAGATAAAAAGAATCTACACCTAACCAGGCAAGCGGAACGCGCTTTAAAAACCACGTTTTTAGAAGCGAAACTTTTTCAGAGTTCTTCGATAAATACCGCTCACCTGTTACTTTGTATTCTTAGAAATGAAAACGACCCGACGACCAAACTTTTACACAAGTTAAAAGTTGATTACGATGGTGTCAAGGAACAATTCAAGTTTATGATAGCAAGTGATGACGATATGGTAGATGGCCCAACAGCCGAATCTTTCCCTAGTGATTCAGATGAAAGCGCCGAAGGAAAGGAAAGTACATTTGGTTCTACTGCTGGGCAAAAAGGTGCTAAAAAATCTAAAACCCCTGTTTTAGACAATTTTGGAAGGGACCTTACCCAAATGGCAGAAGAAAATAAGTTAGACCCTGTTGTTGGCCGAGAAAAAGAAATAGAGCGGGTTTCTCAAATTTTGAGTCGAAGAAAAAAGAACAACCCGTTACTCATTGGAGAACCAGGAGTTGGTAAAAGTGCAATTGCCGAAGGTTTGGCCTTACGCATCATAAATAAAAAAGTTTCAAGAATTCTTTACAATAAAAGAGTCGTGACGCTTGACTTGGCTTCTTTGGTTGCAGGCACAAAATACCGCGGCCAATTTGAAGAACGTATGAAGGCCGTCATGAATGAACTTGAAAAAAATGACGACGTTATTTTATTCATAGATGAAATACATACCATTGTGGGTGCTGGTGGTGCAACCGGAAGTTTAGATGCTTCCAACATGTTCAAGCCCGCATTGGCAAGAGGTGAAATTCAATGTATCGGTGCTACGACATTAGATGAATATAGACAGTATATTGAAAAAGATGGTGCTTTGGAAAGACGGTTTCAAAAAGTAATTGTGGAGCCAACTACCGTAGAAGAGACCATCGAAATTTTACACAACATCAAAGGAAAATACGAAGACCATCATAACGTCACGTATACCGATGAAGCTATTGAAGCCTGTGTGAAATTGACCAATAGGTACATGACCGATCGATTTCTCCCAGACAAGGCCATAGACGCTTTGGATGAGGCAGGTTCACGCGTACACATCGTAAATATGGATGTTCCAAAACAGATTCTTGAATTGGAAAAGAAATTGGAAGATGTGCGAGAGCTTAAAAATAGTGTCGTCAAAAAACAAAAGTATGAAGAGGCGGCTAAACTTAGGGATGATGAAAAGAGTTTAGAAAAAGAACTTTCCATTGCCCAAGAACGATGGGAAGATGATAGCAAGCTGAACAAAGAAACGGTAAGTGAAGATAATGTTGCCGACGTAGTTTCTATGATGAGCGGTATTCCTGTAAATAGAATCGCTCAAACTGAAAGTAATAAGCTGGCCGAGCTCCCTCAACTTATCAAGTCGAATGTAATTGGTCAAGATGATGCCGTTGCCAAGGTTTCGAAAGCTATACAACGTAACAGGGCCGGACTTAAAGATCCCAACAAACCTATTGGTTCATTTATCTTTTTAGGACAAACTGGCGTTGGTAAAACCCAATTGGCCAAAGTACTTGCAAAAGAATTATTCGATTCAGAAGATGCGTTGATACGTATTGATATGAGTGAGTATATGGAGAAGTTTGCCATATCACGCCTGGTGGGAGCACCCCCAGGATATGTAGGCTACGAAGAAGGTGGACAGCTGACCGAAAAGGTTAGAAGAAAGCCCTACTCCGTTATTTTACTTGATGAAGTTGAAAAAGCACATCCAGATGTGTTCAATATGCTTTTACAAGTGTTGGATGATGGTTATTTAACCGATAGTCTTGGTCGTAAAATAGATTTTAGGAATACGATCATTATCATGACCTCGAACATTGGAGCGAGACAATTGAAAGATTTCGGACAAGGCGTCGGGTTCGGTACTTCAGCAAGAAAAACCCAAGAAGATACCCATCAAAAAGGAGTCATTGAAAATGCCCTCAAAAAAGCATTTGCTCCTGAATTTTTGAATAGGATCGACGACGTTATCGTTTTCAATGCCTTGGAGAGAGAGCATATTCATCAAATTATTGATATTGAACTCTCCAAATTGTTTAAAAGAATTAAGGATATAGGTTATATCTTAAACTTATCGGATAATGCAAAAGATTATATCGCCGAGAAAGGGTTTGACAAGCAATATGGGGCGAGACCGCTTAAGAGAGCCATTCAAAAATATATTGAAGATGCCCTTGCAGAAGAAATAGTGAATTCAAAGCTTAAAGAAGGTGATACCATTTTTATCGACCTTGATGAAAAGAGTGAGGAACTGACTATTAAAATCGAGAAGGCAGAAGAAGAATCTCCTAAAACGAAATAATTCCGTTTTTTTACAGTATCAAAAAGGAGTCCATAAATGGACTCCTTTTTTTGTATTCCATTCTGAAATGTAAGAAACCAAATACAAGGATTATCGGCCAAACGCAGTATGAACGATATTTGCGCTTTTAGTCTAATAATTTATTTAAACTTTAAAGTTCAATCTACTTTCGCTTCAGACACACTATAATATACACCGAATGAAAATTGGATCTACCAAAAAAAAGGTAATCGTACGCGAGTATGAATTGGAAGTAGGAAAAATTCAAGTATTTGAAAATTATATGGTATCCATATTTGATGAAGGGGCAACATTAACTTTAGAGCGGGCCTATCAAATAATTGGTATTTCAGAAATTCATTTTAGGGATAAAAATTTCGGATTTATTAGCCTTCGCACAAATTCGTTCGCAATTGACCCTACGATTTACAATTACCTAAAACAACTTGACAATCTAAAGGCTTTTGCCATTGTCTCCATAAAGGAAATTGACATGCATAATTTTAAGATTGAGAAATTGTTCTACAAAAAACCAATGAAGTTTTTTATTGAGTATGATAATGCACTTAAATGGGTGAAAAGAAGGGTTAACGCTTCTTAATCACCCTTTTTAAATCAGTTGTATTAATTTTCTTCCTCAGCTTGGGGTAGATTTGGTACCTTAAATAAATCAAGGTAAGCATTGCCTAAATTATTAATGATTTTTGATGCGGTTAATGCCTGATAACCCGTTTTTTCAACAGCGATATCGCCGGCCTTTCCATGAATATAAACACCGAATAGCGCCGCAGTTAAAGCGTCATAACCTTGTGCTACGAATGCGGTAATAATTCCGGTTAGTGTATCGCCACTTCCAGCGGTTGCCATCCCAGGATTGCCCGTGGTATTGACATAGCCTTTTCCTTCAAAAACAACCATTGTATTCGCTCCTTTTATTACAATGATGCAATTGTGTTCTTGAGAGAACGCTTTAACCTTTTCCAATTTGTCAAAATCATCATTCCACTTCCCAATTAAACGTTCCAATTCTTTTGGGTGCGGTGTTAAAATTGTGTGCTTTGGCAATTTGCTCAACAACTCTTGGTTTTTTGAAAGGATGTTAAGTCCATCGGCATCAATAATTAAGGGACAGGTATTTCTATCCAAAAATTCAGAAAAAGCCTTTACGGTTTTATCCTCGGTCCCTATACCCATACCAATTCCAATAACTGTAGGTTCAATTTCAAATTGTATATCCGTAAGAAAATCTTCAGCAGGATCAGTGAGCACCATTATTTCAGGCAATGCGGTCTGTAGTATGGCATATCCTATTTTAGGTACAAATGAGGTCACTAAACCACTTCCCGCTTCCAAGGCGGCCCTAGATGCCAAACAGACCGAACCTATTTTACCATAACTTCCACCGATAATCAAAGAGTGTCCATAAGTACCTTTATGACCGTATTTTTCCCGAGGTTGGTACAAGGTCAAAATTTCGTTTTTTCCGATTAGCTCATAGTTTGTATCGGTCTCCATTAAAAACTCAGCATCCAGCCCTATGTCTAAAACCTCCCACTGGCCTATGAAAGGCCCTGTCTCTGGTAAAAAAAACACGAGCTTCGGAGTTTGAAAACTCAAGACAAAATTCGATTTAATGATCGTTTCGAAGTCTTTTGGGGCTTGATCGGTAAACAAACCAGATGGAATATCGATTGATAGAATAAAAGCCTTGGAAGTATTTAAATGTTGGATCAATTTAGCTACCCAAGGATCAGGTTTCCTATTCAATCCGATGCCAAAAATTCCATCAACAATTATATCCTCTTCACCGATTACTGGAAGTTCATCATCAGAATTCATGAAAATCGGCCAAATTTTATGCTCTTTTAATCGATCTAAATTGATTAGAAAATCTTTGGATCGCTTTTCACTATAGTTCACAACATACACTACAATATTATACCCGTGTTCCAATAAGTGTCTTGCCAATGCAATACCATCTCCTCCATTGTTCCCGATACCACAGAACAAATGAATTTTCACAGGAGCTCCCTGCATTCGTAAGTGCATCCAATTAAATAATTGTAATGCAGCACGTTCCATTAACTCATCACCAGTAATTCCTTGTTTTTTTACAGTTATCTGATCTGCTTTATAAATTTGTTTAGCACTGAATAGCTTCATTATTTATTTCTTTTTTGATTAAATAGTAACGATTCGGTAAAAAATTGTGGAATCATTTGTTTAGGATATCAAAAGTACTACTTTTGACGCTCAACCATTAGTATTATGGACTGCGATAAGACAGACATAAAATTCGATTTCACTTCAGTAAATAACCGCTATGGTTCAACAACTGTATGGTTTACCCTTTGGGGTTAAAAAAACTATATTTCTCCGTTTTTGTGTTTAATTACACCATATCTTTTTAAGAAGTCAATATTACAATATCATGAAAGTTCTAAAATTCGGTGGTTCGTCAGTAGCCAAAGCTGAAAATATACTTAAAATAAAGAATATCCTATCCCAAGAGGAAGATCAACTTATTTTGGTCGTCTCGGCCTTAGGAGGTGTTACCGATTCTTTACTGGAAGCCGGTTTATTGGCTTCACAGCAGGATTCGGACTATAAAAAATTGCTTTTAGCCTTAGAAGAAAGGCATTTACAAACGGTTAAGGAGTTAATTCCCGTTACCGCTCAGAGCAAAGTTTTAAGCAAAGTAAAGAGTGAATTCAATATCCTGGAAACCTTACTGGAAGGTGCTTTTTTTATCGGAGAAATAACACCAAAGTTATCCGATAAGATCATGAGTTATGGAGAATTACTTTCCTCTTACATTATTAGCGAATACTTGATCAGTGAGCAACTCAATGCAGTGTTCAAAGACAGTAGGGAATTGATTATTACGCAAAAAGTAAACGGAAAAAATTCCGTCAATTTTGGCAAAACTAACAAGAATTGTCAAGATTATTTTAATACTTCCGATACAAAAATAACCGTCTGTCCCGGTTTTATTTCGAGTTCTGAAACTGGGGATTCCACCACTTTAGGAAGAGGTGGATCAGATTACACCGCGGCCATTTACGCCGCAGCCGTAGATGCCCATATTCTAGAGATTTGGACGGACGTAAGTGGTATGTTTACCGCTAACCCAAAAATGGTGAAGCAGGCTAAAGCGATACCTCATATTTCTTATGAAGAAGCGATGGAACTTTCACATTTTGGAGCTAAAGTTTTGTATCCTCCGACCATACAGCCGGTATTGTCTAAAGGGATTTCCATTATCATCAAAAATACCTTTAATCCGGAAGAAGCGGGAACCCTAATCACCAAATCCAAAAATGAAAAGGGTAAAACGGTTCGTGGAATAAGCCATATTGGCAATATGGCCCTATTATCGCTCGAAGGTCCGGGAATGGTGGGTATTCCAGGTATTTCCAAAAGATTTTTTGAAGTACTATCACTAGCGGATATTAGTGTTGTATTAATTACTCAAGCTTCCTCCGAACACTCCATTTGCGTAGGTATTTCTGCCGATGATATCGAAAAAGCGGTGAACGTGGTCAACGAGGCGTTTGAATATGAAATTGAAAGAGGACGAATTAAAAAGGTGATCCCAGAGAAAGATTTGGCTATCGTAGCCCTGGTTGGTGATAATATGAAAAGTCACCAAGGCCTCAGTGGAAAAATGTTCAGTACCCTAGGTAGAAACAACGTAAATATTAGGGTCATTGCCCAAGGTGCATCGGAGCGAAACATATCGTGCATCATAGATCAAAAGGATGTCAAGAAAGCCCTAAACGCATTGCATGAAGAATTCTTTGAGGAGAACATCAAACAACTTAACCTATTTGTCATGGGTGTGGGTAATGTAGGGGCTAAATTTTTGGAACAAATACGTTCCCAACGTAAATATCTCAAAGAGAATTTAAAATTGAATATCAGGGTCATTGGTATGTCCAACTCGCGTACGATGCTTTTCGATGAAAAGGGCATTGAACTTAACGATTGGAAGAACCTGTTAAACAACGGCGAAAAAGCCAATAAAGAAAAGTTTCTGGAGAAGGTGAATTCCTTGAATTATAGGAATAGCATTTTTGTTGATAACACGGCAAGCCAAGAGGTTTCTACCTCTTATGCGAATTATTTAGGCAATAGCATTTCGGTCGTAACCTGCAACAAAATTGCTTGTTCCTCTGCCTATGACAATTACGCCAACCTCAAATCGTTGGCTAGAACGTACAATGCGCCCTTCCTGTTCGAAACCAATGTTGGTGCGGGTCTGCCCATCATCGATACCTTAAAGCATTTAATAGCTTCGGGGGATAAGATTTTGAAAATCCAGGCCGTTCTATCCGGTAGTTTGAATTTCGTATTCAACAATTTCAATAAAGAAACTACCTTTCATGACGTGGTCAAACGCGCCCAGGAAGAGGGATATACGGAACCGGACCCTAAAATTGATTTAAGTGGTATCGATGTGATGCGTAAGATTTTAATCCTTGCTAGGGAAAGTGGAAACCGATTGGAAATCGAGGATATTCAAAACAAACCCTTCTTACCGGAAGAAAGTCTGAATACCACTACTAACGAAGATTTCTTCGCTTCCCTAAAGAAACATGAAGATCATTTTCAATCCTTATTTGCCCATGCAGAGGCAGCGAATAGTAAATTGAAATATGTTGCCCAGTTTGATGGCGGTGTCGCCAGTGTAGGCCTGCAGGAAATACCCAAGGGACACGATTTCTACAATTTGGAAGGAAGTGATAACATCGTTTTATTTTATACGGAAAGATACCCTAACCAACCCATGATCATCAAAGGTGCCGGAGCCGGAGCCGCGGTGACCGCCTCGGGTATATTTGCGGATATCATTAGAATTGGAAATTTTTAAATCATGAAGGCAAACGAAATCAAGGTTTTTTGTCCCGCGACCATCGCCAATATTTCCTGCGGATTCGATGTTCTTGGAGTTGCCCTCGATGCGGTAGGCGATGAAATGACCGTTAGAAAAATCGAAGAAAAGGGGATAAAGATCACCAAACTGATAGGTCAGGATTTGCCGATGGAAACCCATAAAAATGTTGCTGGCGTTGCCGGATTGGCTTTGCTTTTGGCTTCGGATTATGACGGCGGTTTTGAAATAGAGATCAATAAAAAAATAAAACCAGGTAGTGGTATTGGCAGTAGTGCGGCCAGCTCGGCCGGTGCTGTTTGGGCCATGAACCACTTATTGGGAAACCCGTTCCAATCGACGGAATTGGTACGGTTCGCCATGGAAGGCGAACGTTTGGCAAGTGACGTAGCCCATGCGGATAATGTAGCTCCCGCCCTATTTGGTGGCTTCACCCTAGTGCGTAGTTATGAACCCTTGGACATTGTTCCCATTCCAGCCCCTGCGGATTTATTCGCTACCATTATCCATCCACAAATAGAGATCAAGACCTCAGATTCCCGGAAAATCCTTAAGACCACCATCTCCATGGAAACGGGCATCAAGCAATGGGGAAATGTTGGCGGACTCATCGCTGGTTTGTTTATGGAGGATTATGATTTAATTGGCCGATCTTTGGTCGACCACATTGTAGAGCCTATTCGCTCCATACTTATCCCGGGGTTTGACGAAGTAAAGAAAGCCTCCCTTAAAGCCGGTGCTCTAGGCGCTGGCATTTCAGGATCAGGTCCGTCAATTTTCGCCT
Source organism: Maribacter sp. X9 (assembly GCF_048537565.1). Classification (GTDB taxonomy): domain Bacteria; phylum Bacteroidota; class Bacteroidia; order Flavobacteriales; family Flavobacteriaceae; genus Maribacter. The sequence goes on from NZ_CP183215.1 coordinate 3,618,096, forward strand.
TGAGCAAAGGCAATGAAACCGCTTTAAAAGTAGCCGATGCAATGAAAAAGGTCTATGAGCAAATTGGTATCGATTATGAAATCCATGTTTCTAAAATCAACATGGACGGCGTAAGACCCATCTAATTTTTAAAAATTTAAATTCATCAACATTGAAATTCTACAGCCTTAACCATAAAGCCCCAGATGTAACTTTTGACCAAGCTGTTGTCAATGGCATTGCGCCTGACAAGGGACTTTATTTTCCAGAAGACATCAGTCCGTTACCTACTTCATTCTTTGAACACATTGAAGATCTAAGCAATGAGGAAATAGCGTTTAGGTCCATCCAAAAATTTGTAGAAGGCGTAATTCCCGATGATGTGTTGAAAACCATTCTTAAAGAGGTTTTGGATTTCGACTTTCCCGTGGTAAAAATAACAGAGAACATAGCGACCTTAGAATTGTTCCATGGACCCACCATGGCTTTCAAAGACGTGGGGGCGCGTTTCATGGCCCAATGTTTAGGATATTTTTCGAGGTCTTCCAAAGAGGAAGTAACGGTTCTGGTGGCCACATCCGGTGATACCGGTGGTGCGGTTGCCAACGGCTTTTTAGGTGTTGAAGGTGTTAAAGTAGTCATCCTCTACCCTAGCGGAAAAGTTAGCGATATCCAAGAAAGACAGCTCACCACTTTGGGACAGAACATTACGGCCCTTCAAGTTGATGGTACTTTTGATGATTGCCAAGCCATGGTTAAAACCGCCTTTTTAGATCAGGATTTACTGTCGGAAATGAAACTGACCTCTGCCAATTCCATTAATGTGGCCCGATGGTTGCCCCAACTTTTTTACTTTTTATTCGCTTACAAACAGGCGAAATCCGTCGGAAAAGAAATCATCTTTTCGGTACCTTCCGGTAATTTTGGGAATATCTGTGCAGGGATGGTGGCCCAACGTTTGGGGATGCCGGTCAAGCACTTTATAGCGGCGACCAATGTAAACGATACGGTTCCGGAATTCATGCTGACCAAGGAATATAAACCAAAGCCCTCTACCGCAACCATTTCAAATGCGATGGACGTTGGTGATCCCAGTAATTTTATACGGATCAGACAATTGTTCCAAGATAATTTTGAAGCCTTGCAAAAAAACTTCTCCTCGTATTCCTTTGATGACCATCAGACCAAAAAAGCTTTAAAGGAAATTTACGATATCAACGGATACATCTCAGATCCGCACGGTGCTGTAGGTTATCTCGGACTTAAAAAATATCAAACCAACCATCCCGACACTTATGGTATCTTTTTAGAAACGGCACATCCCGTAAAATTTATGGATGTGGTCGAGGAAACCCTTTCAGAGAAGTTGGAGATTCCGGCGCAAATCCAAAAAGTAATGCACAAAGATAAAAAGTATATCAACATTGCCACTTATACCGATTTAAAATCCTTCTTACTAGAGGACTAATCTAGTTTAGGAAGTTTAAAATCGTCAAGCGCACTAGGCTAGGTTGTTGCATCATGGCTTTAATAGCTTCGGTAGTTCTGGGCGCCATCGCGGAAAGGTTGACCGGACCATTTTCGGTTATCAAAATATCGTCCTCGATCCGTACGGCGATGCCCCACCATTTTTCGTCACAGTCACTACCCTCGGGGAATACAAATGCCCGGCTCTACCGTAATGCCGTATTGGCCATCAAAGGTCCGTAGGTCCTTTTATAGTGAACGTCCAGTCCTAAATGATGGGAAGTTCCGTGTGAAAAATAGGTCAGAGACTCCCTAACCTCCGAAATGATTACAAGTTTTAAAAGTCCGTCAGCCACCACGGTTTTAGCGGCCTCACCGGGAGCACGAAATGAAGACCCAACCATACTGGCCTTTATACCTGCCTCTTGTGCATTTATATTAATTGTACATGCCAATAACAACTCGCAAAAGCAGTAAACTTTTAGACATGGTCCTATTTTATGAGTTCAAAACACTGTTTTTATTTCAACTCTCTTTTCTTCTTTGATATAATTTTTAAAGAAAACATTAGAACTTGAATCCACGGCATCCTTAAATAAATCTATAAATTTGTCCTTTCAAAAAAACAACACATGAAAAATACGGCACTTACTAAAATACACGAGTCACTTGGGGCCAAGATGGTACCGTTCGCAGGATACAACATGCCTGTTTCCTATGAGGGAGTTAACGCTGAACATGAAACGGTTCGCAATGGTGTGGGTGTTTTTGATGTTTCACATATGGGTGAATTTTTGATTTCTGGACCTACCGCTCTTGACCTGATCCAAAAAGTCACATCCAACGATGCTTCTAAATTGAATCCAGGAAAAGCACAATATAGTTGTATGCCAAATGAAACCGGAGGCGTAGTGGATGATTTAATTGTTTATAAAATCAAGGAAGAGCAATACCTTTTGGTCGTTAATGCATCGAATATCGATAAGGATTGGAATCATATTTCAAAGTACAACGAAGTATTCAAGGCTGATATACGCAATATTTCTGAAGGCTATTCCTTGTTGGCCATACAAGGTCCAAAAGCCGTTGAAGCTATGCAGAGTCTAACATCAATCGATTTGTCGGCCATTAAATTCTACCATTTTGAAGTGGCAGATTTTGCAGGCATCGATCACGTTATCATTTCGGCAACGGGTTACACCGGTTCAGGTGGATTTGAAATCTACTGCAAAAATGAGGAAGTGGAACAAATTTGGAACAAAGTGTTTGAAGCTGGGTCCGAATTTGGAATAAAACCGATTGGCCTTGCTGCTAGGGACACCCTTCGTTTAGAAATGGGATACTGCCTTTATGGGAACGATATTGATGAAAAAACTTCCCCCATTGAAGCCGGTTTGGGATGGATCACTAAATTCAATAAGGATTTTGTGAATTCTGAAGCGCTTGAAAAAGAAAAACAACACGGTCCGGAGAGACAATTGATTGCCTTTAAGCTGGATGAACGCGGAATTCCAAGACATGGGTACGACATTGTCGATGGTCAAGGTAAAACTATAGGTGTAGTTACTTCGGGTACCATGTCCCCCTCTTTGGGAACAGGAATCGGTTTGGGATATGTTCCCGTTATTTTTTCGGATATAGGAAGTAAAATCCATATTCAAATTCGAAAGAACGCTATTCCGGCCACTGTTGTCAAATTACCTTTTTATAAAGCGTAATGATAGACTTTCAATCTATTTTGAATGCTATTGCCAAAACTGCTGCCAATGCTGATGACAGAGGACTCATCGCGGGCTATATTCCCGAATTAGCAACCATAGATACCTATAAATTTGGCATTCATTTGATAGATATTGAGCAAAGAAATTTTTCAGCTGGCGATTCAGATGAACGTTTTTCCATTCAAAGTATCTCCAAAGTCCTTAGTCTTTCCATGGTTCTAGGACTTATTGGGGAATCACTTTGGGAACGCGTTAACGTAGAACCGTCTGGAGATCCGTTCAACCACCTTTCACTTTTGGAAATGGAAAACGGTGTACCCAGAAATCCGCTGATTAATCCGGGAGCCATTGTTGTGGCAGATATTTTAGTATCACTATTGGACAATCCGAAAGAAGATTTCCTTGCTTTCGTGCGGAAATTGGCGAACGATCGAACTATAAATTTTGATAAAAAGGTTGCCGCCTCTGAAAAAGTTACCGGATTTCGGAATTACGCGGCAGCAAACCTCTTAAAGTCCTATGGAAATTTGGTAAACGATGTAGATACCGTTTTGGATTTTTATTTTCATCAGTGTTCATTATCCATGAACTGCAATCAATTGGCGAACACTTTTTTCATGTTTATCAATCAAGGTAAGTGTAGAAAAAATAATATCTTTCTAACTACCGGACAAGTAAAAAGAATCAACGCATTGATGTTGACCTGTGGCTTTTATGATGAAGCAGGTGAATTCGCCTTTGAAGTAGGATTGCCCGGCAAAAGTGGTGTAGGTGGTGGTATCGTGGCTTTACTGCCCAATAGATTTTGCGTGGCAACGTGGTCGCCCGGGCTCAATGATAAAGGCAACTCAAAACTAGGAATGCTAGCCTTAGAAAAATTAACAACAGAAACAGAACTCTCTATCTTTTGAGATTGGATAACAAAAAAATATTGATCCTTGGCGGTAGTGGGTTCATAGGTAATGCGATTTACAAAGAGCTTTGCAATTATTTTGATACCTACGGCACATACTGCTATACCGCGAATTCATTTGACTCCAATAAGCAATTTATCCATTACAATTTGGAAGAAGATGATATTGTTGAAATTCTTGAACTGGTAAAACCCAACATTATAATTTCTGCCTTACGCGGAAATTTTGCCGCTCAGGTCATCGCCCATGAACATATCATGGAATATGTGACAAAACAGAATTGCAGGATATATTTTATCTCATCGGCCAATGTATTCGATGCATACAGTAAGTACCCGTCTTATGAACTGGACAAAACACTTTCTGAAAGTATTTATGGCCGTTTAAAAATCCGTATAGAAAACATGCTCCTAAGGATACCGAAAGAAAAAATGGCTATCTTAAGAATCCCAATGGTATTTGGAAATGGTTCGCCTAGAATTCGGGATATGAAAAAAGCAATAATCGATAACGAACCTGTAGAGGTGTTTCCCAATTTAATTTTAAATGTTACCAGTGATGATAGAGTAACCCAGCAAATTCATTATCTTATCAATAGGAATAAAACCGGAATTTATCATTTGGGTAGTACTGATTTAACTCACCATGAAGACTTTGTAAAAGAAATTTTGGAACGAGTGGGTAATTTTAATCCGATTTTAAAAAGGGTGTATACTACCAATGAGGATAGATATTTGGCGGTACTCCCAAAAACAAATAAATTACCTAAGAACTTACAATTTACATATCAGGATATTATTGATCATCATGTCCTTAATTAGCAAATACTATGAAAGAAATAGAAAAATTTACCGATCAACAAATAACAGATTATTTAAGTCAATTAGACGGATGGGAATATATTGATGGAGCCATCGAAACAACATTCGAGTTTAAGGATTTTAAAGAGGCTTTTTCTGTCATGACCCGAATTGCTTTCGAATGCGAAGCTCAAGGACATCACCCAGATTGGAGTAACGTTTATAAAACCGTAAATATTAGATTAAGTACGCACGATGCAAATGGAGTTACCGAAAAGGATTTTGTACTTGCACGAAGTATAGAAGAAATCATAGAAAGTGAATAACTAATTTCACCAAACCATCAAATTGAAAAGTGTTCCAAAAATTGAATTTTAGGATTTTTGAACATTGACCATTTTTGTACATTTGTTTATTAAAATAATATAGCATGGGAAGAGCTTTTGAATTTAGAAAAGCACGTAAAATGAAAAGATGGTCAGCGATGTCCAAAGCCTTTACACGTATAGGTAAAGACATTGTAATGGCCGTTAAGGAAGGTGGACCAGATCCAGACGCCAATTCTCGACTTAGAGCGGTCATACAGAATGCCAAGTCCGTCAATATGCCTAAGGACAATGTTGAACGTGCTATAAAAAGAGCAAGTGATAAAAGTTTAGGTGACTATAAAGAAGTGTTGTTTGAAGGTTATGCCCCACATGGAATAGCCATATTGGTAGAAACTGCTACGGATAACAATACAAGGACGGTAGCGAATGTGAGAAGCTATTTCAATAAATGCAACGGAAGTCTGGGCACTTCTGGATCCGTAGAGTTTATGTTCGACCACACCTGTAATTTCAGGATACCAGCAGAAGGTTTAGATCCGGAAGAGTTGGAACTGGAATTGATCGATTTTGGTGCCGAAGAAGTTTTTGTGGATGAAGACGGAATTTTAATTTACGGCCCTTTTGAAAGTTTTGGGGCTCTACAAAAAGAATTGGAAAACCGAGAGATAGAAATATTGTCCTCGGGCTTTGAAAGGATTCCACAGGTAACGAAGTCACTTTCGGAAGAAGAAGCCGCCGATGTTGAGAAACTCCTTGAAAAACTGGAAGAGGACGACGACGTACAGAACGTATACCATACTATGGAAGAGTGATGACTATATTATTTTTTGGCATAAAAAAATTTGACATAAAAAAGGGGATCGGTCGGTCCCCTTTTTTATTTAGGGATTTTATTTCTATTGTCTTTCATAGATGATTTTCTATTAAACATAAAAAGGTCCGCCTCCCACAGCGGACCTCAACCAATAACAAACAACCTAAAACCTATTTTTATTCTGACATATTTACGGAAGATGAACAGGAAGGTTTTATTTAAAATGTTAAAATAAACAGCAGTTCATCAAATCATTATAATCGCAATTCTTTGAAAAGTCTTGGTAGTTTTGAGAGGGCTATATTTAAAATCTATATCGATTCGACCTTTCCTTCTACTCCATCAAAAAATGAACGATACAGCTTAAAATCAGCCTCCTGATTTTCTGTAGGCATCAAAGGTTTAGCTATTTTTATCTCCTTTTTACCATAATCAAAGGCTACCAATACTATAGGAACATCGGCAGTTTTTGCAATGAAGTAGAAGCCCGTTTTCCATTTTTCCACTTTCCTTCTTGTGCCTTCTGGAGATAATGCTAACCTGAGTTTATCTCGCTCTTTAAACAGCTTCGCGATCACTTTTACGGTATCGCTTTTTTTAGAACGATCTATGGGCGCACCTCCCATCCATCGAAAAAACCATCCGAAGGGAGAATCAAATAAACTTTTCTTACCGATATAATTAATTTCCTCGTTCCAAACTTCCCGAATCAAAAGGCCTAAAAGAAAATCCCACCAGCTGGTATGTGGCACCACTATGAACACACATTTTTTTAGATGGCTTGGGAAATTTCCATTGATAGACCATCCCAATAACTTAAAATAGATAAATTTAGCGAACTGCTGCATCGATTTCTTCTCTTAACCGCGTAGGTTCTCGACGGAGCCGTACAGACAAAGATTAGGGTTTATATTTTTTTGTAAATTGATCTTAACTTTTCTGAGGAAATTTTAGATTTCCAATTTTTGCCTAATGCATTTTCCCACAAAGGTTCCATGCCTAGTGCTACAGAAATCATAGTATCCATTTCGGCATCGGTCAAATTTTCGCAGATTCCTGAAGGTAATTCAATCTGATGTTTTTGCACCATCTCTTCAAACAAACGGACCCCTTCTGGGTAAAAATCTTTTAAATACTTAAATACCAAACAGTTACCTATGCCGTGTTTTACGCCAAGGACATAACCAAGACCATAACTCATGGCATGGGCTACGCCTACTTGTGAATAGGCAATGCTCATACCGCCATGCCAAGATGCCATCATCAATTTCTCTCTGCTATCATCTGCTGTGATATTTCCAAGAAATACCTCTTTACACAAGTCCAACGATTTCTCGCCATAACTTTGACTGAAAGCGTTCAGATAGGTTCCAGTAAGGGATTCTATACAATGTATATAACAGTCCATACCCGTATAAAACCATTGTTCTTTTGGTACTCCTTTGGTCAATTCAGGATCTAATACCACTTGATCAAAAGTGGTGTAATCAGAATTAATCCCCAATTTCTTTTCCGGGCCCAATAAAACGGTAGTTCTGGAAACTTCTGCACCCGTGCCGCTAATTGTTGGTATCCCGACATGATAAATAGCCTTTTTATGCACTAAATCCCAACCTTGATAGGATGAGGCATCGCCCTTATTGGTCAGCATAATAGCGACCGCTTTTGCTAAATCCAACAAGGTACCTCCGCCAATCCCTATGACCCCAGAAGGCATTTCGACAAATTGATCTTTAATCATTTTCACCAATGCATCGACTTGAATTGTTTTAGGCTCCTCCTCTGCAGATATTAAAATAATCTGATCTGAAAATATGGTGGGTATTCTTCGTAGAAGCTCCGTGCCTTCAAAAACATCATCTACCAAAAAAATCATGGGTGCTTCCGAATGCTTTCGTTTCGGCATTAAAATATCGCCCAATTGTTCAAAACTTCCTTTTCCATAGACCACTCTGGGAACCATGGGGAAATTTCGATAGTGTTCCGAAGCTTTCGTAGGTATATTCTTCAATGTTATTTCTTTATTTACTTCCATTTTCAATTTACATAATGTAAGATATCTCCCAATTTTTTGATGGTCAAATATCCTTTATGTTCAACAGGCTCGGTCACCTCTTCATGTTGCCAAGTAGTATGAAAGGGTACGTGTACCGCCCTTGCCCCTATATTCAGCAATGGCAAAACATCAGATTTCAACGAATTTCCGATCATAAGAAACTTACTGGGATTTATCTGTAAATGCTCTAATAAATCTGAATAGTTTTTTTCCTTTTTATCGCTCAATACTTCCACGTGGTGAAAATAGTTTGAAAGTCCGGATCGTTCAAGTTTACGTTCTTGATCTAACAGATCGCCCTTTGTCAAAACGATCAGTCGGTATTTTGGCTGTAATTTTTTCAAAAGTTCCTCTACGCCTTCCAATAGCTCGACAGGATGTGAGATCATGTGTTTACCGATCTCCAGAATTTTTCCAAGCGTTTCTTGGGAAACGGAATTATTCGAAAGATCTAAAGCACATTCTATCATCGACAAGGTGAATCCTTTGATACCATAGCCGTATAAATCCAAATTTCTAATCTCCGCTTTAAAGAGCTCTTGATCTATCTTGTTCTTGGTTTCATATTTTTCTAATAATTGGGCAAACTGTTCTTCGGCATCCCTAAAATAAGTTTCATTTACCCATAAGGTATCATCGGCATCAAATCCAATGACTTCTATCCCCTCAAAATTTACTTCCATGCCCGTTGTGCTTTCTTTAAATCATCTGGGGTATCTATCTCTATGCCTTGAACATTCGTTTCAACCATTTTGATTTTCTTACCATATTCTAAATATCTGATGGCTTCTATTTTCTCGGTAGCTTCCAATTGCAACATCGGCAGACGTTGAAAATCCATCAGCGCACTTTTTCTAAAGGCATAAATGCCTTTGTGCTTATAGTAGTTCGTCCTTGCATCTTTAGCTCTTGGATATGGGATTGGAGATCTCGAAAAATATAATGCGAAATTTCGATTATCAACGATAACCTTGACCGTATTCGGATTATTGATTTCGTCTTCAGCTGTAATCTTAACCATTAATGAGGCCAAATCAATTTCCTTATGGGCATCATCTTCAAAAACCTTCAATACACCTTCTAGACTTTCTCGATCCGTAAACGGCTCATCTCCTTGGACATTTACAATGATATCTACATCCATTTGCGTAACCGCTTCCGCTATTCGATCACTACCACATTCATGTTCTTTTTCGCTCATGATTGCCAACCCTCCTTCCCCTACAATGGTTTTATAGATGACATCACTATCAGTGACCACATAAACTTCATCAAATAAATTAGTATTTACCGCCGCTTGATATGTTCTTACAATCACCGGTTTACCGACTAAATCTTGCATCAATTTTGCAGGAAATCGTGAGGCCGCATAACGAGCGGGAATCATTGCTATTTTCTTCACTTAAAATTTTATTTTATGTTTTGGCCTTGGGCCTTAAACTTCTGTATATCCTAAAAATAACGACCAATATAATAATGACCAATATTGCCGCAAGAATGGGTGCAAATATAGATACAATTGTCACTACTGTTGCAGTACCCGTTTCTACCGTAGCCAATAATGGATTTGCCAGTCCTCCTGTAGTTGCTGTAGACGCTAATCTACCCGTAGCTCCTGCACCTTTGATGGCGGTTGCAGTACCTCCTCCAGCAATAATGGCCAATGACCAGGTTACTACCGGGTCTAAATTCGCCACGGTAGAGACCATAACTGCCGTGCCGGCTATGGCCGCGAGCGGTACCGCGATGGTATCGAGTAAATTATCGAGCCACGGAATAAAATAGGCACATACTTCCATCAATGTGGCAATCCCTAAAGTTAAAACAGCCACCAGACTGCCAATCCATTGCCAATTTTCATTTAAATCCCAAAGACCGAAATAAGAGGCCAAACTTAGCGCAAATAAGGGTAAAAAGACCCTAAAACCAACTGAGGCAGCAAGGCCTATTCCTAAAAATATACTTAAAATCGTATCAGTCGTCATGCTAAAATTTACAGTTATGGATCATCTGAATTTCATCCATAATCACTAAAATAATCTTTTATTAATCAACAAAAAAATCATCCTTAAAACCTATTAAGTACAATATATTCTTTGCTCTAGTGACAGCGGTGTACAACCAGCGAAGATATTCCTTATCCATTCCGTTAGGCAGGTAGGGTTGTTCAACAAATACCGTATTCCACTGACCACCTTGAGATTTATGACAGGTAATCGCATATGAAAATTTGACCTGTAATCCATTGAAGTATTTATTATTCTTTACGCCCAAAAACTTTTTGTACTTGGAGCTTTCTTGGGCAAAATCCTTCATTACTTCTTGATACAATCGGTTTCCATCCTCATAGGAAAGGGAAGGTGATTCTGCCTTAATAGTATCTAAAAGTAATACCGTTTCAAAAGGAGGCATATTAGGATAATCGACCATTTTCACTTTAACTTCTGCAAATTTAAAGGTGTAGATTTCCTTGATATCAAAGATTTCCAATATTTCAATAATATCACCATTGGCGATGAAGCCTGCCTCTGAATTGGGTTTTAACCAATAATAATTATTCTTGACGACCATCATAAAATCGCCTACGGCCAAATCGTTCTCCAAAAATAAAATGCGCTCCCTAATATTTTGATTATAAAGATTGGCCCTTTTGTTAGACCTCACTATAAACGCCGTTTCCTCCTTACCGTTTTCAGAATACGAAGTATCTATTGCTTCCTGTATTTCATTTCCATCGATTAATCTTACGATGTCGGTAAAGGGATTCACATCAAACTTAAAATCATCAAAATAGTCACCTTGTAGTTGTTCCCTTAACAAAGTAGCGTTCGCCAAAATTCCTGAATCACCTGCTTGACGCACCACTTCATCCAATTCTAGACGAATAACTTCCTTATTATAGTTCAAGGAAATCTTATCGCCGTCTAATGCCGGACTCAATACTAAATGTACAGGGGGTAGCTGAGCGGTATCTCCTATGAGTAACAACTTACACTTATGACCCGAGTAAACGAACATCATTAAATCATCTAACAAAGACCCATTCTCAAAGAGCTTCGAATCTGCTGCTGTATCGGGTATCATGGAGGCCTCATCCACAATGAACAACGTGTCCCTATGCTTATTTGGAGCCAAGACAAACGAGACACCTCCACCGCTTTGTTTTTTAGGGAAATAAATTTTTCGGTGAATGGTATACGCCTGGGTTTGCGAATAATTGGACATGACTTTGGCAGCTCTACCAGTGGGCGCCATAAGCACAGCTTTCTTCTGTACCTTCCACAAACTGTTCACCAAAGTACCTATCAGCGTCGTTTTTCCTGTACCGGCATATCCTTTCAGTAAAAAAACTTCTTCTTTTAAATCAGACAAGGTAAACTCGGCCAATTTTTGTAATGCCACTGATTGTGTGGCAGTTGGTGTATGTGGGAACTTAGTTTCTAGTAAACTATAGAAAGATGCGGGAGTTATTGGTTTCATGAGCCCCCAAAGATAAAGATGATTTTTAGGCCAAAAACTTTTACGATTAAAAAAAAATTGTAGATTTGTGAAGACCACTAAATTAAAATAACACATACAAAATGAAGACCATTATACAGATTGTACTTTGGGTTGGGTGTATCGCTTTAGGATACCTAATTTATAATTCCATTACAGGACCGATTAAATTTAATGAAGTTAAACACGAGCGTTTTGCACAAGTAGTTGCCAAATTAAAAGATATTAGAAATTCACAGGAGGCTTACAAGACTGTAAATGGTAAATATGCCAAGGACTTTAATAGTCTAATCACTTTCATCGATACGGGTAAATATGTTATCACACAACAAAGGGATTCTTCTTTTATGGAATTCGATAAAACCTACCAAATCGACATGTTGAAAGAAGTAAAAATCATTGATACCTTAGGATTTGTATCCGTTAAAGATTCGCTTTTCAAAAAAGATACACGATATAAGAATTTAATGGATGTGCCCACTGCACCGAACGGAGAGAAATTTGAAATGAAAGCCGCCTTTGTTGAAAAGAGTGGTTACCGAGCTCCCGTATTTGAAGCCAAAGTAAATAAAGACGTTATACTTTATGACCAACCTAAGGATCTTTTAGCACGTGAAAATGCTGCATTAAGTGTTGAAGAGGTAAACGGACCTTCCATTAAAGTAGGTTCATTAGATGAAGTAAGTACAAGTGGTAACTGGCCACCTATTTATGACAAGAGACAAGATCAATAAAAGCTCAGATATAGCGGATAAGAATTTTAAGAAATTGTCCATTCAGGTTAGCTTGAATGGACTTTCTTTTTGTGTGGCAGATACTGTTTCACAAAAATTGCTGTTTTCCGATAAACTTGACTTTTCGCAAGAACAGAACCCTATGGTAGTGAAAGAGGAATTGGAAAAACTCTTTCAAAAACACCAACTCGATAACCAACATTTCGATGAAGTAACGGTCGTACATCGAAATACGCTTTTTGGACTTGTTCCCAAATCCCTGTTCAATTCAAATAAGCTATTGGAGTATCTTAAATTCAACACTAAAGTTCTAGCCACCGATGTTTTGTCCTACGATGAAGTGGAGAATCATGATTTGGTGAATGTTTATGTGCCTTATATGAACATCAACAATTACATCTACGAACTTTTCGGGGAATTCACCTATATGCATAATGGCACCGTACTATTACAAGCATTGATGAACAATCAAAGTCAAGAGCAAGAAACCGTCTGTTACGTTCATGTAAATAAAAAGCAGATGGATATCACTGTTCTTAACCACCGTAAGCTTTTACTCTATAACAGCTTTGTTTACGAAACCAAAGAGGACTTCGCCTATTACTTATTATTCGTTTTGGAACAGCTTGATTTGGATTCAAAAATTACACGTGTAAAACTATTCGGTGCCATTGAAGAGGATGACGACCTCTTTCAACTTTGTTATTCCTATATTGAAAACATAACCGTATTCGCCCCTTCATCACCACAATTGATAAAATTGGGGGAACCATCGTCTAATTCTATAGACTTCACTCTTATCAACACCTTATAATGCGCATAATTTCTGGAAAACATAAAGGTAGAAACTTAATCGCGCCTAAAAAATTACCCGTTAGGCCCACAAAGGATATGGCAAAAGAGAGCTTGTTCAACATCCTGAACAATAGCTTTTATTTTCCAGATTTAAAAGTCCTTGACCTTTTTGCAGGCACGGGTAATATTAGTTACGAATTCTCTTCTCGAGGCGTAGATGATATCCTTGCTGTTGATGCTCATGCTGGCTGCATACAGTTTATCGAAAAGACTGTCGACCTATTAGATATGAATATTCGTACCTTGAAGAGTGATGTTTTTACGTTTTTAGAACGAAATACAGAACCATTCGATATCATTTTCGCCGATCCCTTTTACGATATGGATTTGGCCGATTTCGAAAAATTACCCCAATTGATTTTTGAGAACAAACTTCTTTTGGAAGATGGTGTTTTAATTATTGAACATTCCAATAAAACCGGTCTAGAACACCTTCCTTATTATGACAATTCCCGTAAATATGGAGGTAGCGTATTTAGCTTTTTTAAAAATTAGGCTAAATAAAATCTCGTTTTTATTTAAAAAGCAGGCCATAAGCCGGATTCTGTTACCGCCTAAACGGGCCTTATCATTTATCTAGGCTAAGGGTTGCCCCAAAGCTCTAACCGCCTACCCTTCGGCTTGGGCGTGCAACCCTCAAACACCGATTTACATGACGTTTCACCGTATAGAGTTTACCTGGTTTCACTACAGCCGAACTGTACTTGCTTTCTGTTGCACTTGTCCTCACTTCTCAGCGGACGGGCGTTACCCGCTATACTGCACTATGGTGTCCGGACTTTCCTCGTCTCCCATCCAAAACTTGAATTAAGATCCGCGATAAGGTGGCCTGCTTGGCGCAAATGTACTGTAATTGTTGATAACTAAAGATGATCTCCATTCTTAATTCAACTTAGAATTAACAGCTATATTTATATTTGTATTAGGTAAAACGTAGTATTATTTTGGAACCCTTCATTGTATCGGCACGTAAATATAGACCCCAGACCTTTAAAGATGTCGTGGGGCAACAGGCCATTACCAATACCTTACAAAATGCTATTGACCAAAATCATTTAGCCCAGGCTCTATTATTCTGCGGACCAAGAGGTGTAGGAAAAACAACCTGCGCCCGTATTTTGGCCAAACAGATAAATTCAGATGGTAATGAAAGAGAGGACGAAGATTTTGCCTTCAACATTTTTGAATTGGATGCGGCATCGAACAACTCGGTAGACGATATCCGAAATTTAATCGATCAAGTACGTATACCTCCCCAAGTAGGAAAATACAAAGTGTATATCATTGATGAGGTGCATATGTTATCTCAATCTGCCTTTAATGCTTTTTTAAAGACCTTAGAGGAACCGCCAAAGCATGCCATATTCATTCTAGCCACTACGGAGAAGCACAAGATTATACCTACCATACTATCAAGATGTCAAATATTTGATTTCAAAAGGATTACCGTAAAGGACGCAGCAGAATACTTGAAGTATATCGCAGAAAATCAAGGCATCAATGCCGAAGAAGATGCCCTGCATATCATCGCCCAAAAAGCGGATGGTGCAATGCGAGATGCCTTATCTATTTTCGACAGGGTAGTCAGTTTTTCAGGATCGGAACTAACACGAAAGGCGGTAACCGAAAATTTGAACGTTTTGGATTACGATACATATTTTGAGGCGACAAATTTAGTTTTAGAACATAAGATTCCAAACCTCTTACTACTTTTCAATAAAACCTTATCCTTAGGGTTTGACGGACACCATTTTATATCTGGTCTTGCGTCACATTTTAGGGATTTGATGGTATGTCAACATCCAGATACAATTACGTTGCTAGAAGTAGGCGAAACAGCGCAACAATTATACAGAGACCAAAGCAAAAAAACTTCAACATCCTTTTTATTAAAGGGCTTGGATATTGCAAATGATTGCGACCTCAAATATAAAACCAGTAAGAATCAGCGACTGTTAGTAGAACTTACACTAATGAAACTTGCCTCCATCAATTTTGATGGAGAAAAAAAAAATCCTGAATCCATAGCACTTCACAATAAAACAATCGATTTTATTGCGCCGGCAGCATTTTATAAGAACCTACCAAAGTCCCCTAAAAAAGAACAGGAAAGTACCCCTATACAAAAAGGTACTGATTCTGTTAAAGAAAGTGCAAATCCAATTCATAAATCCGAAAACACTCAAGAGGTTTCATCCATTGAATCTACATCCGAGCCGAGCCCTACTATCCTAGAGGAATTAAAAAAATCGGAAACACCTAAGATTGAGCAGGATTCAAAAAAAATCAATATCAATATTCCCACTAAACGTGTTTCAGGGTTATCGATTTCTAGCTTAAAAGCAAAAAAAGAACACGAGCTGAATAAAATCGAGGTGGTTATCGATGAAGATAATTTACCTAAAAGTGAATTCACCCAAGACGAATTACGCAAGCACTGGTCTGCATTTGTTGATCGGATAGACGATAATGGTCAGAAAATACTTGCATCAAACCTAAATACCGACCTCCCAAAATTAAAAGAAGATTTCACCATTCATATAGAGCTACCCAACGGCACTATGAAAAAGGAAATTGAGAGGGAACAGTATGAGCTCATAGAATATTTACGTTCAAAATTGAACAATCATTTCATTCAACTTGAAATTACCGTTAACGAAGAAAGTGCCAAAAAATTCGCCTTTACACCAGAAGAGAAATATCAAAAGCTAAGGGATAAAAATCCGGTAATCGATTTGTTAAGACAGGAATTCGATCTAGATTTATAAGGTTCGTTTTAAACGGAAACCAAAAATGAACATTATTATGGAAACAATCAAAAGACCAAAGGCCTCTCTTCCTAGTTCAACCGTTTTAATATCCCCATCATTAAGGTCAAAGCCTTGAAAATCGGAAGGATATAGATATAAAAATCCAATTAAGGAAATTATACCTATTACCAATGGAAGCGTAGCGCCTATTTTGTTCAGGGCAAATCCGAGTGAGATTAGTGCTGCCAGGGTGTAAATACCTATCCACAGAAGCGCATCTGGATCATTATACTGAACTGCAGCCCCAGCCGTAAACAATAGGAAAAATAGATAGCCCAGAACTTTAAACAATCGCTTCATAAGCATTTAGTTTAGTAAATGATTCTCAATAATTTTCCGAACTTCAATCGCTTCTATAGTATCTTTTCCAATAACCTCTTTATGGTTTGTTATCAAGATGGGATAATCGTCTTTATCTTCTGTAAGACGACCGTGAGAGCCCTTTATTAGATTGGCATCCAACGGAATAATATCCATTACCGTTCTAAACCCGAGTTTCTTCCGTATTAATTTACCTACCACTTTGGCCATGACAAGTTTATCCTTAGGATCGGTCATCATTTCAACAGGATCGTAGCCCGGTTTTTTATGAATATCCACCATTCTAGCGTAATCCGGTGCTTTTGCATCGTCTAACCAAAAATAATATGTAAACCAAGAATCTTTATCGGCCACGACAACTATATCGCCACAGCGCTCATGTTCCAAATTATACTCTTTTAATTGAGCTCCATAAAATACTTTCTCCACGCCCTGAACGGATTCAAGTAGACCAGCAACCTTTTCTATCTCGCTGGTATTTTTACAATACACATGTGCGATTTGATGGTCGGCAACCGCAAAGGCTTTACTCGCACCCGCATCTAAAAGTTCTAACCCACGCTCCTCACGTATAGCTAGATAGCCTTCTTTTCTCAACAATCTGTTGAGATGTATGGGCCTGTTTACATTTGTAATTCCATATTCCGAAAGTAAAATTACGCGGGCATCCAACGCCTCATAATATGTTACTAAATCACTAACCACGGCATCAATTTCCAACAAATCCTTAGAGATGATATCGAAATAAAGCCCGTACCGTTGTAAATTATAATCGAGGTGTGGTAAATAAATTAGGGTGAGATCAGGGTCGTGCTTTTTATCGGTCAATAGGGCAGCATCCGCTATCCATTTAGAGGAATTAATTGTTGTTTTAGGGCCCCAAAATTCAAATAAGGGAAAAGTACCCAATGCGCCTTGCATTGAATCACGTAGTTCTGCAGGTTGCGAATAGATGTCTGGTATTTTTCGTCCATCGGCCAAATAATTGGGTCTTGGAGTTATACTGTAATCAACATTGGAATACATGTTGTACCACCAAAAGTGATTGGCACAAGTAAAATCAGGATATTTCTGCTTTAAGTCATCCCACAATTTTGATTGTTGTACCAATTTGTTGGATTGCTTCCAGAATTTCACTTCACATTCTTCTTTAAAATACCAACCATTGCCTACAATACCATGCTCTGACGGCCATTTCCCGGTAAGATATGTGGATTGCACTGCGCAGGTCACCGCCGGCAAAACTGGTTTTATAAAAGATGCCATGCCTTTCTCCAAAAATGATTTTATAAAAGGGGTATGTTCCCCAATCAATCTTTTTGTTAGTCCCACCACATTTATGACAACCGTCTTCTTCATGTTATAAGCGTGTTTTCAACCATTCGATTTCCCGAATGATAGATTCAGATAAATCTTGTTTTAAATCAGATGGAAGCACATCCCAAGTATAGGTTTCAATTTCTAAATGTTCAGAAACAGGATTTTTCTTAATAAACTCCATTGTCTTTAGAATATGGTCCTGCGTAGAGAAGAGGTTTCCATATTTTTCTAAAAATATAGGTACATGGTAATGTGCCCTTATTTCTTTATGAGCTCCTTTATTTTCTAGAATAATAGGAAGGTCACTATATGTCGTAACAGTATCTCCTATTTTTTCGGTTACTTGATGGAGGTAAATAGGTTCGTTAAATTGGGAAAGTTGCTCCCAAATCATATCATCATCTACACCGTTGAAAAGTATTTTCAGGGCCGCACTTACTTGAATTTTACCAACCTTAATACTTTCCTTATCAAACTTGGCAAACGTATCTTGGGGTTCTTCATAAGCCAATGAAAAATGGCAAATATCGTAACAAACGGTAATGTATTTTTTTATCAGTGCCTCAGCTTCCATTTCTGTCAGACCTAATTCCTTCTTAAAAAGTGGAATACCTATTGGCAACAGGTATTCTGAAAAGAAGAATAATACCTCATCACTATTCTCCAAAAGACCATCGGGTTCAGGTTCGATATCCATGTGAAGGTATTTGCCTGTTTCCTGCTCCAATTCAAACAAGTACTGCGCCACTTTTAACATGTGTCCTGCCCCGAGTTCAAATGCTTTTTTAGCATCCTCATCAGTTTTATGCCAATATTTATAGGTAATTGGTGATGTGGATATCCCTCCATTCAACCCTTCCGGAAGCAAAATTGAAAGCTGTTTAAAAAGGCGCTTGGTATAAACCACCCTTTCGTTTGTGGTCCAATCTGGCGCATGTACCATGTCTTTTACCCGTTCATCATGAAAATTTCCATAAGGAAACCCGTTCATGGTAAATATGTACACATTTGTATCAGCTAACCATTGTTGAAATTGAAACATATTCGTCCCCTTCTCCAAGTCTTCACTTGCCTTATTGGATAAGCGAAGGCCTAAGCCAAACTGTTGATGATTTGACACTCTATTTTTAATATGGGGAACATGTTCTTGGATACTCTCAAAGGTACTTTTCCAATCTTGCCCGGGATGAATATTGGTGCAATACGTAAGGTGAAGGTTCTTTTTTACCTGCATTCGATTAATTTAAAGCAAAATGATGGTTCAATTTCTCAACCGCCTGTTTCATTACCTGCATATCGATTTCATGTACATCATGTTTGATGCCCAGTCCAGAAATGAGGGTAATCGTCAATTGTCCGCCTAAATGCTCCCTAAACTCCTCTATACCGTTCATTAAAACCTCGATTTCTTTAGGAGTACTCACAGGAAGCGCAAGATCAAAACCTATTGCGGTCATCACCTCTAAAACATGGTTCAAATCAGACTCCGGTATCAATCCGATAAGGTGCGCATAAGTCACATCAAGAGCAATCCCTTTTGCAACTGCTTCACCATGCCTCATGGTGTAATTGGTCATGAATTCCATTTTATGGGCGGCCCAATGCCCAAAATCCAAAGGTCTAGAAGAACCTGATTCAAATGGATCTCCTCCTTGGGCAATATGATGCATATGCATTTCGGCACACTTGTATATCACGTACTGCATGGGTACCATCTCCCTTTTTTTCAGAGCATTAGCATGATCGGCAATATATTCGAAAAATCCCTTATCCTTGATCAATGCCACTTTAATAGCCTCGGCAATACCAGAAATCCAATCCCGTTGTTCTAGTGTCTCTAGAAAATCGCTATCGTTTATAATGGCGTAGGGCGGGGCGAAAGTCCCCAAAAAATTCTTTTTCTTAAAGGCGTTCACACTGTTCTTTACCCCAACGGCTGAATCATTTTGAGAAAGTACTGTAGTTGGTATGCGTAGGAGCTTAACGCCCCTATGGGCAATTGCAGCCGCATAGCCGACCATATCGATTACCGCCCCTCCTCCTATTACTATAACGAAAGAGTGACGACAAATTTTATTTTCATTGATTCCTTTCAGTACCAATTCAATAGTAGCATCGCTATTTTTGGCTTGCTCTCCACCAGAAATAATCAAAGTATCCGTATGCTTAAGATTATCACTATTATAATTGCAATAGGTCTTGATTTGAGAAATTAAATTGGGATGGTGATCCTTTACCCCATCATCGATAACAAAAAATAATTTAACCGGTTCAAATTCCCTATAGTCCGCAATTAATTGAGCGAATAAGGGGTTTTCAATAGTGAATAGCCCTGATGTAAAATACAATTGATAATCGTATTGAACTTTAAAAGACTGTTTTATAGATTGTAATTGCATAAAAATTTAAGTTACAGCAAATAATTTAGACAAGCCAATGGATAAAGGTAATAACAACAATACAGCCACTGCCAGATACCATTCAGAAAAACCCGCTACCCAACAGGCGTTCATTACCACAAGTGACAACACCCCAGAAATTACCGCCTTTTTAATATTCTTCGGTGAATTTTCATTGTAAGCCCTGAACAATGGTAAAAAAATCAGTATACCGAACAATAGCAAAAAGGGTACAGTTATCATGCCATTATCGGTTTTCACTACCACTATTAACGTTAGTGAAGCAAGAACTATTGCATATAGAACTCCTGCCCATACGATATGATTTTTATTATTTCCATGAACCTCTCCTCTACTTATTAGCGTTATGGCAAAAATGTAAAAAACCGGTACGATACAGATCCACCATTCGGAAATTAATCCTAATACGGACATCCCCAGTAAAAGGTTCAAGCCTCTACATATTCCCATATTTAAAGGACCGAGAAATTCATATTGCTTAGCATAGGCATCATAAATTAAAATAGCAATCGTCAGAGCTAAGGAAATAATGCCCGACAACATGGTACAGTTAAATGCGAAAAATATACCTATCGCAAGCAACAAAATACCCCAAATCGCAGCATGTTTCAAGGGTATCAAACCACTCGGTATAGCTCTTTCAGGACGCTCGATTGCATCTAGCTCAGCATCAAAGACATCATTGAAAACAACACCTCCCGCATATAAAAAGATAGACGAAAAGACCAATGACAATACACTAGTTAGATTTTCTTGCAAGAAAACAAGTGCTCCGGTATTTTGAATATTAAGACCAATGGCCATGCCTGCCAATATATCAGCAGCAGCAGTGGGCAGATTGGCGGGTCTTGCCAATCTGGCAAAACCCATCAGCTTCTCCTTCATCTTAGGTGATTTGATCTCCGTCAATTCTTGGGGCCTGCCCCCTTAAGACACTATTATCGTTAAAAAGCCTTGATTGGTCAATTCCGTTAGGATTTAACCAGTGGGATTCTTTCATTTTACCATTCTTGCTAAATGCATCCAACGCATTTTGATAACAGGTTTTTCTTACATCTTCTTTATCGATTCCTCTTTTCAACATCAAAGAAGCCGTTTTTGGCACCGCTAAAGGATCACTAACGCCCCAATCTGCAGAGCTATCGACAATAATATTTGTACTACCAAATTTTCGGACCACTTCGACCATGCGCTCATTACCCATTTTTGTTTTGGGATAAATTGTGAACGCAGCAATAAATCCACGGTCCAAAACTTCTTTTACCGTCTCTTCATTATTATGGTCAATAATCACATTACCAGGATCTAAACCATGTTCCAAGCAGACTTCCATACTTTTAATGGTTCCCGCTTTTTTATCACGGTGAGGCGTATGCACCTGCACGGTCATGCCCAATTCTTTGGCCATATCCAATTGCATTCTAAAATATTTATCTTCTGCCGGGGTTTGATCATCGTAGCCTATTTCACCAATAGCCACTACATTTTCTTTATGCACGTACAATGGCAACAACTCTATTACTTGCTCTGCTAACTCCTCATTATTGGCTTCCTTTGAATTCAAACCAATCGTGCAATAATGTCTAATGCCGAATTGACTGGCCCTAAAAGGCTCCCAACCAACAAGGCTACTGTAATAATCTTGAAATGAACCTACCTGAGTTCGGGGTTGACCCAACCAAAACGAAGGTTCTATAATTGCGACGACCCCTGCAGCTGCCATAGCCTCATAGTCATCGGTTGTTCTAGACGACATGTGTACATGCGGGTCTATAATCATCATTTTATCATCCATTCTTTTATTGTTTAAGCGTATTCCAAGCTATTTCTTTTTCAACTACTTTTTTCTTTAGTTCAGGATAATTATTCAGTAAATCAAACGCTTTATCATTACGGGAACAATAACAACATAACGCTGCCGCCCTATTCTCTATTATATCTTCGCTCTCTAAAAGTCTTTTCATATCCTGAAGAAGCTCTTCATTTAAAAACTTGGAAACGGGTCTCCAAAACATAGGGTCTATTTTTCTAGAAGCCGCCCAACGTTCATGTGCATAATCCGATATAATTCTTGTCAAGTCTTCGTTTGCCCGTTCATCAACCGATTCAATTTGAGATAGGTCCCGCTCCATAAAGGCTGCCTTTAAATACATTTGATTCCATTGCTGGTCATTAAAGTACTTCGCCGGATAGGGGTTATTCAAGGTTATGGCATCAAAAATTATAGCAATATTGGTGCGTAGAGCTTCTACAGCGGTTTGTTTATACGCTTCTGGATTAGGCAATAAAACCAAATACTTTAAAAAGGTTTCCAATTCCCCAGTATCCGCTACTTGTATAATATTAGCCACTTTGGGTGTATAAAATTCCTGATCTTGCCTCAGCACTTCCGATAATAAATATATGCGTGCTATTTGAAGTAAATTGGCTTTATGGGTCTTAAAATATACCAACCCTTCACCTTCCCCATTAGTAAATAAAACGGGTTTTGAAGCATCAAATTTTGAACTTAATAGACTGTAGGCCATATACAGATCCTTTGTAGATTTGCTTTCGGCCAATTTTGTGATTCTTTCGGTTAACCAGGTTAAGCTTTCTAGCTGACCATACTTTTCTAAAATATCCTTAATCTCCTTGTGATTGTGCATTATTCGAGCTGAAATTGTCTTTACTTCAAAAATAAATATTATTACTAAGTATGTTGGTACGAACGCGGTTAAATTATAATTAGTGAGGTCTTTAAAATCTTCATAATTTTGAGCAAAAGAAATATATGCTAGGCTTAAAATTACCTACCGATCCCAGATGGGTGAACATTGTAGAAAAAAACATTGATGAAATTTTGACCGATCACGCCTACTGCGAGCAGAAAGCAGCCAGTACCGCTATCTCTTTGATTGTATCCTTTCCTGAATATACCGAGCTGGTCGAGGAAATGATAGCCTTGTCCCGTGAAGAAATGGGTCACTTTAAAATGGTGCACGATCTTATCCTTCAACGAGGAAAAACCTTAGGAAGAGACCGTAAGGACGAATATGTAATCGAACTCCTTAAGTTTTTTCCCAAGGGAGGGAGTCGAACGACCCAATTAGTGCATCGTTTATTATACGCTGGTTTAATTGAAGCCCGTAGTTGTGAACGCTTCAGATTACTTTCCGAAGAATTGGAAGACAAAAAATTGGCAGACTTCTATCATAAACTGATGATAAGTGAAGCCGGCCATTATACCATGTTCCTTAAATTTGCCCGTACGTATGGAGATTTGGACGAGGTTAATAAGAAATGGCAAGATTTATTGGTTTATGAGGCTAAAATCATGAAAAACTTAGGCACCAAAGAAACCATTCACGGTTAATTATTCCTTTTTCAAATCATCGGCATAATAATCATAAGTAGCGAACTGGGATCTTATTTTCGGTGGTTTTGTTTTACGATAGGCGTTATCCTGTTTTTCGGTAAATACACGTGCCTTCATGTTATCTTTCCAGCAAATTTCAAACGTATCCATCAGTTCTTTTTTGATGTCCTCATCGTAAATAGGGCATCCTACTTCAACTCTATAATCTAAATTTCTGGTCATCCAATCCGCGGAAGATATATACACCTTCGGATTGCCCCCATTTGCGAAAGCAAATAGCCTCGTGTGCTCTAAAAATTTATCTACAATACTAATAGCCTCAATATTTTCGCTCATTCCCTTAACCCCTGGAACTAAACAGCATATACCTCTAACAATCAACTGAATCTTCACGCCCGCCCTACTGGCTTCGTACAATTTATCGACCATTTTGTAGGATGTGAAACTGTTCATCTTGATTTTGATATAAGCTTCTTTTCCTAAAATGGCATTTGCAATCTCAACATCAATTAATTTTTGAAATGCATTTTTAGTATAATGTGGAGAAACGATTAAATGTTTGTACTTGTTGATTTTATAGGTAGTCTCAAAAAAGTCGAATACTTTATTCAGCTCCTTTAAAATTGGATCATGGGCCGTAAACAAGGTATAATCTGTGTAAATTCTGGCGGTGGATTCATTAAAATTACCCGTGCTGATAAATCCGTACCGTTTAATTTCATCGCCTTCTTCCCGTTCTATTAAACAAATCTTACTATGTACCTTTAAGCCTGGTACCCCAAAAATGAGTTTCACGCCTTCTGACTGCAATTGTTCGGCATATTCTATATTCGCCTGCTCATCGAACCGTGCCTGAAGTTCTATCTGTACGGTTACTTGTTTCCCATTTTTAACCGCATTGATTAACGAAGCTGCAACTTGCGAATTACTGGCCAACCTATACACCGTAATTTTAATGGACCTGACCTTTGGATCAAGTGCCGCTTCCCGTAAAAATTTCAAAATATAAGTAAACGTGTGGTAAGGGGTATATTGTAGATAATCTTTTTTAGATATACTTTCTAAAATACTTCCTTCTATACTTAACCCTTTTACTGGTAACGGAGTTATTTTTTCATATAACAGATCCTTTCTTCCCAGACTTGGGAATCCCATATAATCCCTACGGTTATGGTACCTACCTCCCGGAATAACACTATCCGTATCTTCAATCTTCATTTTTTCCTTAAGAAATGTCAAGGTATCTTTTGCGATACTTTTGTCGTATACAAAACGAACGGGATCACTTATTTTTCTGTGTTCGACACTAGATGAAATTTTTTCTATAAAACTCTTACTAAGGTCATTATCCATATCCAGTTCCGCATCTCTGGTAATCTTTATCATATGGGCCGTAATCGACTCATATTCGAACATCGTAAAAATATTATCAAGACAATATCGGATCATATCATCTAAGAGAATTATAAAACTCTTACCCCCCTCATCGGGCAGCACCACAAACCGATCGATTCCTTTCGGAATTTCAATTAAGGCATAGCGTTTCTCTTTTTTTTGTTTTTCACTTTTTATGACCATTTTTACAGCTAAGTAGGCCGCCGTATCCTTTAGCGTAGGAAATTGGGTCAACTCATTTAAGATTATGGTCATTAACTGTGGACTTACCTCTTTTAAGAAATAAGCCTTTGCAAATTCCTTTTGACTTTCATTTAATTCAGTTTCCTTTAAAATAAAAATATTCTTACTTTCAAGTTCATGCTCGATCTGCTTCAGGATTACTAAACTCTTGGTCTGTTGTTCAATCACTATTTTTGTGATTTCCTCCAAAAGGTCTTTCGCCTTCTCGCCCCCTAAAACACTTTTACCATTTCTTCCTGCTTCAACAATACGTTTTACAGTTGCATATCGTACTTTAAAGAATTCATCTAGGTTGTTCGAAAAAATTCCTAAAAATCGCAATCTTTCAATCAATGGTACATTCTTGTCGGCACTTTCTTGAAGTACCCGCTCATTGAACCAAAGCCAACTTATTTCTCTATTAACGTACTGATTATTATTTCTTACCATGTTTTAAATTCCTTTGGAAAAATAGTTTGTATTGTTGAGCCTTGAGTAACGGACGACCATGAACTTTCTTTAAATTGTATGTGCACCAAACCACTTGTAGGTACATTGTCAATATATTTATTGCCCATCGCATTTGCGATATATGTAAAAGCGTGATTGTGTCCGAAAATGAGAACAGTATCTAAATCGTCGTTCGTATTTCTTATAAAATCAACCACCTTCTCTCCCGAGAAATCGTATAGATCTGATATGATAGCAACGTTTTTCAACCCGTAGTCCAATTGCCGTATGCAAATCATCGCCGTATGCAAAGCCCTATTCGCCGGGCTAGAAAAGACCTGGTCTATTCTTATATTTTTAGTTGCTAGCTCTGCCCCTACCAAATGTGCATCTGAAATACCCCGTTGCTGTAAGGGCCGATCCAGGTCACTTACATTGAGCTCCCATGAAGACTTTCCATGTCGCATCAGCAATAAATCCTTCATTTTATTTTGTTTAATTTAAGGTGCCAACCGTTCCATTTTCCAATCAAAATCACTGGTTAGGGTATAGCGGATACGATCATGAAGACGATTAGGCCTTCCTTGCCAAAATTCAATAGAAATTGGTTTTACCAAGTAGCCGCCCCAATGCTCTGGCCGCGCAATTTCCTTGTTCTCATATTCCTTCTCCAATTGATGCAGTTTTTCTTCTAAGACGGCTCTTGACGGCACCACACTGCTTTGGTCGGATACCAACGCCCCCAATTTACTTCCCTCAGGGCGGGATTCAAAATAACCATCGGATAAATTTTCAGGTAGTTTTTCCGCTATTCCTTTTACAATTACCTGTCGTTCTAAATTTGGCCAAAAAAATGAAATACACACTTTAGGGTTCTCGGCAATGGCCTTACCCTTTTCACTGTTGTAATTGGTGTAAAATATAAATCCTTCGTGGGTATATTTTTTAAGCAACACCACCCTATTCTTGGGAAAACCATCCAAACCAATTGTAGAAACCGTCATTGCATTCGGCTCATCTACGCCATCTGATTTTTCAACCTCATAAAACCAGGTTTGGAAAAGCTGAAGTGGATTGTCGGATACACTATCCTCCATTAATGCGCTTTTCTCGTATGTTTTTCTATAATCGCTTAAATCTTTCTGCATCATTTTTATCGTAAAAACAAGATAAACAAAGTTCTAAAAAGAAAGGAAATTAAGCTGCATTAAATCGTATTAAAAGAATTTAAAAATCAAAAGTTCGCCCATCATCGGCCAATAGAACATTTGAAAATACCGTAGAGGCTTCTTCCTTAAACAATTCTATAGATTTGTACCGTGTAGAATAATGCCCTAATATTAGAGTTTTTACATTCGCCGATACGGCAATTTTAGCAGCTTCTATGGCAGTAGAATGTTTGGTCTTCATCGCCAAATGTGATTCTGATTCCAAAAATGTAGATTCATGATACAATACATCGACACCCTTAACTTTAGAGGCCAATGCTGGAACATAAACCGTATCACTACAAAAGGCGTATGACTTCGGTTTTTTGGGATCAAAGGTCAATTTCGTATTTGGAATTCTAGTTCCATTTTCATGAACAACATCCTTTCCTAATTTGATATTCCTGTAATAGGCCTTATCTATTTTATGTTCTTCAATGGCATCAACATTCAGTTTTCTTTCTCCAAGTTTTTCTTTGAACACGAAACCATTGGTATATATCCTGTGATCCAAAGGAATAGTACTTACCGATACTTTTTTATCCTCAAAGATAAGCTCAGGCTCTATGCTTGTGAGTTCATGAAACACCAGCGGATAATTGGTCCAAGAATCCCCTAATTTCAATAATAAGGTTATTGCATCTTTTATTCCCTTTGGGCCATACACATGTAATTCTTTTTCCCGGCCTAAAAGTCTCATCGTAGAAATAAATCCGGGAAGACCGAAAAAATGATCTCCGTGAAGGTGGGAAATAAAAATATGGTTGATTCTGGAAAATTTAATTTTATGCTTGCGGAGTTGAACCTGCGTTCCTTCACCGCAATCAATCAAAAACATGTGGTTTTTAATCTCTAAAACTTGGGCCGTAGGATTTGTAATGGTACGGGGTGTGGCCGCATAACAGCCGAGAATGGTCAATTTCAAAGCTCAAGGTCCCTTTCAATTTCTTCCATTTCAACAATGTCCTTTGCTTCTTGTAACGTAGGGACCAGATTTATTTCATCAGGAACATCTTCATAGGAAACCTTATCAGACACGAGTACAAATGATTTTCCGTTTTTACGATGTTTTTTAGAAAGCTCTAAAAAAGAAACTACGTTATAAGGTGTAAGTTTTGAAAAGCTCAATAAATCTATTACCAGATTATCGTTCTTTATTTTTGAATAATCATTTTCAAGATTTCTTAGAAAAATATCGATGGAAGGATTTTCTTGGGAAATGATAGTCATCATTTCATCTTTGTCAAAAACCATATTATTTTATTTTAGATGCCAATAAATAAATGACCGCCATACGTATGGCCACTCCGTTCTCAACTTGGTTCAAAATTATGGACTGCTTTGAATCTGCCACATCACTAGTAATCTCCACGCCCCTATTTATAGGGCCGGGATGCATAATAACAATTTCCTTGTTTAGACTGTCCAACAACTTTTTATTTACGCCGAATTGCTGGGTATATTCGCGGGTGGTGGGAAAATAACTAATATCTAAACGTTCGTTCTGTATTCGTAACATGTTGGCCACATCGCACCACTCCAACGCTTTTCTTAAGTTGGTCTCGACGCCAACTCCCAAAGAATCTATATATTTAGGCAACAGGGTTTTAGGCCCACACACCTTAACATTCGCTCCTTGTAGCTTTAGAGCGAAAATATTGGATAAGGCAACCCTTGAATGTAGAATATCCCCAACGATCACCACATTCTTACCGGCTACATCGCCCAATTTTTCACGGATAGAATAAGAATCCAACAAAGCTTGTGTCGGATGTTCGTGTGCCCCATCACCAGCATTTATGATAGATGCCTTAACGTGTTTTGATAAGAATATGCCCGCACCCGGATTTGGATGCCGCATCACCACCATATCCACCTTCATGGACAAAATATTGTTGACGGTATCTATAAGTGTTTCGCCTTTGGTTACCGATGATTGACTCGCGGAAAAATTGAGAACATCAGCAGACAATCGTTTCTCAGCCAATTCAAAAGACAGCTTGGTACGTGTACTATTCTCGAAAAAAATGTTGGCAATGGTAATATCACGAAGCGAAGGAACCTTTTTAATCGATCGGTTGATGACCTCCTTAAAATGGTCTGCGGTTTCAAAAATAAGCTGAATATCGTTTTCTTTAAGATACTTGATTCCCAATAAGTGTTTCACACTCAGTTCGCTCATTTTGTTCTTTTACCTGTTAACTAAATAGATGATATCCTCACCATCGTTCTCCTCCCACATCACCTTTACTTTCTCTTCGTTGATGGCATCGACCTGTCTCCCCCTATAATTAGGCTGAATGGGTAAATGCCGACTAAACCGCCGATCTATTAAACAAAGTAGCTCTACATCTTTAGGTCTACCGAAAGATTGCAACGCCGTCAAGGCAGCATTAATGCTTCTACCTGTATACAGCACATCATCGATCAATACTACATTTTTATCCTCTACCAAAAAATTAATATTGGTTTTGGTCGCTTCCAACGTTTTTTCTCCTCTTCTAAAATCATCTCTATAAAAGGTAATGTCCAAAAACCCGAGGTCAATATGTTTCACCTTATATTCCTCCTTTAAAATTTTAGTCAAGCGTTGTGCTACAAATTTACCTCTTGGCTGTATACCAATAAGCACTGTATTTTCAAAGGTCAAATGATTTTCAAGCAGTTGGCAAGCCAAACGATGTAGGATGATATTTATTTCTTTGGAAGAGAGTAATACTTTTTGCCCCATAATAGACTACCCGTGCTTTTAGCTGAACAAAAATAGAGAATTCTAGCTAAACTTTTACGCATTATAGCGGTAAGTGAAAAATCGAAAATAAGTAATACAATCTTATATCCCTAAAATAGAGAAAAATGCCTCTTTATGGCTTTCACCAATGGGAATACGAATATCATTGATAACAATTCTATTTCGTTGTACGGTCTTAATGAAATTTACGTTAACAATGAACGATTTATGTACTCTAAGAAATTGGTTGGCAGGTAGTTTACTAAGGATTTCCTTGAAGCTCATTAATGTTAACACCGTCTTGTTGGTGTCACATATATGTATTTTTAGATAATCTCTCAAACCTTGAATGTATTCTATCTGATCAAGATCTATTTTTATACTTTCATATTCAGCTTTGACAAAAATAAACTTCTTTTCTGTAGAGCCATCCCCGTTAGATGGAAAAACGTTTCCTACCATAATTGGCTTTTCATATTTGGAAATAAGATTCTGTACCCTTGAAACCGATTTTATAAAACGATGGTATGGAATCGGTTTTACCAAATAATCTACCGCGTTTAGTTCAAAACCATCTACAGCATATTGAGAATAGGCCGTTGTAAAAATAAAGAAAGGCCTATTATCCAGAGTACCCATAAAATCGATTCCGTTGATTTGGGGCATTTCTATATCACAAAATATCAGGTCTATCTTTTTTTCCTTAATATCCATAATGGAATCAAGTGGATTTGTGTAAGTACCTACCAAATCCAAAAAATCGAGTTTTTCGCAGTAGCCCGATAAAATTTCAATGGCCAATGGCTCATCGTCTATTATAATACACTTCATACACTCTGTTTTATTTGATAGATCATCAACGACACCTCATAGTTCTCCCCATCGTTATTAACTTCCAACTTATGGGATTCAGGATAAATCAATTGCAACTGGTTCCTAATATTTTCTAAACCGATTCCGGAATTTTTTGATGGCTCTTTGAATGCCCCTATCTTATTTTTCACATTCAGATAGATGGATTCGTCAGTAACCACTAAATTAATCTTAACGAATGTCTTTCCTTTATAATCTGTTCCATATTTAAAGGCATTTTCAATAAATGATATGAATAACAATGGAGGTATGGCCCTACCCCTATCCTCTCCGGTTATCTTCAGCGAAACATTCTCACTATCGGAAAGTCTGAGTCTTTGCAATTGAATATAACTTCTCACATAATCCAACTCTTTATTCAAGGGTACCAAATCCTTATCTGCTTCATAAAGCATGTATCGCATTAATTCAGATAAATCAACAATTGCCTCTGATGTATCCGGTGAATTTTTTACCGACAATGCATAAATGGTATTGAGGGTATTAAATAAAAAATGGGGATTTAACTGAGCTTTTAAAAATTGAAGTTCTGACTTTATACTTTCCTTTTCTACAGTCAATCGTAGATTTTCGTTTCGTCTCCACTCAATATAAATCCTCAATACTGTACTGATAGAATAAGGTATACCCAAACTAAGAAATGCCCTATAAAACGGAATTAACCCTATTTCAGCTCTAGGACGACCCTCGAAGTTTATGTGTTCAGGAAATCTTGGTGGAAAAAAAAAGTTTAGACCGCCAACCGAAACTGCTAATATTAACAAAGAAATGCCGATATATACCAGTACATTTTTCTTTAAAAGAAATACGGGTACCAAATACACATAATTAACGTAGAAGAGAATGGTAACAAGTAATAACTTTGGCAAAATATCCAACGGAACCGGCCTTGATTCGATTATTAAAGGATATAAACTGAGCCCATAGAACAATATCCAAATAACGATGTGGACTACAATCTGGACCCTATTTTTAATAATCGATTGCATGAATCTTTAATTCAAGGTACTGTTAAGGAATATTCAATCTTTCTAAATCTGATGGCTTCAAAATCGGAGATTTACCATTTTCCAATTTCCAAATTACCAAATTACCAACTGATAATGCTTGTGATTCGGTATCAAAACTCTGTTCACCAGAGATACCTGGAATAAATTCCTGTAAAATCAATACTTTTTCACCATTACTTATTTTATAACCAAAACCATTTTTTACCCGAATTGTTTCACAATGCAATGAACTTTTAGGGCTATACTTTAAATTATCATAAAAAGTATAACTGAAAAAGATGGTAAAAAATAAGATGATAACCCAAGTAATCTTTGAAGCATAACTCATAAATAAATGTTTAAAAATGGGCCAATCTCTAGAGATTGGCCCAAATAATTAACAATAACACCTCTCATAAAAATAACTAATCTTCATCATCATATTCATCCGAGGGGAAAAACTCGTCCAAGTCATCCAAGTAAAGGCTTCCTGTTCTACCCATTCCTATAAAAGCACGGGTTCCGTTAGAGAATGTAATGGCATCTTGCCGTGTTGTGCCCTCAAAATTAGTTTTCTGCTCCCATTCGTCAGTAGAAGGATCATATTCCCAAACCGTATTCGTGGTGCCACTTGATTCGCCACATGCTATATATCCATAGCCATTTAAGGTAAAACCTACTGCGCTACTGCGCTTTATGTTGTATTCGTCTTCTTCGTCCAAGTCCAACTTCTCGGTCCAACTCTCGGTGGTAGGATCAAATACCCAAAAATCATCTAAATACACTCCGTTTGAAACACCTGTACCCAAGTATACTAAACCGTTTATGGTAAAGCTTGTGGCAGACCTTCTTTTATTTCCTCCATAACCTACTAATTCTACCCAAGTATCTGTTTTCGGATCATATTTCCAAAAGTCTTTACGGTCATTATCACCATCATAGCCGGTACCCACATACCCATTACCATTCACACCAAAAGCTACTGCGTTTCTTCTAACTGTTGGATAAGGAGCAATCTCTGCCCAAGTATTCGATACCGGGTCATAGGTATAAAAATCACTTAATTCATCGACTCCGTCATAACCCGTTCCTATATACCCCTTGCCATCAACCTCAAAACCTACGGCTGCATTTCTTGCTACACCTGGAAAATCTGCTTTTTGCGCCCAATAATTACCTTCAATATCATAACTCCAAAAAGAAGTTAGGTAATCATCCCCATCATACCCTACGCCCATATAGCCTATATTATCAATGGTAAAACCTGATACACTACTACGAGCGCTACCATCAAATACCGACCTATCTACCCAGTTACCCAAATCGTCATCATCATCACTTGAGCAACTTGATATACACATAACCAATAATGTTATACCCGCTATTTTATAAAAATTGGAATTGAATCTATTCATTGTCTTTTATATTTTAGTTTTTGTATTTCCCGTTTCAAAACTAAAAGAGGTCGTAACATAATAAAAACAGAATATATCTAGGAATGTTTTTAACGTACCAACACCAAGTTTTCATCTACAAATACTTCCATCTACTTAGTAGCTTAAAAAACTAGTTTCATCCTATAACATTCTAAGTTGGTCTATTCGGGTTTTAACAACGAAAGATGACATTTAGCTTTGACAAAAATTAAATAGCCAATGAGAATGTTTATGAAAAAAATGAACTGGATTCATTTTATAATCTTTAGTAGTATTTCATCTATTACTATGATATCCTGTAGCGAGGAAAATTATAATTCTTCTGATTTTGTGGCAGGGGAAACGTTTACTGATAGTAACATACGTTTAATACGCATAGATACCCTTACCGTTAGTACTTCCACTATGAAATTCGATAGTATCACCACCTCTGAATCTACTAGAATTTTGGCAGGAAAGTATAATGATACTGTTTTTGGAACGGTAAAGGCCTCTAGCTTTATGCAAATGCTACCTACCACCTATACTATAGACTCAGATGCGCAGTTCGACAGCATTATCTTGGTGTTGGGATTAGACCATTATTACTATAATGATACCCTACTAACGAACACGTTACACATTAAGAAAGTCAACACTGAATTAAAACCAAAAGGTGAGGATGATTATTTTTATAATACAAGTACGGCTTCCTATGATGAAGAGGACCTTGGCTCTTTAGAATATAAACCCCGTCCTCTATCAGGTGATTCTATAACCATTCCCCTTATAGACGATTTTGGTGGGGATATATTCTCAAAACTACAGAATAAAAAAATTGTCAATGGTTCTGAATTCACGGATTATTTCAAAGGATTAGGCCTTATCCCCGGTGATACCGATGACGGTTCTATCATTGGTTTTTCAAAAGCTTCCGAAAAAACGTATATCCGATTATATTTTAGTGTTGCCGAGTCAGATGGAAATATTGACGATTATTTGGATATTCAAATAAACTCCAGCAATTCGCCCATACCCTTTTTCAATAGTATTGTCGCTGAGAATCCAAAAGAATATCTCCAAACACTGACAGATCGAGAAATTAATCTTGCAAGCTCAGAATCAGGTGGTCAGAGTTTTATACAATCAGGTATTGGAATTGCGATGCGGATCCAATTTCCAACTATAGAAAACCTCTACGATATTCCGGGCGAAGGGACTATTATTAGTGGAGTATTAAAAATTAAACCCACACCACAGTCCTATGATGATAATTTAAAACTGAAAGACACACTAGCGGTTTATATCGTAGATAACAACAATAATTTACTTGAGCAATTAAGTATCGCAGAATCTTCTACCGTAAATGCTATTCTTAAAAGGGATAATCAAGAATACAGTGATATCTATTATGAAATCTCCTTGGCCTATTACTTAGAAGAATTACAATTAAGAAGCAGGGATGTAGAGGGTGCATTAATCCTAATCCCTTCAGATTATAATAGTGCTGTAGATCGATTTATACTAAACTCCAACGGTAGAGCCGAAAACGAAACTATTCTAGAATTAACCTATGCGATATATGATGAAGACTAATCGAATGAAATTTGGCATTATAGTATTTTTATTAATATGTACATATCACATTGAAGCACAGTCAGAAGCCTTAACAAGTTCCCCTTACTCCCTTTACGGATTGGGAATCATCAACCAAACCAGTATCGGCAAATTCAACGGACTTGGGTATAGTGGTATTGCTGTAAAATCAGCATACGAACTTAATAATTTGAATCCGGCAAGTTACGCCCTTATCCCCCAGAACTCCTTTTTATATGACATTGGTGTAACTGGTAAAACCAACCAATACAGCAATAAAGGAACATCTGACGGTAAAACAACTGTGAATTTTTCTAATTTGGCCCTAGGCTTCAGAATTATGGAAAATTTAGGAGCGGGCATAACCTTAGTGCCCTATAGTGATGTTGGCTATTCTTTAGTTGGAATAAGTACCAATATAGAAGGATCAAACGAAACTTTTGAAAGCAATATAAATGGATTAGGAGGGCTGAATGATTTAAGGCTTAACCTGGGTTATTCGGTAATAGATAAATTGAGAGTAGGTCTAAATGCGTCCCTTTTATTCGGCAATATTGAAGAAAATGAAACATTCGTATATAGTTCGACCTCTTTTGAATCTACCGAAAAAACAAACTATACCGGCGCCAGATTTGGACTTGGTCTTCAGTGGGACGTTACCGAAAATTTAACATTAGGAAGTACTGTGCAGTTACCCACAAGTATAAACGGACAAGTAAAAAGGTCTGTACTCAAAAACATGTACGGAACGGATATCACCGTAGAAGATGAAAAAACGGATAATGTCTCCGATTTTAAACTGCCCTTGGAGCTTGGGTTCGGTTTAAGCGCAAAGCCTTTTGAAGAAGTAACTATAAGTGCGGATTACAAGAAAAATTTTTGGGATGCCACATACCAAACAGAGAATATAGGCAGTTACAGCAATCAAGATATTTATGCCATAGGGCTTGAATACACAAAAGACCCTAATAGTTACAAATACGCTCAAAAATTAAGGTATAGATTAGGCTATAATTATGACAATGGTTACCTGTCGATTAGCAATACTAAAATCGAAGGGTATAATATTACAGCAGGTATTGGCATCCCAACGAGCAGGGGAACCCATTCTATGATCAACCTTTCGTATAGCTATGGAGCCAAGGGTATCGTTAAAAACGTATTGGTAAAGGAAAATTATCACATGCTGACATTGAATCTAAGCTTGGAAGACCTTTGGTTTGTTAAACGAAAAATCAATTAAAATACCAAATAATCAGGTATCACCATTTAAACGATAGTTAATACCAAACAACTTCTTATCGTTAGTAGTATGTCTTTTCTTAGCTGAAAAATAATCTAAGTAGCGCATTTATTGCTTATTAGGTTCAGGTTAAACATTCTTTTGTACCTTAAAACCTAAAATAATGGTAAATGACTAATTTGAAGAAACATCTCTTCTTATATCTAATTTTCAGCGTTATAGGTTCTTTAGTCTCACAAGATATCGAAGGAGATTGGTATGGGAAATTAGAAGCTCCACAACTAAACATTGTATTTCATATTGAAAAGAAAAACGGTACATATCATGGAACACTTGACAGTCCGGATCAAGGCAGTTTTGGGATTTCGGTAGATACCGTCAAGTTCGATGGACTCAATATTGAAATCATCATGAGCAAACTGAATGCGAGCTATAGGGCAACTTTAGCGGACAGTACTTTTACCGGAAACTTTGGTCAAAACGGATTTAAGATTCCATTAAAACTATCACGGGAAAAACCTAAGGATAAAAAACGCACAACGGCCCAAGAACCAATTAGACCTTTCCCCTATTCAGAAGAGGAAGTAATGTTTGAAAATGGGGATGTCACCCTCAGCGGAACCTTTACAAAACCAAAGAACAGCAAAACATATCCAGTTGTTATTTTAATCAGTGGAAGCGGGCCACAAGATCGCGATGAGGCCCTGTTAGGTCATAAGCCCTTTTTAGTTCTATCGGATTTCCTAACCAGAAAAGGCATTGCTGTTTTAAGATACGATGACAGAGGTTTTGGGAAATCGACCGGTAATTTCTCAGAAGCAACCTCAGCAGATTTTGCTTTGGATGTTGAAAGTGCAACGAACTATTTAATTTCAAGAGACGATATAGATAAAAACCACATCGGATTGATCGGACATAGTGAAGGCGGACTTATAGCTCCTATGGTTGCATCAAGAAATAAGAATATCGATTTTATAATTTTGATGGCCGGAACAGGAATTCGCGGAGATTCTCTTTTGCTCTTACAACAAGAATTGATCGGTAAATCTATAGGAATGACCAATGCCCAACTCAGAGCTTCAAATAAAATTAATAAAGGTGCTTTCAGTATTATCGTAGAAAATAAAGACAAGAATGAAGTTGATGCTGAATTGACCCCCTACTTGAAAAATACACTGAGCAGCATCCCAGATGCTGAACTGCCTACCGGGATCAGTAAAGACTCTTCCTTCATAAAGACACAGGTCAATATATTGAACAATCCTTGGATGCGTTATTTTCTATCCTATAACCCAGCAACTGCGCTTGAAAAAGTCACATGTCCCGTGTTAGCGATAAACGGCAGTAAAGACCTTCAGGTGCCTGCCAAGGAAAATTTATCAGCTATTGAAAATGCGCTTCAAAAAGGTGGAAACAAAAATATCACTCTGAAAGAATTCCCTGGATTAAATCACATGTTCCAAGAAAGCGAAACAGGTTCACCTACGGAATATGCTCAGATTGAACAGACCATTTCTCCGGTAGTTTTAGAAGAAATTTACAATTGGATCAGGGAACAAATTAATTAATATTAAACTAAAAAAAGCCCAGAACGATATGTTCTGGGCTTTACTCTAAAATCCTTTTACAAGGTAATGATATGTATAGAATTACTTCTTCTTTTTAGAATCCGCTGCTTCCATTTTATCCTTCAACGCTTGCAATGCATCGTTGGCATCACCTAAAGTAGGTTTAGCTTCATCTGCACTGGCCGCTTGTCTTTTGACAGCCGCTTTTACATTACGTTGCTCTTCTTCACG
Organism: Maribacter sp. X9; assembly: GCF_048537565.1. GTDB lineage: Bacteria > Bacteroidota > Bacteroidia > Flavobacteriales > Flavobacteriaceae > Maribacter. The sequence continues at coordinate 3,655,413 of NZ_CP183215.1, forward strand.
GAAAATAGCGGTATGACTAGCTACGACACGTTTGAAGTCTTTATTGAACTCAATGATCTTGAATTCAGCTTCATCGCCTTTACCTAGTTTTTTACCATCTTCTTTTTCTAAGTGACGTTGTGGTACAAATGCAGTAATATCCTCGTTAAATTCTATGGTAGCACCTTTATCAACAACATCAGAAATTGTTCCGGTATGTACAGTACCCAATGCGAAATCAGTTTCGTACTTATCCCAAGGGTTCTCAGTAGTTTGTTTATGACCCAAGCTTAACTTGCGGCCATCAACATCCAATTCCAATACCTCGACCTCTAATGTATCACCTACATTGGTGAATTCAGATGGATGTTTGATTTTCTTGGTCCAAGAAAGATCGGAGATATAGATCAACCCGTCAATTCCTTCTTCCAATTCTACGAAAACACCAAAGTTAGTGAAGTTACGCACAATACCTTTATGCTTAGAACCTACTGGATATTTAGTCGTAATATCGGTCCAAGGGTCTGGTGTCAATTGCTTGATACCAAGAGACATTTTACGATCCTCACGATCCAAAGTCAATACAATGGCCTCAACTTCATCGCCTACGTTCACGAAATCCTGAGCGGAACGTAAATGTGTAGACCATGACATTTCAGATACGTGGATCAAACCTTCAACACCTTCAACAACTTCTATAAACGCACCGTAATCAGCTATAACGACTACTTTACCTTTTACTTTGTCTCCAATTTTGATTTCATCACTTAACGCCTCCCAAGGATGCTTCTCTAATTGCTTAAGTCCTAATTGAATTCTAGATTTGTTTTCATCAAAATCAAGAATTACAACGTTTAATTTCTGATCTAATTCAACAACCTCGTTCGGGTGATTGATTCTGCTCCAAGAAAGATCAGTAATGTGAACCAAACCATCAACGCCACCAAGATCGATAAAGACACCGTAAGAAGTAATGTTCTTAACAACACCTTCCAATACTTGTCCTTTTTCAAGTTGGCTAATGATTTCTTTTTTCTGTTCTTCAATATCCGCTTCAATAAGTGCTTTATGAGAAACAACAACGTTCTTAAATTCGTGGTTGATTTTCACCACCTTGAATTCCATTGTTTTGTTCACATACTGATCGTAATCACGGATCGGTTTCACATCGATTTGAGAACCTGGCAAGAACGCCTCAATTCCAAAAACATCAACGATCATACCGCCTTTAGTTCTGCACTTCACAAAACCACTAACGATTTCTTCTTTGTCATGAGCCGCGTTAACACGATCCCATGCCATGATAGTCCTTGCTTTTCTGTGAGACAGTACCAATTGACCACTTTTGTCCTCACGGATATCGATCAACACCTCAACTTTGTCACCAACCTTTAAACCTGGGTTGTAACGAAATTCGTTCAAGGAAATCACCCCTTCAGATTTTGCATTGATGTCAATGATCGCCTCTCTGTCAGTAATGTAAACTACTGTTCCCTCAACTACCTCCTCATCGGCAGTATCAACGAAATTTTCAGCGACTAATTCTTCGAATTCTTTCAATTTGGAGTCATCAACACGCTCAATTCCTTGTTCGTATTTGTCCCAATTAAAGTTTTCTAAAAATTCTTGTGGGTCTTGCTGTGGAGTCTCTACAGCATTTTGTTGTGTAGCTTCAGTAGTTTCTTCTACTTCAGCAGTTGTTTTTTCTTCAGCCATTTGCTGATCATTAATTTGTATTCCATAATCTTATCAAGACTTAGGCAACGACTATGAAAGCAGTTATCTTATTGGTTTTCACGCCCTTTTTCTCTTGAATTCCTTGCAAAAAAGGTGTGCAAAACTACAACTTTTTTCCATAAGAGACAACTGACAACATATAGATGTTCATATAAATATTCTTGGACGTTTTTAAATCGCAATTATTTTAATATAACTATCTTTAAAAATCAAATATTAACCATTATAAATTTAGTATCATGAGTGTAAAAGAAAAGTACCAGCCCGTATTGGACCTAGGTGAACAATTAGGGATAAAAGATGGCAATGTTACCGTTGAGGGTGATATTCTTAAAGTAAAAGGTGAAGCAAAAACACAGTATGAAAAAGACATTATTTGGGATAAAATAAAAGAAATCGGAGGTGAACATCCTTCGGATATCAAAGCGAATATTACCGTGGCGGATGATTCAGTATACCACAGACATGTTGTAAAAAGTGGCGAATCTCTAAGTAAAATAGCAAAACACTACTATGGTGACCCTATGAAGTATAACGCTATTTTTGAAGCCAATACCAATATCTTGAAGAATCCGGATATGATTCATCCTGATCAGGTTTTGGTGATTCCAAACAAATAACAACTAGAACCTTAAAATAAAAAAAGAGGCTAGCAATGCTAGCCTCTTTTTTTTGTGCTATTTCTCTATAATACGCAATGCATGTTCATAGATTCTCTGAAATTGATCATCCAAGCCCACATCGCTATTATCAAAATCAATGGCATCATCGGCTTTTACCAAAGGTGATATTTGCCTGTTAGAATCTATATAATCGCGCTTTTGCACATTTTCCAATATTTCTTCGTACTTGACGTTCTCTCCTTTATCCAATAATTCCTTATATCTTCTAACCGCCCTTTTTTCTGGTGAAGCGGTCATAAATACTTTAAGCTCGGCATTAGGAAAAACTACCGTTCCTATATCCCTGCCATCCATTACAACACCTTTTTCCTTCCCCATTTCTTGTTGCATAGCCACTAATTTGGTCCGTACTTGCTCCAATTCTGCAACCTGACTTACATTTTTAGAAACCTCAAGCGTTCGTATTTCCCGCTCCACGTTTTTGCCGTTCAAAAACATTTCAGCAAAACCCAAATGAGTATTAAAAACAAATTTCAACTCTATTTTATCTAAAGATTCTATCAAATCCGCTTTGGCTATTTCACCATTTTCTATAAACCCTTCTTGCATGGCATATAGTGTAACAGCACGATACATGGCACCGCTGTCAACATAAATGTAATGTAGTTTCTTTGCCAACTGTTTGGCCAGTGTACTTTTTCCTGTAGAAGATAATCCGTCTACTGCTATAGTGATTTTTTTCATTTATATAAATGTATAAAGAAAAGATGGGTTATAGTTCTTTCGGGTTCTTAACATCCTCATCAGTAAGAGCAATATCAACTACTTCGGACATCTCTTTCACATAATGAAACGTAAGGCCTTTTAAATAGGATTCCTTTATTTCCTTTATATCGCGCTCATTGTCCGCACAAAGAATAATTTCTTTGATACGCGCCCTTTTAGCAGCAAGTATTTTCTCCTTTATCCCCCCTACTGGCAGAACCTTTCCTCTTAAAGTAATTTCACCCGTCATCGCCAAACTCTTTTTAATTCTTTTTTGGGTGAACAAGGAAATTAAAGATGTCAACATGGTTATACCGGCACTTGGTCCATCTTTTGGGGTAGCACCTTCTGGCACGTGAATATGAACGTTATATTTTTCAAAAATCGCAGGGTCGATTCCAAATCGTTCAGCGTTCGACTTGATATATTCCATTGCAATCGTTGCCGACTCTTTCATTACCTTTCCTAGATTACCGGTAATGCTCATGGCACCTTTTCCTTTGGAAAGAATGGATTCTATAAAAAGAATATCCCCGCCAACACTCGTCCATGCAAGGCCCGTGACGACCCCGGCAACTTCATTGTTCTCGTACTTGTCACGCTCCATTTTTGGTGCGCCCAATACTTTAACAATATCTTCATTGCTGACTTTTATATCATATTCTTCCTCAATCGCAATCGATTTTGCGGCATACCTCACCATTTTGGCGATTTGCTTTTCTAGAGAACGCACTCCTGATTCACGGGTATATCCCTCTACAATTTTCTCCAACTGTGGTTTCCCTATCTTGAGGTGAGCTGTATTCAAACCATGCTCTGTCAATTGTTTTGGCAACAAGTGTTTTTTAGCAATCTCAACTTTCTCCTCAATGGTATAACCGCTTACATGGATAATTTCCATGCGATCCCGTAAAGCTGGCTGAATATCCCCTAGGTTATTTGCCGTAGCAACGAACATTACCTTAGAAAGATCATATCCCATCTCCAAGAAGTTATCATGAAAATCACTATTCTGTTCAGGATCCAAAACTTCTAACATGGCAGACGAAGGATCTCCTTGATTACTATTGGATAATTTATCTATCTCATCCAAAATGAACACGGGATTAGAAGTGCCCGCTTTCTTAAGACTTTGGATGATTCTACCGGGCATTGCACCTATATAGGTTTTACGATGTCCCCTAATTTCAGCCTCATCACGCAAACCACCCAAAGACATTCTTACATATTCCCTTCCCAATGCTTCTGCAACAGATTTCCCCAAGGAGGTCTTACCGACCCCGGGAGGCCCGTAAAGACACAGAATGGGTGACTTCATATCGTTTCTCAATTTCAAAACGGCCAAATATTCAATGATGCGACGTTTTACATCTTCTAGTCCGTAATGATCCCGATCCAAAATACGTTGGGCTCGTTTTAAGTCGAATTTATCTTTAGAATACTCGTTCCAAGGTAAATCAAGTAACAGATCCAGATAGTTACGTTGAATGGAATATTCAGCTACTTGCGGATTCATGCGTTGCATTTTTGACAATTCTTTTGCAAAATGCTCTTTTACCTTTTTACCCCATTTTTTCTTTTTGGACTTCACACGCATTTCCTCCAACTCTTCATCATAGGAAACCCCGCCCAATTCTTCTTGAATGGTTTTCATTTGCTGATGAAGGAAATACTCACGTTGTTGTTGGTCCAAATCACTTCTAACTTTTGACTGAATGTCGTTTTTAAGTTCCAATTTCTGCAACTCTACATTCATATATTTTAAAGTGGCCAAGGCTCTATCCTGAAGACTTCCGATTTCTAATAATTCTTGTTTTGCCTTTACATCAAGATTAAGATTTGAAGAGACAAAATTAATTAGAAATGAATCGCTCTGAATATTTTTGATAGCGAAAGAAGCCTCACTAGGAATATTAGGATTATCCCTGATGATTTTCAGCGCTAAATCTTTAATGGACTCAATAATGGCCAAAAACTCTTTATTGTGCTTATCGGGCCTAATTTCGTTGGTTTCTCTAACCGTTGCGGTTATATAAGGCTTCTTGGTCAAAACCTCTGCAATCTCAAACCGCTTTTTCCCTTGTATGATAACCGTTGTATTACCATCGGGCATTTGTAATACCCGTAATATTTTTGCAACGGTACCTAACGTGTTTATATCTTGAACATCTGGGTTTTCAGTTTCCTCATCCTTTTGGGAAACTACCCCAATTACTTTCGAACCATTATTCGCATCCTTTATCAAACGAATACTTTTATCCCTACCCGCAGTGATGGGTATCACAACCCCTGGAAACAATACGGTATTACGCAAAGGTAGAATAGGTAAAGTTTCCGGTAAGGTCTCACTGTTCATTTGCTCCTCGTCTTCGGGGGTCAATAATGGTATCAATTCAGAATCCTGATCGATTCCCTGCAAGGACATATTGTCAAAATTTGAAAATTTAGAATCTCCCATACTCATATATCAGTCATTCTGTCACTAAACGAACAGAATTTTATTTTTATAAATTATACAAAATTACTGTAAAGTCCTATAATAGTTAGGGAACACAGTAATGTATACTATTTTTTAATTGCTATTATTTCAATTCTTGTGCCAACAAAAACAATTAGTAAAAAAATTACAAACTGTATCTATATTAAAAATCGTTAGAAATAAATTCTGGAAACTGTAACAAACAGTAAATTGGATCATCATTTCATAAACCAATCACTTTTTGAGCCAACAAAGAGAACATATTGATGAGCTATTGCAAGCATGCATGGCCGGTAAACAGAGTGCACAGCTAGAAGTGTACAACAGGTATTACAAGGCAATGTTCAATACAGCGGTACGTATCGTAAAGGATACAGCCCAAGCGGAAGATATTATGCAAGAATCGTTTTTAAGCGCGTTTACGAAACTGCATACTTTCAAAGGCGAGGTAACTTTTGGATCCTGGTTGAAACGTATTGTGATCAACAACAGCATTTATCAATATAGAAAGCAACAGAAAAAAAATGAAGTTGCATTAGATGAGGTATTGTACAAGGTCGAAGATACTGATGGAATTGCCTCCGATCATGTGTTTACAGAACTAAAGGCTCAAAAAGTGATGGAAACCATGAAGGGATTAAAAGACAATTACAGGATTTCTTTGACCTTACATTTAATTGAGGGTTATGATTACGAAGAAATTAGTGAGATTATGAATATTAGTTATGCCAATTGTAGAACGACGGTTTCAAGGGCGAAAGAAAATTTAAGACAAAAACTAATTGCAACAAATTGATGGAAAAAGATAATATCGAAAAGCTGTTCATTGAGCTACAAGGAAAATTTGATAATGAAGAACCTAAGCAAGGGCATCAAGAACGCTTTTTAACTAAATTAAATGCTTCTAAAGAAGTTGTTGTAATGGCTTCTCAAAAGAAAAACAATTGGATGAAATACGTCTCAATTGCCGCTGCAATAGCACTTTTGCTGACCGTAGGACTCTTTCAATTGGATACCGAAAATACCATTGACGAGCAGGTGGCCGAAATTTCTCCCGAAGCTTCCAAAACCCAGTTTTACTTCGCAAGCCTAATAGAGGAACAGGTAAAGGAGCTCAAGTCAGAAAAATCACCTGAAACTGAGCAGATAATTGAAGACGCAATGTCTCAATTAAAAAAATTGGAATTAAACTATAGTAAAATGGAACAAGATTTAGTGAATGGTGGAAACACCAAATTAATTTTAAGTGCCATGATTACTAATTTTCAGACCAGGATCGATTTATTGAACGAGGTAATGATCCAAATAGAGACTATTAAAAACTTAAAACATACAAATGATGCGAACTATATTATTTAAAGCCATATGCATACTGCTGATTTTTTCAGCAGCTACCTTAACCGCTCATGACCGAGATTTAAACGGAAGGTATACCAAAGAGAAAACAATTAAAAAAGAATTCAATGTAAACCCGAATGCTTTACTGCAGGTCAAGAATTCCTATGGAAATCTAAACATTACTTCTTGGAACGAAAACCGTGTAGTAATAGAAGTACAGATAAAAACAAATGGGAACAATGAAGATAAGGTTCAGAAAAAATTGGATGAAATTTCAGTAGATTTTGAAGCCGGTAACGATAGGGTTTCTGCAGAAACTATATTTAACAATAGGAATAATGGATGGGGCTGGAGTTGGGGTAACAACAACAATGTAAACATGCAGATCAATTACACCATAAAGGTTCCTGTAAAAAACAATGTGGATTTAAACAATGACTATGGCAATATTATCCTAGACCGTATTGATGGCCATGCTAAAATCAGCTGTGATTATGGCAGGTTAGAATTAGGTGAATTACACGGTAGAAACAATCAATTGAATTTTGATTACACCTCTAAATCTACCATAGGCTATATCAACAGTGGCGAAATTCGAGCAGATTATTCAGGTTTTACCATCGACAAGGCCGGTGACCTCGTCATAAAAGCAGATTACACCAATGCCAATATCGGTAACATGGAAAATCTAGATTATTCAAGTGATTATGGAAATATGGATATCTCTGAGTTGAAAAACATTCACGGTAATGGGGACTATATAACTGTAGATTTGGGTGTAGTGCACGGAACTGTCGACATCATAGCAGACTATGGAGCCGTAAGAATTGATGAATTGGCTCCTGATGCCGGGGATGTAAACATCAGAACAGATTATACCGGCATTAAGATTGGATACAATTCGCAATACCATTTCGATTTCGACATTACAACAAGCTATGCTAGTGTAAATGGAAAAGATGATTTCACCATAAACGTAAGTACAGAAAAATCATCAAATAAACATTATGAAGGGTACTACGGTTCAAAAGGTAGTGGCAATAAAATAACACTTTCAAGTGACTACGGAGGAATAAATTTTACTAAAAAATAATCAATCAATCAAAAATGAAAAACATGAAAAAATTAAGCGTATTAATCTGTACAGGTTTACTTTCACTATCCTGCTCAGCGCAGTGGGGTAAGACCATAAAAGGAAACGGAAACCACGTTACCATTGAAAGAAACACAGGAGATTATGATGGTGTTGCTTTATCTGGCTGGTTCGATGTTGATCTTGTAGCAGGAACCGAAGGCAAAGTGACCCTTCAGGGAGAAGAAAACCTATTGGAACATATCATTACAGAAGTTCAAAACGGAAAATTGGTCATAAAACCTGAGAAAGGTTTAAACCTTAAAACAAGTAGTTGGAAATCTGAAATACGTATTACAGTACCTGTAGAATCCATAAATTCTGTTTCAATGTCGGGTTCTGGAGATATTGTTGGTAAAACGAAGATTAAAGCAAATGAATTCAGCACAGCTATGTCCGGTTCAGGGGATATCACTTTAGATTTGGATACCGACTCCATTTCAGCTAGTATGTCAGGTTCTGGCGATATTACTTTAACGGGACGTACAATTGATTTTGATGCTACTGTTTCAGGAAGTGGTGACATTGAGGCGTATAATTTGGAAGCCGATAATGTTTCGGCAACAATATCAGGATCTGCCGACATACAAGTAACCGCTAATAAATCAATCAAGGCACGGGTTTCAGGTTCCGGTGATATTTCTTATCGCGGTAATCCTCAAAAAATTGACACTAAAAGCTCAGGCTCTGGAGATATTTCCAAAGGATAACGAACAATTAAAACGAACAATCAACTGTTGAAAAAAGCTGCCTAACATAGCAGCTTTTTTAATTTAATTTCAAAATCTAATTTATTTGATTATAGCTTGTTTTTTATGATTTCCATCGCTCGTCTCACCTTCTATAAAGTAAATTCCAGATGAAAGTCCATCGACACTAAGGCCATAAAGATTATCATCTAGAAGAATAGCTGTCGGATCGTTAAACGCCTTAATGAACCTTCCCATATTATCATAAATATTTATTTTATTGACATCCATCGGTTCAGGTGAATAGAAATATAAATAAAGTACCGACGTAGCAGGATTTGGCGCAATCAACATTACTATGTCCGTAACGATTATGGTTGCCGTAGCTGAAATATTTCCGTCGACTGTAGTAACCGTGACCGTAGCAGAGCCTTCACTGACTCCTGTAACCGTTCCATTCGAATCTACAGTAACAATACTGGGATCGCTCGTTTCCCAAACCACAGAACGGTCCGTCGCATCCGAAGGACTTACCGTGGCGGTCAACGTCGAGGATCCATCGACCGATAAAGAAAGTTCTCCGGGACTCAACGATATTCCGCTAAGTGATATGTAGTTTGAAACCACAGTCAACGCTGCGCTGGCACTGTAATTCCCATCCACAGTGGTGACCGTCACGGTAGCGGAGCCTACGCCTACAGCAGTGACCCTCCCGTTCGCATCCACAGTCGCAATGGATGGGTCGCTCGTGCCCCAAACCACAGAACGGTCCGTCGCATCCGAAGGACTTACCGTGGCGGTCAGCGTCGAGGATCCATCGACCGGTAAAGAGAGCTCGCCTGGGGACAAGGATACCCCGCTGACGGGTATATCCCGGGAAACTACCGTTACTTCCGTGGTGGACCTGTAACCACCGTCCACAGTGGTGACCGTCACCGTAGCGGAGCCTACGCCTACAGCAGTGACCCTCCCGTTCGCATCCACAGTCGCAATGGATGGATCGCTCGTCTCCCAAACCACAGAACGGTCCGTCGCATCCGAAGGACTTACCGTGGCGGTCAGCGTCGAGGATCCATCGACCGGTAAAGAGAGCTCGCCTGGGGACAAGGATACCCCGCTGACGGGTATATCCCGGGAAACTACCGTTACTTCCGTGGTGGACCTGTAACCACCGTCCACAGTGGTGACCGTCACCGTAACGGAGCCTTCACTGACTCCTGTGACCCTCCCGTTCGCATCCACAGTCGCAATGGATGGGTCGCTCGTGTCCCAAACCACAGAACGGTCCGTCGCATCCGAAGGACTTACCGTGGCGGTCAGCGTCGAGGATCCATCGACCGGTAAAGAGAGCTCGCCTGGGGACAAGGATACCCCGCTGACGGGTATATCCCGGGAAACTACCATTACTTCCGTGGTGGCACTGTAACCACCGTCCACAGTGGTGACCGTCACCGTAGCGGAGCCTACGCCTACAGCAGTGACCCTCCCGTTCGCATCCACAGTCGCAATGGATGGATCGCTCGTGCCCCAAACCACAGAACGGTCCGTCGCATCCGAAGGACTTACCGTGGCGGTCAGCGTCGAGGATCCATCGACCGGTAAAGAGAGCTCGCCTGGGGACAAGGATACGCCTGTGACAGTTTTAACTGCGGTATTACCAAATAAGCCAACTATATCCGTATTCCAGTCACCCTCATAACTAGAATACCGACCTCTAAACCATATAGCATGCTGATCTTGACCATGGTTTTTTGGAACTATAGGACGTAAATTATCTACTGAAGAATTTTGGGTTATCGGCTCCCAAGAAAAAGTTAGCCCGTTATCATTGGTGATTCCTTTCCAAATCTCGTAACGTTCGTTAGTATTCAAGGCTATATCAGTACCTTCCCAACGTAAATCAAATGGATCTTGTGCATTGGTAGAAATATAAACCACATTCGGATTATCTGGATCTATCGCAATACCGCCTGAATAATCCATTTCTTTATCATAGAGTGATCTCCCGGCTTTAGCTATCATGCGTTTTTGCCAAGTAGTTCCGGTCCATCTTGCATAATAGTAAAAAATCCTTGTTGCCCGAAAATTATTCGGTTCAGTAGAAGAATCAAGACTGGCTTGAAATACGGTTACAGGTTTGCCGTCGGCCTGATAGGCCATATCCCAAGTCCATGCAGGTGCGTTGGGGATATAATCATTGGCGTTCTGCCCATTTTGCCATGGGGACGTTGAGAACTGATAAACCACCGTTCCTCTTTCTCCATTATCATGTTGAATTGGGAGATTTTGAAAGCTTTTGAAAAAGCTCCCGTTAGACCTATAAAAGGACCCGTTTTCATAATAAAGATGATAAATCGAATTAGAAGTTATTCTTGGATGCCCGTCAGTATATGTGAAATCTATTCTGCTTAATCCATCTGTCGCGAACTTGGGGTAAGGTCTTTGAAGTCCATCCCCAGTTGTTCTAATTAGTTGGATGGGATCTTCCCAAGTAGCAGCATCGTCCCTTGAAATAGATACCGTTGGATTGTCGTTTATTCCTCTATAAAAATTATACACCGAATTATTCTCATTAGAAAGAGCATACGTATTTGAAAAAAGATTCGTTGTGTTCAGATCCCACTTAATTTCTGGTCCCCAATCACCATTATTTCTTGGAGTAGTATTATTTGAAATTCTATAAAAAAATTCGTGCCCTAAATGTCGTGTATGCATAGCCAATAATCTACCATCGGATAAAATCGTTATCGATGGTGCTACGTGGTCATCTCTTTGTTGAGAATTGGTGGTTGAAATAATACTTTCACTTTTTTCATTTGTAATGGGGTTATATCTAGTAATACCTACACGCCCATCGCTTAAAGCATATCCAACGAACAAATAACCATTGTGAAACACGGCTCTTTCATCCATACTCCAATTCCATGCGCCACCTTTGGCAATCTCTCTGATATCGGGAGATGCCGGACTTTGACATACCGCACCGAATATTATGGTAAAAAATAAGTAGAAGGAAAATAGGTAGACCTTACCCTTCCCCGAAGAATGGTTTTTTTTCATTTTAAATAATAATGTTTCTCTTTACAAAATAATTAAATAATACTTGGGCAATAGGATAATATCGTTCAGTTCATTCAAATAAACGATTAAGTATTACAAATCAATGATTAAAATCTCTCTTCCCATAAAACAAATACAAAAAAATGACAAGGGCATCCCATTTATTTCTTTACACGTAACAACAAAAACATCCCTATTAAAAAGAAGAGCCCTAAAAAGATGATAGAACTTCGCATACCTCCTGTTGCCTGAGCTATGAAGCCATATAGAAATGTTCCGATGATGATACCAATTTTCTCTGCTACATCATAAAAGCTAAAGAAAGAGGCCGTATCATTGGTTTCTGGCAAGAATTTGGAATAGGTGGACCGGGATAATGCTTGAATACCACCCATTACTAGACCTACACATCCGGCGGCAATATAAAAATCGGTAGGTGTTTTTAGAAAATAGGCATAAACACATATACCAACCCAAAGTGCATTGACCACGATCAAGGTTCTGATATTACCGAAATTTTTGGAGGCCCTAGCCGTAGCTGTAGCACCGAATATGGCCACTAGTTGTATTACCAAAATACTTATGATCAATCCGGTCGTTCTTTCGGAATCCGTTCCCCAAGCTATTTCTTCTTCCCCAAAATAGGTTGCAATCAACATCACCGTTTGAACTGCCATGCTGTACACAAAAAAGGCCACCAAATAACGTTTTAATTTAATCTGGTCTCCAAGTTGTCGCCATACCAATCGTAGTTCCTTAAAGCCATTGAATAAAATATTTTTTCGTTTTCCTTCCTTTTTGTGCCCCTTGGGTAAATAATAGAAACTGTATTGCGCAAAAAGTACCCACCAAATGCCTACAGTCACGAAAGAATATTTCATAGCCTTTATTTCCGCCGTCCCACTTTCGTCAGTAATAATTCCAAATACCTCGGGTTTCATTACCATGGCTAAATTAAAGATCAAGAGGATAACACTACCTACATAGCCCAAAGAAAAACCCTTGGCACTTATGGCATCCTGTTGTTCTGAGAAAGCAATATCGGGCAAATAGGAATTGTTAATCGCAAAACTTACCCAAAAACCAACCAACCCTAAGAAATAGCAAAGCAATCCTATATAAATATTTTCTAAAGAAAACCAATATAACCCAATACAGGAAAGTCCACCTAGATAACAAAAAAACTGCATAAATATCTTCTTGTTCCCCAAATAATCGGCAATACCTGATATTAAAGGTGTAATTATGGCTATGCAAACGAAAGCTAGGGACGTAGTGTAACTGATCAAAGGTGCCCGTGAAATCTCACCCCCAAAAATGGTCACTTTTTCAATGCCAGCAACTCTGAACAACGCACCATAAAAAATGGGGAAAACGGCAGAGGAAATAACTAGACTATACACAGAATTAGCCCAATCATAAAACGCCCAGGCATTCAATAATTTTTTACTTCCTTTTAAAACCAATGTTCTTGACATATCATTAAAATAAAGCCGCCCTTTCGGAGCGGCTTCAATATACTTTAAAGGTTCAATTCTTAGTTGAATTTAGTGACTCCAAATTTTGCAGCTTCCTCTTCGGCCAATGGAGCCCATGCCGTTAAGTTGTTAATTCGCGTATCGTTAGAAGGGTGTGTGCTCATAAACTCTGGAGGCGAATCTCCTCCACTCTGTGCCTTCATACGTTTCCATAGTTCGGCCGCCTCGTAGGGGTTGTATCCTGCAATAGCCATTATCTGTAACCCGATGCGGTCGGCCTCCGTTTCATGACCCCTACTAAAAGGCAACATCACCCCTACTTGTGAACCGATTCCATACGCTTGATTGAATAAATTTCTTTTATTGGGATCGCTAATGGCGACATTTCCCGCTACTGCTCCTAATTGCTGAAGAGTACCGGCACTCATGCGTTGCGCACCATGATCGGCCAAAGCATGTGCGACCTCATGCCCCATAACTACAGCAACTCCTGTTTCTCCTTGACAAATAGGCAAGATACCCGTATAAAAAACTATTTTCCCACCGGGCATGCACCAAGCGTTCACGGTTTTATCATCGACCAAATGATACTCCCATTTATAATCCTTTAAATACCCTGGATACCCATTTGCAGACAGCCATCGCTCGGCCGCTGCCGATATACGTTGTCCAACTTTTGTTATCATTTGGGCATCTGCGGTTCCTTTTACAACTTTGTTCTCGGACAGAAACTGGTCATACTGTGCAAATGCCGATGGGAATATTTGGCTATTGGGATAAAAGTTTAAGGTTTTTTGACCTGTGAAAGGATTTACCTTACAGGCAGTTACCCCAATGAATACCGCTACTACTATTATTATTTTTTTCATATTCATATTTTAAGAAATACCTTTACAAAATACGAAGTTATGACTTTTCGGTTATATGTAATAGTGTAAAGTTTTTGTCTATTCGCAAAACATTTTCACTGTTCAATGCAATGTTTTTCAATGAAATTTCTTCATTATCTAACATGATTTTATCCATTTTAAAAGGAAGGCCATGAAAATTGAGTTTAATTGTTTCGTATTCTGTTTCAAAACTACCGTCTTTGAACAACTGTATCGTGAGTGACTTTTCTTTGCCCGTCAATTTAAAATTACAAAGAGAATACCTCCCTTTGTTATAATCGTACCCATTGGTGGCATCTTCATAAACTTCTGAGACTTCTACCCCTTCTTTGTAATATACTTCTAACAACAACTCTTCTATTTTCTTTTCACCTACATATTGCTGCACTGGATATTTTGGAATAATAGCACCTTCCTTTATAAAAATCGGCAACTTGTCCAATCCCGCAGCGACCCATTTCTCGGCACCTCCCATTACAGGTTCGTGGGTCCAAAAATCATACCATCGTCCTCTAGGAATATACATTCTACGTCCGTGAGCATTCGGTTCCTGTATCGGACACACTAAGATTTTTTCTCCAAAAATGAATTCGTCTGTTCTAAAATGTGTTTGAGAATCGTCTTGGTCAAATAACACCAACGATTGTATCATTGGCTTATTATCTTTGGTATATTTATAGAACATGGTATACAAATAGGGTAGCAGTTGATAACGCAATTCTATGAACTTTCTAACGATATCGGTTATTTCAGCACCAAACGACCATGGCTCTTGATCACCGTGATCACCACTGGAATGTACCCTACAAAATGGATGAAAAATTCCTAATTGAATCCATCGTGCAAATAGTTCTCCATCTGGCTGTTCTGCGAATCCGCCAATATCGGAACCTACAAATGAATAACCACTTAAGCACATGCGTTGCATCTGCACATTGGCTATCCATAGATGTTCCCAAGTGGCTACATTATCACCCGTCCACGTAGATGCATAGCGCTGAGTTCCTGCGAAAGCAGCCCTAGTGATAACGAAAGGACGTTTTGGATATACATATTTCTTAACCCCCTCATACGTAGCCCTTACCATTTGCATTCCGTATACATTATGTGCTTTTCTATGCGTGCAAGGGTGACCGTCATAATCATGCCTGGTATCTAACGGTGCTGTTTTGGTAGGGACTTCCATCACCGCAGGTTCATTCATATCGTTCCATACGGCGTGTACACCAAGTTCTGCCATAAACTCCTTGTACAATTCTGCCCACCATTCACGCACTTCGGGGTTTGTGAAATCTGGGAAATGACAATCACCGGGCCAAACCTTTCCGTGCATTAGCGGTCCATCGCCGCGTTGGCAGAAATAGCCATTTTCCAAAGCTTCAGTATAGACCCAATAATCTCGGTCAATCTTAATTCCTGGGTCGATCATGATTACGGTCTTAAAACCATCTTCTTCCAGTTCTGCTATCATTCTTTTGGGATCCGGAAAGTGCTTCTTATCCCAAGTGAAACATCGAAAGCCATCCATGTAATCTATATCAAGATAGATGGCGTCACACGGAATTCGAAGATTTCTAAATTCACTGGCTATTTCCTTAACGTTGCTTTCAGGATAATAACTCCATTTGGATTGATGAAAACCTAGGGCCCATAAAGGTGGTAATTCTGGGGTACCGGTTAGATTTGAATACGAACTTACCACTCGCTCCATTTCTGGTCCATAAATGAAATAATAGTTCATTTCCCCTCCTTCTGCCCAAAAACTTGTGGTGTTTCTTCGTTCAAAAGAAAAATCGAATTGTGACTTAAAGCTATTGTCAAAGAAAATTCCATAAGCCTTACCTTTATTCAGCCCAATATAAAAGGGAATGGCCTTATACAAAGGATCTTGTTCTTTGCCATAGGCAAATTGATCGGTCACCCAATTTTCTACCTTCTTGCCTTTAAGGTTACTATGCATGGCCTTATCACCCATACCGTAGAAACTTTCTCCCGTTTGGGTAATCTTGCTCATTTTTACAGTGTTACCACCGTATTGATAATTTTCTTCCCAATGAAAACCGAGTTCATCTTCATTGATTATTGTACCGTCCAAGTCGGATATTTGAATTCGTGTTGTTTTCTTATCCACTAAAATCTTTAACCTCGCCGTAGTAATGACGTATTCCGTATCGTTTTCCTCCACTTCCAATTTGCTATATCCCATAGTGCCTTCTGGGTCTATGGCATAAGAAAAATCGGGTTCAAAGTTGTAATTGGTCGCATACCTAAAACGTATAACACTGCCCCTAAGAATAGTTATTTGTAGAACAACCCCATTTTCAGTAGTGAAATATAACTTATCTGTATCCTGCTTGAACTCGACGATGTGATTTGGATATAGATTGCCTTTATATTCAAGGTCTGTATTCGTAATCATGAAATTGCTATTTTAAGGAATATAAAAACATTAAAAGCACGAATTATAAAATGAACAAAAAACCTTCTATTGAACGTGTAAGTACCAATTATTTTAATATTACGATTCCCAAGGGAGGGATGGTGATTTCAATTGATTTTTTATGCCCATGTGAGGATTGGGTCGACGTTTTGATCGAACTATTTAAATTTCCGCCACCACCATACTTTTTATCATCGCTGTTCAAAATTTCTTTGATCTTCCCCTTTTTCGGAATGCCAATTCTATAATTCTCTCGGGGAACAGGGGTGAAATTACAGGCGATTATTAAATCATTTTCTGGATTGTGGCCTTTACGCACATAAGTGAGAATTGAATTTTCATGATCGCTATAATCTATCCATTGAAACCCTTCGGGACTAAATTGTTTTTCATATAAAGCGGGCGAATTTTTATACAAGTGGTTCAAATCTTTCACAAAGTCTTGAATGCCTGCATGGCCATCATATTGCAATAAATGCCAATCTAAACTTTGTTCAAAATTCCATTCGGATGTTTGTCCGAATTCACCTCCCATAAACGTTAACTTTGTACCGGGATGTGTAAACATATAACCAAAAAGTAATCTCAAATTGGCAAACCGCTGCCATTCATCACCTGGCATTCTGTATACTAGCGATTGCTTTCCGTATACGACTTCATCATGTGAAAAAGGCAACATAAAATGTTCTGTAAACGCATAGGTCAAACTAAATGTAAGATCATTCTGATGATGTCTTCTATAGATCGATTCTTTTTTAAAGTATTTCAAGGTATCATGCATCCACCCCATCATCCATTTCATTCCAAAGCCCAATCCTCCATATTCCACTGCCCTTGTAACCCCTGAAAATGCGGTAGATTCTTCTGCAATGGTCTGTACACCATCATAATTTGAGTATACCGCCTCATTCAATTCACGAATAAAAGAAATGGCCTCTAAATTTTCGTTATTACCGTATATATTAGGTTCCCACTCTCCTTCTTCCCTAGAATAGTCCAAGTATAGCATAGAGGCTACGGCATCGACCCGCAAACCATCTACGTGAAATTCGTCTAACCAAAATAGGGCATTACTAATCAGAAAGGCTCGTACTTCATTTCTACCATAGTTGAATATAAGGCTTTTCCAATCGGTATGATATCCTTTTTTTCTATCTGGATGTTCATATAAGTGTGAACCATCAAAAAAGCCAAGTCCATGCGCATCTTCGGGAAAATGGGATGGCACCCAATCCAAAATAACACCTATATCATTCTGGTGGAAAGTATCGACCAATAATTTAAATTCTTCAGGTGAGCCAAATCTAGAAGTCGGTGCAAAATACCCAGTTAATTGATACCCCCATGATGGATCGTAGGGATATTCCATGATTGGCATGAATTCTACATGGGTATATCCCATTTCTTTTACATAGGAAACCAAATCATTTGCAAATTCTTTATAGGTCAAAAACTTGTTCTCGGCATTTTTTTTCCACGAGCCCAAATGCACTTCGTATACGGAATAAGGCTTGTCCAAACCGTTCTTATCTTTTCTGTAACCCATCCACGCCTTGTCATTCCACCTATGGTCGGCGGTCCAAACGATTGAGGCGGTTTTAGGAGGTTGCTCACAATACCGCGCAAAGGGGTCTGCTTTTTCGGTCCAAATATCATTATTGTTGGACTGTATCTTATATTTATAAATCTCTCCTTTACCTACGTTCGGAATAAAACCTTCCCATATTCCGCTAGAATCCCATCGCACATTAAGTTTATGTTCATCTACATTCCAACCATTAAAATTTCCGACCACCGAAACTGATTTTGCCGTAGGGGCCCAAACTGCAAAGTAAGTGCCTTCTACGCCATCAACTTCCACTATATGTGATCCCAGTTTCTCATAAAGCCGGTAATGCTTACCACTTTTAAATAGACTAATATCAAAATCTGAAAATAATGAGTGAACTGTTACGTTGGACATAGTGTAGTTTAATTTTTAGCAAATCTAGTCATCTTTGAAAGACAGGCCCTAATGTTTGTTCTATTGTTAAAAATAGAGCAGTTAATATCCGATTTATATATTGAACTACCAAAAATGGAACGCTTTTTGAAATAACAACAAAATATAAATACATAAACGCTTTAATATTGACCCTATGAAAAAACTGAACTTACTTTTAGGAGCGCTAGTCGCCGTATTTTTTATCTCATGTGAAGGACCGGAGGGACCTCCCGGCCCCCCAGGTTTTGATGGAGCAGATGGTGATTTGATAATAGGTGAAACGTATGAAATTGACAATGTAGATTTTTCTGTTAATAATAACTCATTTAGATATCAATTCCCTCAAAATTTGGTTAATGGAGATGCAGTATTGGTATATCGCTTGGAAAAAATTGAAGATGGTTTGGATGTTTGGGAACCTTTACCCACCGCCACGATTTTCTTCGATGACGGTGGATTTCTACAATATAGATTTAATTACACTACTGGAGATGTGGACATCATTATCGAAAGTGATGACCTATCTTTGATTGGAGATGATTATCTCATAAATCAAGTTTTCAGAGTTATAGTGATGCCGTCTGATTTGATTTCTTCAATGGACACATCAAATTTCAATGCAGTCATAAAAGAGCTTGGCCTTAAACAAGAAAATATTGAGATTCTCCAATTAAAATAAAAAATAATCAATATTTTTTCATGAAGCCGTTAATAAAAAAATTAACGGCTTTTATTTTCACAAACCTTAACCCATAAATTTCCGTAAATAAAATATCTTGAAAGGAACAATTGAAACTAACGTCTAAGACAAAAAATCACAGAATGAAACTAAAAATTGGAATCGCATTATTGGTACTTTTTGCAAGTTGCAAAGGTAGGTCTCAAGAAAAAGATATAGCTACAAAAACCAAGGCCTCGGAAACTAAGGAATTCCCCGTTCAGAAAACCAAGGAAGAATGGAAAAAAGAATTGACCGATGCCCAATATTATGTTTTGCGCGAAGCTGCTACTGAAAATCCATTCTCTAGTGATTTATTGGAGAATAAAAAGAAGGGAACCTATGTTTGTGCAGCTTGTGGCACGCCCTTATTTAAAAGTGAAACAAAATTCGATTCTGGCACAGGGTGGCCAAGTTTCTATCAAGAAATCGATGGCAACGTCGGATATGAAATAGATAAGACCTATGGAGTGCGAACAGAGGAACATTGTGCTACCTGTGGCGGACATTTAGGACACGTTTTTGAAGATGGCCCAGCCCCTACCGGATTACGCCATTGCATCAATGGTGTTGCCTTAAAATTTGTTGCAGAGAATTAGTTTAGACAGAGATTCCATCGAGTTTAGTGCGCCACTAAAATTGCTATGATGAGTTAAGCAGATTCGTGGCTGTGGTCGCAAAAACTTTTATTAGTAAGCATCCACTGCTGAATTAGCAGGATTTTCACTGCTGCGTATCGTCAAAAATTTCATTTTACCAGCAGTACAAATATTACTACCAGAACACACTCACTTGTGGTTTCTCTCAATGTTGGTTATGGGTAAAAATACTCCAAAAAAATCTGAGATTAAATTTGTTCAAACCGCTCATTAACGGAATCTTGGCTCCTACTAAAGTTCTTATTTATACAATTGGGATGGATATTTTAACAACCTCTCAGTTTCTAATGCTAAAACGAAGAATTAAATTTCTCCTTTCTTTACTAATCTACACTAAGAAAACTCATGCATATTTTTCTTTGACCTACGAAGAATACAGAATATTGAAGAATTATCTAGCGAACATTCATGTTTCAATCAAAGAACTTCACTAAAAAATAATAGCTCAAAGAAATGCTACCGTCTTGAAAAATCAAGTTGGTAAAGCGCCCAAACTTCAAAAGTGGTTGAAGGTGAAATGAAGTTAAGCATCTACATTTTTACAAACACAAAAATGGGGTTGGCTTATGATTAACTTATATCTGTTTAGTACATTTGCAATTCCAATTAAAGAACTTAAAAACCATAGATAATGAGCAATTTTGATATAATCGTTTTAGGTAGTGGTCCCGGAGGATATGTAACTGCTATTAGAGCCTCTCAGTTAGGCTTTAAGACCGCAATTATAGAAAAGGAAAGTCTTGGGGGTGTCTGCTTAAATTGGGGTTGTATCCCTACCAAGGCGTTATTAAAATCTGCACAGGTATTCGAATATCTGCAGCATGCTGAGGATTATGGGCTTAAAGCCGATGGAGTTGACAAAGATTTTGATGCCGTAGTAAAAAGAAGTCGCGGTGTAGCTGACGGAATGAGCAAAGGCGTTCAATTCTTGATGAAGAAAAATAAAATAGAGGTCATAAAAGGTTACGGTACATTAAAGTCCGGAAAGAAAATTTCGGTCAAGGCGGAAGATGGTTCAGAGACCGAATATAGTGCCCAACATATTATCATTGCCACTGGTGCACGAAGCCGTGAGTTGCCTAGCTTGCCCCAAGACGGCAAAAAAATCATCGGGTATAGGGAAGCCATGACATTGGATGAGCAACCCAAGAAAATGATCGTTGTGGGTAGTGGAGCTATAGGTATCGAATTCGCTTATTTCTACAATGCTATGGGTACTGAAGTAACCGTGGTAGAATATTTACCGAATATCGTGCCTGTTGAAGATGAGGATGTTTCCAAACAATTGGAAAGAAGTTTTAAGAAAGCAGGTGTTAAAATAATGACCTCAGCAGAGGTTACTTCTGTAGATACTTCTGGAGATGGGGTAAAAGCCACCGTAAAAACAGCCAAAGGAGAAGAAATTTTAGAAGCCGACATCGTATTATCGGCAGTCGGGATCAAAACAAATATTGAAAACATAGGTTTAGAGGACGTTGGTATTGCTACCGATCGCGACAAAATTTTGGTAAATGATTATTATCAAACCAATATCCCAGGGTATTATGCGATTGGTGATGTGACTCCGGGTCAAGCCTTGGCGCACGTGGCTTCCGCAGAAGGGATTCTTTGTGTGGAAAAAATTGCCGGAATGCATGTAGAACCATTGGATTATGGAAACATTCCCGGTTGTACTTATTGCTCCCCTGAAATTGCTTCTGTAGGATTGACAGAGAAACAAGCACGCGAAAAAGGGTTCGATATAAAAGTTGGAAAATTCCCGTTCTCGGCAAGTGGTAAGGCAAAAGCATCTGGAGCTTCTGACGGCTTTGTAAAAGTGATTTTCGATGCCAAGTATGGCGAATGGTTGGGCTGCCATATGATCGGAGCCGGTGTTACCGATATGATCGCCGAAGCTGTTTTAGGCCGCAAGCTAGAAACCACAGGGCATGAAGTGCTTAAAGCCGTTCACCCTCACCCAACGATGAGTGAGGCCGTCATGGAAGCCGTAGCAGCTGCTTATGATGAGGTAATACATTTATAAAATTCAAAAAAATATATTAGCATGTTAAAATTATTTCGAGCAACGGCAATTTTAGAAGGAATCTCCTATTTGGCGTTGTTCGGAGTAACCATGCCGTTAAAATATTGGGCCGAGATTCCCGGTCCTAATAAGCTCGTGGGTTATGCCCACGGAGTCCTATTTATTCTCTATGTTTTATTGGCCCTATTTTTCTGGTTCCAGAAGAAATGGTCTTTCAAACTTGGTAGTATTGTACTTATCGCCTCTTTACTACCTTTTGCCACGTTCTACATTGAAGAAAAATATTTAAAAACAGAGACCCGACCCATTCGCTAGTTGCCCAAAGTCAAACGATTTACTTTTCCATCAAAACTACAGACGTATAATTCATTGTCCGCATCTGTTCCAAATGAGGAAATCGCCAAACCGGTCTCCAACAATAACTGATTATTTCCTTGCGGGTTCAAGGCCCATATTCTGCCCGATACAAAATCCCCATAAATATAATACCCGTTCAACTCTGGTAAAGCAGTTCCTCGGTAGACATAACCCCCGGTGATCGACTTGTCATTCGCATCATGATTATATTCGAAAATTGGAGGTACAGTACCTTCCTTATCACAATTAGAGGCTGTATAACACGAAGTTCCTTCAAGAATATTCCAACCATAATTACCTCCTTTTTCAATAAGGTCAATTTCCTCTAGCTCTCCTTGACCTACATCACCGGCCCAAATTGTATTGGTCTTAAAGTCAAAACTGAATCGCCATGGATTCCTTAATCCGTAAGCAAATATTTCAGGCCTTGCCGCCGTATCGTCAACAAAGGGATTATCTGACGGAATTCCATAATTAAGTCCATTTTCCGCATTATCCACATCGATCCTTAAAATTTTACCCAGAAGACTTCCTAGATTTTGAGCATTCCCATTAGGGTCTCCGGCACCTCCTCCATCTCCTGATGCTATGTATAAATATCCATCAGGGCCAAAAGCTAACTGACCTCCATTATGGTTCGTTTCAGGTTGGGAAATTTCCAATAAAACCA
Source organism: Maribacter sp. X9 (assembly GCF_048537565.1). Classification (GTDB taxonomy): domain Bacteria; phylum Bacteroidota; class Bacteroidia; order Flavobacteriales; family Flavobacteriaceae; genus Maribacter. Next base: position 3,678,434 of record NZ_CP183215.1, read on the forward strand.
GTTCACTTGATGCGTCTATACGATTTGCATCGGTATCAGATACTTTAAACCTTGAAATCACCGATAAATTCTCACTTGGTGTATAGGTTACATACATAAATCCGTTACTCTTATAATCCGGATGAAAAGCAAAACCCAAAAGTCCCAATTCACTTGTGCTTACGGTCTTACTAGAAATATCTAAAAAATCACTGTACGCTTCTGCAGAGGTAGTGTTCTCAAAAACTTTTATAAGACCACCTTGTTCCGCGACAAAAACCCGGTCGGTACCATCAGCTGGACTCTGAAAATCTAACGGTTTTGAAAAAGTTAGATTCGGAAAAGCATTGGAAAGTACAATTGAGTTTTCAGGAATCGGAGTGAGGGTTAGGTCGTTGTCGTCAGAACAAGAAAAATTTAGCAACACAAATGTTCCTAAAAAAATAAGACATACTTTTTTCATAGTAATTAGGCTTTTTACTATGTACGAAGAATTACACCTCGGTAGATGTTAAAGAATTTTAAAGACGTATAAATTAGTTTTTTAAACTTTCAATGGCCAAGTCATAACTTTTAAGACCAAAACCTAGAATAACCCCTATAGCTACCGGCGAAATATAAGAAACGTGCCTAAATTCTTCGCGTTTGTGCGTATTGGATATGTGCACTTCAACCACCGGAGTCTCTACGGCCTTTATCGCATCAGCTATACCGACCGATGTATGGGTGTACGCAGCTGCATTCAATACGATACCATCATAAGTGAAACCGGTTTCCTGAATCTTGGAAATCAACTCTCCTTCAATATTGGATTGAAAATACTCCAACTCAATTTCCTTGAACTTAAATTGAAGCTTTGAAAAATAATCTTCAAACGTATCGGAACCATAAACTTCGGGCTCCCTTTTACCCAATAGATTTAAATTTGGGCCATTGATAATGATAATCTTCATGCTTCAAAAGTAACAAATGTTGACGTAACTTTTTAGAGGTATTGTAAGGAAGTGAAATTTTTCGGAACCAAAGATAGAACTACCGACGGGTTCTGTATTTTGGCTCAAAATTATAGACGATGCCCAAAGTAAGCGTTGACCAGGTCGCATTGTCCAATTCAATACCTGTATAAGAAAAATTGACCTCAACACTTGAGCTCATCAAATACGCAATCATAGGCCTATAATATAACCCCCCATCATTCCCCTCATTAACACCTAACGCCCAACCTGCATTACCGCCGAATGAAAAATCATTGGAAGTCCAAAAACGAAATCCTGCTGATAGCGGAATAAATTCTACGGACACCAAATCATCTTTTACTATATTGGATTGAAATGTTTCTGCAAACCCATGAAGAAACCCAACAGAAGGACCAACATCCACTACTTCTCCCAAAGGATACATATAGGATACATCAGCACCGACCACAACACTAAGTGCCTCGTTAAAATCATTAAAAGGCAAGCCGGCCTGGACTCCTAATTTGAACCCCTCTTGCGCATTTATGTTTACGCAAATGACTGAAAATAAAATAACAAGTATACTTTTATTCATGATTTACTAGTTAATCAATCTAAAACGCAGTGCACGTACTATTAGTATAAAATAGTGATTAGCTTTTACCCATAAGGCGGGTCAGCTAATGATAGTAACCACAAATCTTTGAAGCATTGTATCTTTGTCACCATGAATTGGAAGCAGGCACTTAATGATTACAAACACTATCTTAAATTAGAAAGGGGGCTGTCAAAGAACTCTATTCAAAGCTATACCTTGGATATCGAAAAACTAATCGCTTTTTTACAATCACATACAATAACCGATGGTCCACTGCAAATTGACAAAGGCACAGTGCAACAGTTCATCTATGAAATTGCCAAAGCGGTAAATCCAAGATCGCAGGCTCGAATTATATCGGGACTGAAGAGCTTCTTTAACTATTTGATATTCGAAGATTATAGAAAGGATAATCCTTTAGATTTAATCGAATCTCCCAAAATAGGCCGTAAACTGCCCGACACCCTTTCTGAAAAAGAAATAGACCGGTTGATCGGAGCTATCGATTTGAGTTCCCCCGAAGGTGAACGTAACCGAGCCATGTTAGAAACTTTATATGGCTGTGGATTACGTGTTTCAGAGCTTATCGGTTTAAAAATATCCGACCTTTATTTTGAGGAAGACTTTGTTAAAGTAACAGGGAAAGGCGATAAACAACGTTTTGTGCCCATTAGTTCCGTTAACAAAAAATATATTGACATCTATCGCAATACGGTTAGGGTTCATCTAAAAATTCAAGAAGGTTTTCAGGATATTCTATTTTTAAACCGAAGAGGAAAACAATTGACCAGGGCCATGATTTTCACTATTGTAAAAAATCTTGCAGATGAAATAGGATTGCAAAAGAGTATTAGCCCGCATACGTTTAGACATTCATTTGCAACACACTTATTGGAAAATGGCGCCGATTTAAGGGCCATTCAACAAATGCTGGGCCATGAAAGTATTACAACTACAGAAATCTATATGCATGTAGATAGAAGCCATTTGGCCGAGGTCATGAACCGCTACCATCCGAGAAAATAAAGAGATTCGACCGAGTCTAATCCTTAAACTGGCTATAATCTCTTTTATAAGGTCTTATAATCAAGCGCGCCTCTCTATCAAACTTCACATAGTTGTATACCCAATTGATGAATACTACCATTCTATTTCTAAAGCCGATCAAAAAGAATAGGTGGACGAACATCCATACAAACCAGGCAAAGACCCCTTGAAATCTATACCTTCCTATATCGCAGACCGCCTTGTTTCTACCTACAGTGGCCATACTTCCCTTGTCCTTATATTGAAAAGGCTCCATAGGCCTATTCTCAATCAAGTTGATAAGATTGTCACCCAAAAGCCTTCCTTGTTGAATAGCTGGTTGGGCTACCATAGGATGACCTCGCGGATTGTCTTCACTGAACATACAAGCAATATCACCTATAGCGAAAATATCAGGAAAGTCAATGACCTGATTGAACTCGTTCACTTTAATTCTATTACCCCTTACGATTAATTCCTCTGAATCCAAACCTTTAATATTCGCCCCCATTACACCCGCCGCCCAGACCACGGCCGCAGATTCAAAAACCAAATCTGTTTTGGTCGTAACTGTTTTTCCGTTATAACCGGTTACGCGAACGCCTTTCCAAACCTGCACTCCTAATTCCTCCAAGAAATCTTCTGCTTTTTTAGAGGCCCTGTCACTAAAACCATCCAACAATCTGTCACCGCTTTGAATGAGATTGATCTGCGCCCTGCGGGTATCAAGATCAGGATAATCTTTGGGCAATATTCCTTTTTTTATTTCTGCCAAAGCTCCAGCAAGCTCTACTCCCGTTGGTCCACCCCCTACAATGACAAAGTTCATTAAAGCATCGCGTTCATGGTAATCGTCGGTCAAAAGTGCTTGTTCAAAGTTTTCCAAAATCAAACTCCTAAGATTTAGTGATTGAGGAATCGACTTCATCGCCATAGCATTTTTCTCGATTTCGGTATTTCCGAAGAAATTGGTTTCAGCGCCAGTGGCAACCACTAAATAATCATAGGTCAATTCCCCTATATTCGTATAAATGATTTTTTTATTTGGGTCGACCTCGTTCACCGCGGCCAATCGAAAGTAAAAATTTTCATACCCTATCAATACTTTGCGCAACGGATATGCAATAGAATCGGGCTCCAAACCACCTGTAGAAACTTGATAAAGTAGAGGTTGAAAGGTGTGATAATTGTTCTTATCAAGAAGTACGACCTGTACTTCTTTTTCACGTAATTTTTTAGCAAGAGAGATTCCGCCGAAACCACCACCTATAATAACGATTCTAGGATAGCTGGAAAGAGGTATGTTCATAGTTAAGAGCTTAAGGGTAAAATTAAACAAATGGGATTCTACTTTAAAACAATATTGTGTTTTTAGTATCTTTAGCTCCTAACTCAAACCAAAATGAAAATGAAAAAACCCCTAATTCTACTGGTGGCATTAAGTACTTCGGTCTTTTCGCTACAAGCGCAAAAAAGTGAAAAGGAAATTATTAAAAATCTAGACCAAAAAAGTGAGGTCTATGGAAACATAGCCCAAAATATATGGGAGTTTGCGGAAATGGGCTATCAAGAAAACGAAAGTTCAGGTCTTTTGCAAAAAACATTACAAGATGCGGGTTTTAGTATCAAGAAAGGTGTAGCCGGTATCCCTACCGCTTTTATTGCCGAATACGGCAGTGGAAGCCCCGTAATAGCTATAATGGGTGAATTTGATGCCCTACCAGGACTATCACAAAAAGCAGTTCCAGAAAAGGAATCTGCAGGAATGGCAGCTGGTCATGCCTGTGGTCATCATCTTTTCGGAACTGCATCTGCCGCCGCTGCTATTGCTACTAAAGATTGGCTGGCCGCGAACAAAGAGCAAGGAACCATACGATTTTATGGAACTCCTGCCGAAGAAGGTGGATCGGGTAAAGTCTATATGGTACGTGAAGGCCTTTTTAACGATGTTGACATTGCCCTTCACTGGCATCCAGGTGCTCAAAATGCGGCAAGTGCAGGTGCCGCTTTAGCGAATAAATCGGCAAAGTTCAGATTTCATGGAGTTTCTGCCCATGCAGCCGGGTCACCTGAAAAAGGTCGTTCTGCTTTAGATGCTGTTGAAGCCATGGACATCATGGTGAATATGATGCGCGAGCATATACCACAAGAAGCAAGAATACATTATGTTATAACCAATGGCGGCAAAGCTCCTAATGTAGTTCCCGATTTTGCAGAAGTTTATTATTACGTACGTCACAATAACCGTGATGTAGTTATCGATATTTTTGACCGTTTGGTAAAAGCTGCAGAAGGTGGGGCATTAGGGACAGGTACGACTATGGATTATGAAATGATCGGCGGTACACACGAATTGCTACCAAACCTTACCCTTCAAAAATTGATGCATGATAATTTATCTGACGTTGGGGGTATCGAATATACAGCTGAAGAAAAAGAATTCGCAGATAAAATCGCAAAGACTTTAGGGATGGAAAAAGCGGATCTAGATGTGGCCAAAAATGTACAACCCTACAAAACTGAGGCTAGAGCATACGGCTCAACCGATGTAGGCGATGTAAGTTTTACAGTACCAACCGTTGGTCTAGGAACCGCAACATGGGTTCCGGGAACACCGGCGCATAGCTGGCAGGCGGTTGCCGCAGGCGGAACGTCTATTGGTAAAAAAGGAATGATGGTTGCCGCCAAAACACTTACAATGACAGCCATCGATCTATTCAAGGATAAAAAATTGGTAGCCGCCGCAAAAGAAGAGTTCTTGGAAAAAAGAGGACCGGATTTTAAATACATCCCTCTTTTAGGGGATAGAGCTCCCGCATTGGATTACAGGAACTAAATTTCAATTGATCATTATAAAAAAGTGCCAAGTTTTCCTTGAGCACTTTTTTTATTCATAGTACTTCGAACTTTTTGTAACAAATAAAACTTTCATAAGACTAACTACGTAAGAACAACCAACCACTAGTGAATAAGGATCTGGAACACAAATTTGTGACCGAGCTGCAGGACAACCAAAATATTGTCCACAAGGTGTGTACCCTCTACACAAACGACCGCGACTCTCACAACGATCTGTTTCAGGAAATCACTATTCAACTATGGAAAGCATATCCCAAATTTAGGGGTGAGGCAAAATTTAGTACGTGGATGTATCGGGTAGCCTTGAACACTGCGATTACCCTGTACCGAAAAAATAAAAAAAGAATCGATACCGCTGATTATGAATCGGTGATTTTTAAAATAAAGGCCGATGAATATGATGAAACCGAAGAAGTACAACTTAAATTGATGTACAAGGCCGTAAAGCAATTGGGCGATGTAGATAAAGCATTGGTGTTTTTATATTTAGAAGACAAAAATTATACTGAAATAGCAGATACCTTGGGGATTTCAGAAGTGAACGCACGTGTGAAAATGAACCGTATCAAAACAAAATTAAAAACCATTTTGAATCCATAAGAATATGACGGATGAATTGGAGTTACTAAAAAAAGATTGGCAGAGGAAGGAATTCGATGTTCCTAAACTTAGCTATGAAGATATCCATAAAATGATTTGGAAACGATCATCTTCCATTGTCAAATGGATACTGATTATCAGTATTTTGGAATTTACATTACCTCACTTACTGTACCTTTTACCTTCGATGCAAGAAGGCATGGAAATCTATGAGCGAATAGGGGTGTCAAAATATCTTTTCTATATGTCATTGTTTACTTATGGCGTAGCCTTTTACTTTATTTTTCAGTTCTATCAGAGGTTTAAGGAAATTTCGGTATTGGATAATTCAAAATACTTAATGAAGAAAATTATCCGTACTAGAAAAACTGTCAAACACTATGTAATATTCTCTCTTTCCATGATCATGCTGACGATAATCATAATGATTGTCGGAGTTTATTTGAACGACAATATTGCCGAGGCTTTTCCAGAATTGCAAGAAGGCATAGAAAAAATATCTTCCGAAAAACTTAAAATCACCATAATGCTCTCCATCGGTATTTTTGGAATTTTACTAACCCTTTTTATGGGTGGCGTATACTTTCTCTTATATGGTCTTTTATTAAGAAAACTCAAGAAAAACTATAATGAATTAAGGCAACTAGAAATCTAGGAAGGTTTCCATTTGCGTTGCTTATTCTCCTCCTCATAGGCCAAAAGGTCTTGCTTTGATATTACTTTTAAGAAGGAAGGATGCTGTTCAATGGCATATTCAAGTTTTTCAATAATCGAATCGGTAGATTCATTATCATAATCAAACTCTAAAGGCTCCTTGATAACCATAGACTGTAAAATTCCCTTTTTCTTAATGCGAAGCCCCTTTTTATCGAAAGAACGCCTAAAGCCATCTATCACAACAGGAACCACTACAGGTCTGTATTTTTTAATGATATGTGCGGTTCCTTTGCGTAAAGGTTTCCAAGGGGTGGTGGTGCCTTGTGGAAAGGTTATCACCCATCCATCGTTCAAAGCTTTGCCAATGTTAGAAATATCACTCATTTTAACCTGTCGATTTACTTCCTGACCTTGTGCCCGCCATGTACGCTCAACACTAACGGATCCTGCATAGGCCATGATTTTGGTAAGAAGGCTTTTCTTCATGGTTTCGGCAGCTGCGACATAGTACATATTTAATTTGGGTTGCCAAATGTAACCCAGGTTTTTTATGGAATCTTCCCTACCGCTTAAACTTGCATTGAATACATGGAACATAGCAACCACATCCGCAAAATAGGTTTGATGGTTACTCACAAACAACACATTTTTATCGGGCAACGCCCTAATAATTTCAGAACCATCAATTTCTAATGTATTGAAACGCTTATAGCGTTGATGTGAAAATACGGCCAAAATACGGATCAGCCATTTTTTCAAAAATAGATTATGCCCAAAAGGGTTCTTCTTAAATAATCCCATAAATGCTAAAATAATTAAATATCAATTATAACACTTGCTTTATCAATTCTTTAATCTCGCTCAACATCATTGCCGTTGCTCCCCAGACAATATAACCATTTAATTTGAAGGCCGGTACTTCAATATTTGTGGCATAGGAAGTACTCAGTTTTTCAAGAACTATGTTAGCCTCATCCAAAAAATCTACTATGGGAACCTCTAAAATCAGTTCCACCTCATCATCTTGCTTAATAAAAGGTTTTGGGTTTCTGTAAAGCCCTATATACGGTTGCACTATAAAATTACTCGGCGGAACGAAAATTTTGGATATTTTTTTTACGACCGTAATATCATTGGGAGCAACCCCTACTTCTTCATGCGTTTCTCTAAGCGCCGTTGTCAAAAGGCCGATATCGGACTTCTCTTCTTTACCACCAGGAAAGCCAATTTGGTTGGAATGCACTCCCTTATAAGTCTTACGAAGGATGAACAGCAGATTGGTTTTTTTTTCAACTGTCGGATAGAACAAGGCCATAACCGCAGCTTTCCTTGGATTTTGCTTTTCCAATGCTAGCTTTTTCAATTCTTGCAATCTACCTTCTGGTGCCATTTTGTATTGGGAAGCCTCCCCTGGTAGCGGTAGATTTTTTATTTTTGATATCCGTTGTTCAAAAAAATCGAAATCCATGAAATCACGTAAACGTTCTATTTTTTTTTTAATTTCCGTAGTACTAACCCTTTCCTGCAAAGATAGTTCTAAGAAAGCTGAAAGTGCAATTTCTGAACCGTCAGAAACTGTAGATTCTACACAAGTTGATACCACTTCAATAGTCGAGAAAGAAGATAAATTCGAACTTACAGATGATAACGCCATTGATTTCTTTTTCAACTACGAAAAAACGTTGAAAGCTAACAAGGTAAAAATAACCACCAATTTTGGTAGTTTCGTAATTGAACTTTATAAAAATGTACCCTATCACAGGGCAAACTTCATTTATCTGACTAGAAAGAAATACTTTAATGGTACCCAATTTCATAGAGTTGTGAAGGATTTTATCATTCAAGGCGGTAATTCGGATGATGTAGAAACAGGGAAAAAAAGGAGCGAAATTGGTAGGTATCTCTTACCGCCAGATACCCGTAAAGGTCACAGCCACCATAGAGGCACCATATCGATGCCCAGTAGCGAGCGTGATAACCCACATATGCTAGCATCTCCTTTTGAGTTTTTTATTGTAGTGACGAAACCTGGCTCTTATCACCTCGATGGCGAATACACTCCTTTTGGCAGGGTCATCGAAGGAATGGACGTTGTCGATAAAATAAATAGCCAACCCGTAGGAGAAGGTGATTGGCCCATGCAGAACATCTATATCGAAAAGGCGGAGGTTGTGGAATAATTGACAGTTGACAGAAAATTAAATTGCAAAATGATTTTCACCCTATCCCCTGTAGATATTAGGCAAAGAAATTTTAAACTTAACGGCCAAAATTCGCATTACAATAATAGTTAAAATACCTATTGTCTGGGCAACTGCAGTATTTATCGGAAATTGAATGAGCAAAAAATAGACCATCGCTCCTAAAATGCAAACAGTGGCATAAATCTCTTTTCTGAATATAACCGGTATCTCATTACATAGAATATCGCGTATGACACCACCGAAACAAGCCGTAATAGTACCCAGCGCAATGCACATAATTGGCGACAGGTCGGCGGCCAAGCCCTTTTCAACACCTACCATCGTATAAAGCCCAATGCCTATAGTATCAAAAAGGAAAAGTGATTTTCTAACATATTTCAATTGCTTCACAAAAAATATGGCGAGAATTACAGTTGCCGAAATAATGAGCAAATGCATGGGTGCCATTAACCATCCTACAGGCCTAGTTCCAATTAAAAGATCTCGCAATGTACCACCACCAACGGCGGTAACGAAAGCAATGATCAAGACGCCAAAAACGTCTAATTTCTTTTCCATAGCTACCAAAACCCCAGAAATCGCAAAAGCTATGGTACCTAAAATATCAATAACAAAGTAAAACATAACTTATGCTTGTTGTGTATAGTAATTATAATCCTTTAAGACGGTATCCAGATATTGTTTGTCGTATAATACGGAATTGGTCTGTAAAATACTATCCACCTTGTCCCTCAAAGCCTTTAAGGTTTTAAAATCATTACTTTTCTTGGCTATATGAAACGTTTCTTTGATCAATCGTATATCCTTATCGGTCAACAAAGTAACATTTGAAAATTGAGGTATATAGGTATCCTCAACTTCCTCTAAAATAGTATGGGAAACCTTTGTTTTACTCTTTGTACTTATAACCACGGTCCCTGCCGCAGCATCCCCCAATCGTTGCCGTTTTTCTGAAAAGAGAATCGTCAAAATTCCTATTGACCCAACGAACAACCAAATATCGACCAACCGCAACATCCAGCGCACCAAATAATTACTCCAATGTACCGAAGAACCATCTAATTTCACAACTCTCATTTTAAGCAACATTTTGCCCACGGTCCTACCATTAAAAATAATGTGCATGAGAAGACTATAGCCCATGGCCGGTAAGAAAATCAATGCTACCAATCCCCTTTGTGTCCATCGGTCATCATACAAGTAGCCGATGGCGTCCCCAATTAAATTCACCAGAATAGCATAGAGATATAAAATAAAAGCATCTATAAAAAATGCCACAATACGCTCACCAATACTAACTATGGTATAATTAAGATTGACATTTTGCGTTGTATTGATTTGAAGGTTATTCATTAAGTCCTAAATTTAACATTGTAAATAGTATCTATGCGTGAAGCCGCTTTTGTAAGGCAAAATAAGGAAAAATGGATAGCATTTGAAAAAGCCATTAACCTTGGATCGAACACAAATCCCGATGAACTCGCCAATGGTTATATTCAACTCACCAATGATTTGGCCTATGCGCAAACGTATTACGCAGAAAGTAAGACTTTATTGTATCTAAACGGGTTAGCTTCTCAGGCCCATCAAAAGATTTATAAAAATAAAAAAGAGAGCCAAAACCGTATTTTTAATTTTTGGAAAACCGAATTTCCCTTGTTTTTCAAGCAATACCATAAAACCTTAGGCACCGCTTTTTTGATTTTTATAGTTGCCTCGGCAATCGGCTCTATATCTGCCCTGAACGATGCAACTTTCGTACGCCTTATTTTAGGTGATGCCTATGTGAATGAAACACTCAATAATATTGCCAATGGGGATCCTGCCGCCATTTACAAAGGCGGCAGCGAAATAGGTAGTTTTCTGGGAATCACCATAAATAATATTCGGGTCGCTTTTTTGGCATTTTCCTTTGGTGTCATTACCAGTATTGGCACAGCGTACATTCTGTTTAGCAACGGCATCATGCTTGGGGCTTTCGTGACTTTTTTTTACACCAAAGGGGTTTTCTTTGAAGCCAATAAACAGATTTGGCTGCATGGCACCATAGAAATATCGGTTATTATCATTGCCGGGTGTGCCGGTCTAATTATGGGGAACAGCATTCTTTTTCCGAAAACATATTCCAGGCGTGTTTCGTTCATGAAAGGAGCCAAAGATGGACTAAAAGTAGTGGTAAGCACCATTCCCTTTTTTATCATTGCCGGGTTTATCGAAGGATTTATAACCCGATATACCCATATGCCCAATTGGCTTGCGTTTCTAATTATTGGCTCATCTTTACTATTGATACTTTATTACTATTGGATATACCCCATCTTACTTAATAAAAAACATGAAAGACAATTACATACCATTACGGGTAAACCGTGATTTTGGAGACATCATTTCAGTTTACTTTGACTTTTTTAAACAGAATATTAAAAATTTCACTAATGTTTTTGTTAGCTACAATGGTATATTTTTAGTAGGGCTTTTGATTACCAGCTATTTATTGGTATCTGGTTTTATAGGATTGATCGCTTTTGAGTCTAACCCAAATGGTATTACCGGAATGGATACTATAGACCAGAATTATTATATCTATTTAATATGCGGAGGTCTTCTATTCTTTATAATCTTTCTTTTGATCGCGATTTTGAACTATTCTTTAGCTAGTGGCTATATGGTTAAATATGTGGAAACCAAGACCAATACCTTTGACAAAAAAGAGGTTTGGGATTATGTGAAAGATCAATTTGGAAACATTGTGCTATTTGTATTACTGCTTATTCCCCTATATTCCGTTTTTGTTATTGTCGCCATTATTTTGGCCATTATACCCATATTAGGAATTTTTGTGCAATACGCATTACAGTTCTTTGTATCGGCATGGGTCGGTGTTTCATTTTATGATATGCTAGACAAGAAAAAAGGGGTGGCTGAAGCCTTAGGTGAAGGTTGGCGCTTGGTTTCCTCTAATTTCTGGAAATCTGTCGGTGTAAATTTTATTTTAGGCCTACTACTTGGTATTTTACTTATGATCACGCTAATCGTTCCTGGAATAATCATTGGTGTCTACACCTTTCATGTCGTTGAAAACGACGTAGATTATGGACACTCTATCGTTACTACGGTAATCTATACGATATCCACCTGTTTAATACTAATTATACTCGTTTACGGACAATGTTTGACACAATTTGTCAATGGAATTCTATATTACGCATTACATGAGAAAACCTATAATGAAAGTACCCGGGCACGAATTGAACAAATAGGATTAAAAGAATAGTTTGAAACAAAAATTTATACTCTTTCTATTTTATTTGGTCGGCCTTTGTTCTTTTGCGCAACAGGCGCGTGATAGTTCTAAGGTTCATATCGATACTTCATCGGTTGTATTACCCCGAAACTTTAGCAAAAACATTTTCCAGAAATACTCGGGAGAAGAATTTAATTACACTACCAAAACCGGAGAGTCACAAAATCTTTTGGCACGGTTCCTTAACTGGATCGGAAAGGGATTGTACAGCATTTTTGGTATTAAGCTATCACCACAAATACTTCAATTACTAGAATACCTTATTTATGGGTTAATGGCGCTTTTGGCCATTTATTTATTAGTGAAGATGTTCACCAATGAACGTTTCAATTCCCTTTTCACTAAAAAAGCGAAAACTTTGAATGACCCTATTCTTACCGAGCAACATATCGAAACTATTGACATCAACAATCTGCTAAACGTCGCCTTGGAAAACGAAGATTACCGCTCGGCTATTAGATATCAATTTTTACTTACGTTACAATGGCTATCAAAAAAAGATTGTATTCAATGGCATTATGACAAAACGAATTCAGATTATCTAAACGAAATAACATCAAGGCCATTACAAGCAAAATTCAAAAAAATAGCGTATTTGTATGACCATATCTGGTATGGCGAACAGGCCATAGATCAACTGAATTATGAAAAAATCGTATTGGATTTTGAATCCATAAACAACCGAATACCCCAGTAATTTGGAAAGACGTACAAAAATCATATTAGGTCTTTTGGTAATGGTTCTGCTGGGTATCATCGTAACTGAAATTGTACGCCCCAAACCCATCAATTGGCGCCCGTCCTACACGGCTACTTCAAAAATTCCTTTTGGCTGTTTTGTTCTTTTCAATGAATTGCCCACTCTTTTTCCTAATAGTAAAATTGAGACCGTTGAAGAAAGTGTCTATGATGTATTGATCAAAAGAGATTCGAATCACGCATCTAGTTATTTGATGATCAATGATTTTGTGGCATTAGACCAACAGGAAGTCAACCAACTTTTGAACTTTGTCGCCAGTGGAAATCAGGTATTTCTGGCGGCCAGCGAATTAGGTGGACCTTTAGCAGATACATTGAATATTAGAATTGAACGACACTATGGTTTCAGTGAAGATTCGGTCACTGTCGACCTTACCCACCATAGTTTTAAAAGCGATTCGTCTATCTTTGAACGAGGAGTGTATCCAGCCTATTTCGCCAGTATAGATACAATTCATACTGAAATATTAGGTCATCTGAAATTTAAGGATAATTCCTTTTTAAACAACGAGGAGCGTACCGTTAAAAAAGTTCCAAATTTTATAAAGACCAATTTTGGTGAGGGAAGTTTTCTAATCAACACCTTACCTGTGGCATTTACCAATTACTATGTACTCACCGATAATCAGAAATATGTTACCCAAACTTTTTCCTATCTCAAAGATGGCCATTTGTATTGGGATAATTATAAAAAAAGCGGTCGTATTATCATAACATCACCTATGCGTTTTGTTTTGAATCAACCCGCTTTAAAATGGGCCTATTATCTTGCAATTGTTGGTTTATTGCTTTTCGTAGTCTTTAAATCAAAACGTGAACAGCGAATTATACCTATACTAAAACCCTTGGAAAATTCATCGGTAGAATTCACTCGTACCGTAGGTTCTCTTTATCATCAAAACAAAGATTACACAGACTTGAACGGTAAAAAAATAAATTTCTTTTTGTCCTTTGTAAGGCGTAACTATTATATGAATACTACGATACTGGACGAAAATTTCATCACACAGTTATCGGTAAAGTCGGGCAATCATTTAAAAGAAACGAAACAATTAATTGAATTCATTATAGGACTGAAAAACAAACCTTTTCACTCGGAAAACGATACGATAACGCTTTCAAAAAAAATAAACACCTTTACACAATCGCATGGAAGATAATATACAAGAGGGCACAGCAATGGAATTTGATGCTAGAATAGATCTCACAAAACTTCAGGAATCTGTCGCACAAGTAAAAGCAGAATTAAGCAGGGTCATCATCGGTCAGCAAGAAATGATAGAACTATTGATTGTCTCCATTTTGGCCAATGGACATTCACTAATCGAAGGTGTGCCGGGTGTTGCAAAAACCATTACGGCCAAATTATTAGCAAAAACCTTAAACGTAGACTTTAGTCGTATACAGTTTACCCCAGATTTAATGCCCAGTGATATTTTAGGAACTTCTATTTTCAATGTAAAAACGTCTGAATTCGAATTCAAAAAAGGGCCTATATTTTCGAATATTATTTTAATCGATGAAATAAACCGCGCCCCCGCAAAAACCCAGGCCGCTCTTTTCGAATCAATGGCGGAGAGACAAATTACCATTGATGGCAATGCATACGAAATGCAGCCCCCGTTTTTAGTTTTTGCTACACAAAATCCGGTGGAACAGGAAGGGACCTATAGATTACCGGAAGCACAATTAGACCGTTTCTTGTTCAAGATCAATGTAAAATATCCCACCTTAGAAGAAGAGATTCAAATCTTGGAACATAAGCATCGGCAGAAAAACACGACTATTGAGGCATTGGTAAATTCTGTCCTATCCGCAGCTCAAATAGCAACGTATCAAAACACCATTAGGAATATTATTGTTGAGAATAATCTTCTTAAGTACATTGCGGCAATTGTCAATAACACCCGAACCAATGCCAATCTTTATTTAGGGGCCTCGCCAAGAGCATCCATTGCCATTTTAGATGCTTCAAAGGCTGTTGCGGCCATTAATGGGCGCGATTTCGTTACCCCAGATGATATTAAAAAAGTCGTTGCCCCTATTCTTTGTCATCGAATTATCTTAACGCCAGAACGGGAGATGGAAGGCTTTACGGCTGAAAAAGTGGTACACGATCTTATACAAACCATAGAAATACCCAGATAACACATCGTGAAAAAGGCGTTCAAACATATCTATCTTCAGAAACGATTTTTTCTTGTTCTATCGGGCATCATCGTTTGCTTTCTTATATCGTTCATTTTTGAGGATATATTACTACTCGCCAAAGCCCTTTTCTACCTGTTTTTAATTTTCAGCCTTCTAGATATTTTATTGTTATTTCTATCAAAAGGACAAATTACTGCGGATAGAACTGTACCTGACAAACTATCTAACGGGGATGAAAATTGCATACAGATTAAAATTACAAATCAGTATTTGTTCAGAACAGCTCTTAAGATAATCGATGAGCTTCCCTTTCAATTCCAAAAAAGGGATTTTGGTCTATTTAGTCGGTTAAAAAGTGGCGAAAACAAATTCTTTTCCTACTCGGTTAGACCTACGGAGAGAGGTGTATATAGCTTTGGAAGTTTAAATATATTCGCTAGCTCCCCTATTGGACTATTATCTAGAAAATACAGGTTTGGCGTCGATAAGGAAGTGCCTGTATATCCTTCTTTTTTACAGCTACGCAAATATGATTTGCTAGCCTTCAGCAACCGACTTTTTGAATATGGCATTAAGAAAATAAGACGTATAGGGCATACGATGGAGTTTGAGCAAATCAAAGATTACATTCAAGGTGACGATATTCGAAACATCAATTGGAAAGCAACCGCGAAAAAAGGTCAATTGATGGTCAACCAATTTCAGGATGAAAAATCGCAACCAGTGTATTCTGTTATCGACAAAGGTAGGGTCATGAAAATGCCCTTTAATGAATTAAGTCTCTTAGACTACGCCATAAACGCCACTTTGGTCATCAGTAATATAGCCCTAAAAAAACACGACAAGGCCGGAATGTTTTCGTTTAGTAACAAAATAGAAAATAGGGTGGCCGCAGAACGCAGAAGCTCACAAATGAGCCTTATTCTTGAAACCTTGTTCAATCTGAAAACTAATTTTGTAGAAAGTGATTTTAGCAGGTTATACATTGAAGTTAAAAGAAATCTACCCCAAAGAAGTCTTTTATTGCTCTACACCAATTTTGAAACTCTAGATGCCCTGCACAGACAATTACCTTATCTACAAGCGATTGCGAAGCAACATTTATTGGTGGTCATATTCTTTGAGAATACAGAACTAGCCGCCTTTGCTAAGGAAAAAGCAAATACCACATTGCAGATCTTTGAACAGACCATTGCCGAAAAATTCATATCTGAAAAACAATTGGTCGTGAACGAATTACGCAACTATGGCATACAAACCATTTTAACCAAACCCGAGGATTTAACTCTGAACACTATTAACAAATACCTGGAAATAAAGGCCAAAGGCCTTTTATAAACTAGTTCAATAAATAGGAAGCTTGCAATGCAGAAGCGATGTCTCCTGATCCATTTTGATTATATAGCGGCAAAACATCATTTTCCTTATCATCGAATTGAACGACCAAACAACCACAATTTTTACCCCGGCCTCCACCACTTCTTCTTCTACTATCCCTAAGCAGTACATCGAGTGCCATGCCTGATATTACACCTCCTAAAGTGGTGTAAAGCACATCCTTTGTTTCCCAAGCGGCTCCCCGTGGCTTATCGTATAAGCCCTCTTTCGCAAGACCTGCAGCCACACTGCTCCCAACGGCTCCGGCCCACGTCCAACCTCGCCGTCCCTCGAACAATTTATGGGCGGCGTATCCTCCCACTCCCCCAATCACTATTCCGGCCCCGATATGCTTTGCTGCATCAGAACTATTTTGGGCCTGTATATGTATAGTGAAAAATACTAGAAGTAGAAAAACAACTGGTTTTGTCATGAATGCTTTTTTTTTGTCAATAACGTTAATGTATGGATAAAATTACCCTGTGATTCACTTGGGTCAAAGAGTCTGTCGAATGAATCAATTACGAAGCTATGTCATAAAACTCAAATGCTTTAAACAGATCTATATACTGTAAAGTTTTTCGGTTAATTACGACTATTCAAGCTAAAGAATAGATTGACAATGAAAACGGTTTTACATAGAGCAGACACAAGAGGCCATGCTGATCACGGATGGTTAAATTCTTATCACAGTTTCAGTTTTGCGAATTACCACAATGCTGAGCGTATGAATTTTGGGGCATTAAGAGTACTTAACGATGACACAGTCGCTGCTGGTAGGGGTTTTGGAACCCACCCGCATAACAATATGGAAATTATTTCCATTCCATTAGAAGGTGATCTTCAGCATATGGACGACATGGGCAACTCTACTGTAATAAGGGAGGGAGATGTACAGGTAATGAGTGCAGGAACAGGTGTGTCACATAGTGAATTCAATAAAAATCAGGATGAACAGGTTAAATTTCTTCAGATATGGGTATTTCCGAACAAGAAAAATGTGACCCCACGTTACGATCAAATATCCATAAAGAATATAGAATCAAAAAATAGCTTGTACCAGATACTATCTCCAGACCCAGAAGATCAAGGAGTTTGGATACATCAGGATGCTTGGTTTCATTTAGGAAATTTTGAACAGGGAAAATCCGATACCTATTCCCTTAAAAAAGAAGGAAACGGTGTCTATATATTTGTTCTCGAAGGTGAACTAAAGATCAATGACCAGCATTTGAACAAAAGAGACGGATTTGGAATATGGGATACCGATTCCTTTACAATCAATGCACTTACAGCCGCCAAGGTTTTAGTGATGGAAATCCCTATGGAGCTTTAATTAGTTTCTTCACTAATTGATAGTAACGGATTAACTTTAATTCAAGCATTAAAAAAGACACAAAACTGTGTCTTTTTTAATTTATATAAAATCTTAGTATTCACTATACGACTTTCTTATATTTAAGAAAATTTAAATCTATTCATCAAGATTAAGCTCTATTATCTATTAATTCTCAGGATTCGAAGGTTTAATAAATTTTATCAAACATTGTTTTAAAAACAAAAATGTGGCTGTAGAAAAAAATTCTAAACAAAACTCAGTTACCGAAGAAGACATATTATTAGACGTTTTTGGTCTGATTACACTAATATCTACCTCATGCGCATTTGTAGTCTTTCTTGGTACCGTTATTTTTGGTTCATTTATTGAACAACTAATAACTTTCGTCATCACCATTGGTTTTGGAATAGGTCTTGTCCTAAATCGCCTAAACTTATTCTCGGCTACTAGGATATACATGACAACAATGTCACCCACCATGTTTGGGATGACCATATGCCTGGTAGGAGGTTTTTTTGGCCAGGGAGTCGGTATAGCCACCATGACCTTTTTGACATTTATCGTATATCGAGAAAATCCTAAATTAAGAATCATCATTATGGTATATGATGTTTTAGCTTTTATTCTACCTACTATTTATATCACCATGTATGGACCACTATTAGGTACAATAAATTTACCCTATGATGAAATTGTTGTGTTTATAGCCTCATTAGCTTGGCTTTCCTTGACATTTCTTATGTATGATGAAACAAAAACCAGAACGTATACGAACGCTCTAGAAAAAAACAATAAAAATCTAATTTCCAATGAGATAGCATTAAAAGAGGCGCAATCTAACTTAAAGGACCAAAACAAAAAATTATCTATTTTAAACCACGAATTAAGCGTAAAAAATAAACAGATCGAGGAATTCACTTTTATTGTAACCCATGATTTAAAAACTCCGCTAAGTAATATTAACTCTATAGCCAAAGAACTTCAAAAAAAGCCGCAGTTGGCCAATGGAGAAAATCTTGCCGGTTATTTAAAACACCTTCAAGGTAATTCGTTTCGAATGACGAATTTAGTGCATAGTCTTCTAGAATATGCTGAAATAGGTAATTCCAATCAAATGAGAACGATCGATTGTAGAGAGATCTTAGAGCAGGTTCTAAGTGATTTATCGGAAATAATAAAAGAAACCAAAGCCATCATTAAAATTGGCGAGATGCCTAAAATTGTAGGAAGTGAAAGAGAAATAAGAATGCTTTTTCAAAATTTATTGGATAATGCTCTAAAATTCAGGTCTACTAAAAAAGAACCCATAATTTCAATACATTCAGATACCCGACCAGGTTACTACATGTTTAGCATTGAAGATAACGGTATTGGCATTCCTGAAATACAGAAAGGAAACATATTTAACGCCTTTCATAGGTTACACAACCAAAGTGAATTTTCAGGATCAGGAATAGGATTATATAGCTGCAAAAGAGTAATTGATCTGCACAAAGGAAGAATATGGGTAGAATCCGAAGAAAATGAGGGAAGCACCTTTAACTTCACTATAAGTTCTAATTTGACCGAGCAAAATAGTCATTAATCATTCTTGGTCCGATCATTAAAATAGTTTAAAATGAAAAAATATCTATTTCTCCTTTACATAATGCTATGTTCTATACATGCAACAGCGCAAGAGAAGCCATTAAGATTAGGGGTCGCAGGTTTGACACATGGTCATGTGGGATGGATTCTTGGTCGTGAAAAGCAGACCGACATAAATGTGGTCGGCATTGTTGAAACCAACAAAGAGTTAGCTACTAGACTATCAAAAGAATACGGTTTCTCAATGAATATTGTTTTCGATACTATGGATGAGTTGATTTCCGCAGTACGACCCGATGCAATTGCCGCTTTCGGAAATATTAAAGACCATCTTAATGTTGTTGAAAAATGTGCTCCGAATGGAATACATGTTATGGTCGAAAAACCGTTAGCTACCAGTTTTGCCGATGTCAAGAAAATCGAGGCATTATCCAAAAAATATAACATTCATGTACTCACCAATTATGAAACCTCTTGGTATGAAACAAACGTGAAGGCCAACCAACTTTTAGAAGAAGGCACCATTGGTGATTTACGTAAAGTTATCATACGTGATGGCCACAAAGGGCCTAAAAAAATTGGGGTTTCCAAAGAATTTTTAGAATGGTTGACAGACGAGGAATTAAATGGTGGTGGTGCCCTAATGGATTTTGGCTGCTATGGTGCGAACCTGATGACATGGTTAATGAAAGGAAAAAAACCACGCACCGTAACAGCCGTTAAACAACAACTACAGCCTGAGAACAATCCCAATGTTGAGGATGATGCCACTATAATTTTAACTTATGAAAATGAAATGGCCCTATTAGAACCTTCTTGGAATTGGCCCATTGGTAGAAAGGATATGGAACTGTATGGTACAAAAGGTGTAATTTATTCAGATAATCCCATCCAGTTAAGGGTTAGGCTTTCTAAAGGTTATAGTGATTTCACAGAAGAGACCTTATTTTTCAATGAAAGACCAGAGCCTTTTAATGATCCGTTTTCTGTTTTTGCCGCAGTCATAAATGGAGGATTAAAATTAGAACCATATAATGTTTATACATTAGAGAATAATATAGTTGTCATGGAAATTCTTCAAGCAGCTATAAACAGTGCTAACAACGGCACAACCATCAATTTACAAACAAACTAAACTTGAAATCTTTAATTAAAAATCATGAAACCAATACTAACTTCCCTCTTTCTATTATCATTCTATTTAGGCCTTTCGCAAAATACGATTATTGGGTTTTCTCCTGAAAACGCGACTAAAGAACTGGAACTTGAAAAATCTTTTGAAGAAAAGCTCAGCGCTACCAACCTCGATAAATGGATGCAACAAATGGCGGCGGAACCCCATTGGGTCGGAACAGAGTATGGTGAAAAAAATGCAAAATGGATTCAAGGCCTTTTCAAATCATGGGGGTATGATGCCAAAATCGAAACCTATGACATCCTATTCCCCTACCCTACAGAACGCGTTTTAGAACTGACAGGACCAACTTCATATAAGGCTAAACTAACAGCTGTTCCTGTAGAAGGTGATCCTTACACAGCACAGGGCGAGGCTTTACTACCCAGTTACAATGCTTTTTCAATTGATGGCGATGTGGAAGCCGAGCTGGTTTTTGTCAATTACGGAATTCCTAAAGATTATGAGGAACTTGAAAAACTTGGCATTAGTGTTGAAGGTAAAATCGTTATTGCGAAATACCAAGGTTCTTGGAGGGGGATCAAGCCAAAATTGGCCGCCGAAAAAGGAGCTATTGGTTGTATTATTTATTCCGATCCAGAAGATGATGGTTATGGACAAGGCGATGTATATCCTAAAGGAGCCTATAAAAACAAAACGGGAGTACAACGGGGTTCTGTGATGGATATGCCAACCTATCCCGGTGATGTATTGACCCCGGGCTACGGAGCCACGAAAGACGTGAAACGATTAGATCGAAAAGATGCGCCGACCATTACTAAAATCCCAGTATTACCCATTTCATATGAGGATGCACAACCCCTTCTTGAAGCCTTGGAGGGTACCGTAGCTCCAGAGTCTTGGCGAGGTGGTTTGCCTATTACCTATCATATCGGACCAGGTCCTGCCAAAGTGCACTTAAAACTTGCGTTCGATTGGAAACTGGTACCTGCGCATAATGTCATCGCAACTTTAAAAGGATCTGAATTTCCTGATCAATGGGTAATGCGCGGTAATCATCATGATGCTTGGGTTCATGGAGCGAACGATCCTGTAAGTGGTATGGTTGCCCTAATGGAGGAAGCACGTGCCGTAGGTGAACTTGCTAAAAAAGGTCAAAAACCAAAACGCACCATTGTATATTGTGCTTGGGATGCTGAAGAACCCGGACTCATAGGTTCTACAGAATGGGTAGAGGATCATCAAAAGGAACTTCAGGAAAAAGTGGTAGCCTATATCAATACCGATGGTAACGCACGCGGATTTCTTGGTGTGGGTGGTTCACATTCCCTTCAGGCAATGGTCGGCGAGGTTGCAGGTACCATAACAGATCCACAGACACAAGTATCTGTAAAAGAGCGAAGAATTGCCGCAAATATGGTCAATGGTGGTGACGATTCTTTTGACCTGTACGCTTTAGGTTCAGGTTCTGATTACACCCCTTTTCTTCAACATGCCGGTATTGCTGCATTGAACTTGGGTTTTGGCGGCGAAAGCGGTGGCGGTGAGTATCACACGATTTATGATACGTACCCACATTACAAAAGGTTTAAAGATCCAGAATTCGCTTATGGTGTGGCCTTGGCCAATACTGCTGGTCTTATAACCCTTCGTTTGGCAAATGCAGATATCATTCCCTTGAATTTTGATCAATGGCATTCAACTGTATCCGGTTATTTGGATGAAATTATCAAAGAAACCGAATCAATGCGTAAAGAAGTAAAATTACATAATAAATTGGTCGATCAGAATGCTTACCAATTAGCGGCAGACCCAACGAAAGAATACAAGAAAGCGGTTAAAAAAGACATAGTTCCGTTCATAGACTTTTCACCATTGCAGAATGAGTTAGTAGCACTTAAAGAAAGTATTGACACCTTTCAAGGTTTCGATACTTCAAAACTGTCAAAAGAAAAAAAAGAGGAATTGAACGAAAAATTGATGCAAGCTGAGCGTATGCTGATTTCTGAAAAAGGACTTCCAAGAAGACCTTGGTTCAAGCATCAGATCTATGCACCTGGGTTCTATACAGGATACGGCGTAAAAACGCTTCCCGGTGTCCGAGAAGCCATCGAACAAAAAAATTGGAAAGAAGCACAAGAGCAAATTAAAGTATTGACGGCTACTTTTAGTAATTTCAACAACTATTTACAAGATTTAAATAAAAGCATACAATAAAGATTATGGATTCAAACTATAAAAAAGTTTTTGGCGGAAACAGTATTGAGGCGCATAGGGTTGAACTTACCTTAAAGGATAATGACATCGAGCCCATACTCAAAGACGAAACTGAATCGGCCCGCTTAGCTGGTTTCGGTTCACCATTACCAGAATTGATAGAAATTTATGTGCATATGGACGAAGAAGAAAAGGCACTAGCACTAATAACCCAATTAAACTGGGAAGATTAATAAACAAAAAAGCCTCCAGTTTTGGAGGCTTTTTTATTGGTTGATATATAGAATTATCCTTTCGTTATTGGAGTTATATCCAATTTCCTGAATTCTACCGTACCGTGATCTCCTTGAATCATAATTGGTCCCGCCTCGGCTTCATTATTATCCAAAGCCCCACCGGTCATACTATCGATATTTTGGTTCGATATAATGGTTTTTCCATTGGCTACAATAGTGACTCTTCTACCTATTAGAGTAACATCAAAACTTTGCCACTCCCCCGCCTTCATTGCTACATTTTCATTTGGGGAAAGAAGGCCGTAAATGCCTCCAAAATAAATGGATTCAGGTTCAAAACCCATATTATCCGCAATCTGTATTTCATACCGTCCTCTTAGGTATAAACCACTATTACTTTCTTCAGGATAGCGAAACTCGGCGTGAAGTTTAAAATCCTTGAATTTTTCTTCGGATATTAAATTAACACCAGGTTTAGGACTTGTCAATATCCCATCTACGACTTCCCATTGGTTTTCTGGTACTACTTTCCACCCCTCCAAATTCTTTCCGTTGAACAATGAAATGGTCTTACCCATTTTTGTATTCGTATAATACTCCAACTTTGGGGATTTGGTCGCTGTCCAATTATACGTTTTACCATCCGTATAAATCATTGTGCCCTCAAGTCCATTACCCACCAATTTTCCTTCGAACTCCATATTGGCCGCACCTGGCTCCCATTGTGGTGGTATTTCAAAGTAAAATATATCTCCGTACTTCTTAACCTCAGCAATTGGTCTTGCGCTACCAAAAGCATACGTAAACCTACCAATAAGCGTATTGTTCCCCGAATGCCTGATCTCTAACCATGCGGGCAGCTCCTTTCCTTCTTGAGTAATGGTCAAATTCCATTTTCCTTCTAATGGATGTCCTTCTTGAGCCTTTATCGCGCCAAAATTTAAGACAAAGAGCAAAATAAAAATCAGGCCTGATTTTATACTATTCATATTTAATTGTTTTGATGTTTTTCAAATATAGAGTAAGTTTTAAAATTTAGTTTATATGCATTGGACTTAATATTTTAAAAAACAAAAAAAAATATAATCCTAACTAATTAATTCATATTTAAAATGCCAAGAATTTTCACTATTGATTAATTACAATAATCGTTACATTTAAGACCTAAATAATTCAAAAATTATATTGATGTCATTTAAAAAGTCCCTCGTTGGTATTTTAACCTTAACACTTCTTACTTTTTCCTGCGAAACCAAAAAGCCTATTCAAACCCCATTGGTGATCTTAGAAGACAGCACCGCTATTGTAGCAACGGTCAAACTTGCTCGTGAAAGCGTTTCGGCAGAAGTGGCGGATGGTTTAAAATTAAGTCTTTGGGCTTCAGATTCATTAGCGCCAGACCCAATTGCGATGGATATCGATGATGAAGGAAACATTTATATAACCCGCTCTAACCGTAATAAAAACTCTGAATTCGATATTCGAGGGCATAGGGACTGGATGACAGAATCAATCGCTTTGGAAACCGTGGAGGAAAGAAGGGCATTCTTACACAAAACTTTTGCACCAGAACTTAGCAAACAAAATGAATGGTTTCCAGATCTGAATAACGATAGTATTCATGATTGGCATGACCTAACCGTTGAGCAAGATGAAATTTGGAAGTTATCAGATTTGGATGGAGATGGCATCGCAGATATATCTACACAGATTTTAAACGATTTCAATGACGAAGTAAACGATCAGGCCGGTGCGCTTTTGGTAAGGGATAACGATATTTTTTTAGGTATCGGTCCTGATATGTACCGTTTGAAAGATTCTAACGGGGATGAGATTTTAGATGATAAAACAAGTATTGCGACCGGTTTTGGTGTGCATATAGGTTTTGGGGGTCACGGTATGTCAGGTGCCATAGAAGGTCCCGACGGAAAGATTTATTGGGGTATAGGAGATATTGGAGCAAATGTTACCGATAAAGATGGGGTTAACCATAAATATCCTAATCAAGGTGTAATCGTTAGAAGTAATCCTGATGGCAGTAATTTTGAGGTTTTCGCCCACGGACTTCGTAACACCCACGAATTTGTTTTTGATGCGTATGGAAACATTATTTCATCCGATAACGATGGTGACCACAAAGGCGAAAGCGAGCGTCTCGTCCATATTGTAGAGGGGTCAGATGCTGGCTGGCGTGCCAACTGGCAGTATGGCAAATACACAGACTCTAATAACAATGGATACAATGTTTGGATGGATGAAAAACTCTTCGTGCCACGTTGGGAAGGTCAAGCAGCGTACATCATACCTCCAATCCAGAATTTCCATAACGGCCCGACAGGAATGCGATTCAATCCAGGAGCCGCTTTAGGTAAAAAATGGATTGATAAATTCTTTTTGGTAGAATTTGTCGGGGATCCTAGCCGTTCCCATATTTGGGCATTTGACCTTAAACCCAAAGGTGCATCGTTCGATTTAAATACCGATGAATCCATCTTAACCGGAGTGCTACCCACAGGTATCGATTTTGGTCCTGATGGTGCCTTATATTTAGCCGATTGGATCAACGGATGGGGAAGCAAAGATTTTGGCAGGGTTTGGAAATTAGATGTCACCGAAAGCACCAATGATCTAGAACAGGAACGCTTGGAAACCCAAAAATTAATGACCCATAATTACGAAGATGACGATACCGACAATTTGGTAAGCCTATTGAGTTATGGAGACATGCGTATTCGTCAAAAAGCGCAGTTCGAATTGGCCAAAAGAACCTTTTGGGGCTACCGGGCATTAGAAAAAGTACTTACAGAAGAAGAGAATCAATTGGCACGAATTCATGCCATTTGGGGAATTGGGCAAATAGCGGCCGAAAACAAGAGTAAAGCATCTCCTTTACTTGCATTATTAAATGATAATGATCCAGAGATTATTGCACAAAGTGCTAAAGTGCTGGGCGATTTGAAATATGCTCCTTCAGCCGATCAATTGATTCCATTAACGGCTCACGAAAATGATCGCGTAAAATTCTTTGCCGCACAAGCTTTGGGTAGATTGGCCTATGAAAAAGCGATCGACCCATTATTGGAGATGATTACCGCCAATAATGATCAAGATCTATACTTGAGACATGCCGCAGTACTTGCACTTTCTAGAATTGGAAAAACGGAACCTATCCTAGCACTTGCCAACAATGAGAATAGAAGTCTACGACTTGCCGCCGTGTTGGTATTGAGAAAATTACAAGAACCTAAAATTGATGTGTTTTTATCCGACAGCGATGAATATATTGTTACGGAAACTGCAAGGGCCATTAATGACGATTGGTCTATTGAGCCAGCATTGCCCGCTTTAGCGGCTACCTTAAAGAATGAAGATTACACCTCAGAACCCTTGTTGAGAAGAGCGATCAATGCCGCACTTAGGGTCGGTGGTGAAGAAGAATTAGGTTTATTGATAAACTTTGCCAAAAGAGAAACCGTTTCGAATACATTGCGCGGCGAAGCTTTAGCAGCTTTGGGAACCTGGAACAAACCTTCTGTATTGGACAGGGTAGATGGTAGATATAGAGGAGAAGTAATTCGGGAAGGAAGTCAACTGCGGGAAAAGATTGAAAAGGATATTCCCATCTTCTTGGAAGATCAAAATCCAGAAATTCTTATCGGTATTTCCAAAACGATCAGCGCTATCGGAATAGACACTTATAACGATGAACTGTATAGGATCTTCAAGACCAACAAATCTCCCGAAGTACGGGCCGAGGTTCTGACTACCTTGGGTAATTTAGACTTCGGCAGAATGGAGGCCGCAATGGTGGCCGGCATGCGCGATTCGAGCGAAAAAGTACGCACCGCCGCTGTTGGCCTTTTAGGGGTATTAAACTTACCCAAAGAAAAGCTACCGGCCATTGTTGGCCCTATCTTTAAAAATGGGTCTATTTCAGAACAGCAACAAATGCTAAATGTCTTGGGTGATCTTCCTGAGGAAAATAGTAATACCATATTGGCCAGCCTGATCGACAAAGCTAGTAAAGACCAACTGGAACAGGGTATTATTTTGGATCTCATGGAATCTGTAAATGCGACCGAGAATCCAAAATTGATCGCTCAATTAGGAAAACTGAAAAAAGCAGGATATACCGCTGACTCTTTTCAAGAAACATTGCATGGCGGTAGTTGGTGGGCTGGTAGGACGGTGTTCAATAATAACCCTACGGCACAATGTGTTCGCTGTCATGCCGTAGACGGCTCTGGTGGTGAAGTAGGCCCGGCATTGGATAATATTGCTAACGTTTTAACCAGAAAACAGATTTTGGAAGCACTCATAGAGCCAAGCGCAAGACTAGCTCCAGGCTATGGATCGGTAACCCTTACCTTAACAGATGGACAAAAAGTACAAGGGGTTTTAATCGAGGAACGTAAAAATGATCTGTTGCTCAGAACTTCTGAGGCGGAACCCATGGAAATTCCAATAAGAAGAATTGCAAAAAGAGAAAATTCGATGTCTTCAATGCCACCAATGGGACGTATGATTTCAAGAAGGGAACTACGTGACTTGGTGGAATATTTAGGAAGCCTGAAAAATAAAAAAGCAGTAGTTACCGGAGAAGGTGTTTAAGTTATAAATTAATTATATCCTTTTTCGCTGCATTATATTCGGCAATCATCTCTTTTATAATTTGGCCGGCTGGCTTTATGTCATGTATCAAAGCTGCTACTTGACCTATTTCTAGTTCGCCGTCTTCAATATCACCCAAAAACATTCCTTTTTTTGCCCTGCCCCGGCCCAAAAGGTTTTTTAGGTCATCTATTGAAGCTCCTTGCGCATATGCATTTTGTACTTCTTGATAAAATTTGTTCTTCAATAATCGCACAGGTGCCAATTCCTTTAAGGTCAAATGGGTGTCCCCTTCCTGTGCCGCCACTACCTTATCCTTAAAATTGGTATGATTGGAAGCTTCGGTACTGGCCACAAATCTACTGCCAACCTGCACACCATCCGCACCAAGAATCATGGCGGCAAGCATGGCCCTACCCGTGGCAATTCCTCCGGCAGCAATTAAGGGAATGGTAATTTTCTCCTTGATCGACGGAATCAATACCATGGTCGTTGTTTCATCACGACCATTATGTCCACCAGCTTCAAATCCTTCGGCAACCACGGCATCAACGCCAGCTTCCTGTGCTTTTAAAGCAAATTTAAGGCTGCTAACTACGTGTACCACCGTAATTCCTCGTTCTTGAAAATAAGGGGTCCAAGTCTTCGGGTTTCCAGCAGAGGTAATTACAATTTTCACATCTTCCTCGACTATAACTTCCATTAAGCTCTCCAAATCTGGATACAGCATAGGAACATTAACCGCAAAAGAATGATTTGTTGCAGCTTTACATTTTTGAATATGCTGCCGTAAAACATCAGGATACATACTACCTGCACCAATAACTCCCAAACCACCATTATTGGAAACTGCACTGGCCAATCGCCAACCACTTGTCCAGACCATTCCTCCTTGTACTATAGGAAATTCGATTTGAAAAAGTGCTTTTATTCTATTTTTCATTCCGAAGTTTTAATTAGGAGATGGACATAAGAATTGAACCTACCGATCCAAAATCAATTTTCTTAAGATTAGGAAATCACGCCAGAACCAATGAGTTCATCAGCTATGTACCAAGCTACAAACTGCCCTTCGGTAATAGCGGATTGTAATTCCTTAAAATCGACATAGATACCTCCTTCAACACGATACAACGTGGCATCTTGCAATTCTTGACGGTATCTGATGCGCGCCTTTATTTCTAATTTTTCATCGATTTTCAACGCCAAATCAGGACGCACCCAATGAATTTCTTCACCTTTAACGAATAAGGTGCGTCGATATAGACCTGGGTGGGATTTACCCTGCCCGGTATAAATTATATTTTCGGTAACATCGGTATCGATAACAAAAAGAGGTTCTTTGGTACCTCCCACGTGCAAGCCTTTACGTTGCCCTTTCGTAAAATAATGGGCCCCGTCATGTTCTCCAACTATTTTCCCATCGGATAGTGTATAAGCTGGTTTCTCTGCGAAGAATTCAAGCTCTGATACTTTATTGATAAACTCGGGAACAGGTCTATTATATTGGGTGTCGGAAGCAGGTACTTCAACTATTTTTCCTTTTTTTGGTTTTAATTGTTGTTGTAAAAATTCGGGCAAACGAACTTTTCCGATAAAACATAAGCCTTGTGAATCCTTTTTATCTGCCGTAATCAAACCCATTTCAGCAGCTATCTTTCTCACTTGTGGCTTGGTCAATTCCCCAATTGGAAATAAAGTTTTAGACAATTGCTCTTGCGATAGCTGACATAAAAAATAAGACTGGTCTTTATTATCATCTTTACCTGACAGCAATCGATAGGTTTCAGAACCATTCGTATTTTGTATGGTTCCTTTTCTACAGTAATGTCCCGTTGCGACAAAATCGGCCCCAAGCTGCATCGCAATTTTTAGAAATACATCAAACTTTATTTCGCGGTTACAGAGCACGTCGGGATTAGGGGTGCGCCCCATTTCATATTCCTTGAACATATAATCAACAATACGTTCTTTGTATTCCACACTTAAATCGACGGTCTGAAACGGAATCCCCAATTTTTCTGCAACAATAAGGGCATCGTTGCTATCTTCTAACCATGGACATTCTTCAGAAATGGTGACGGAATCATCATGCCAATTCTTCATGAAAAGACCAATAACCTCATAGCCTTGCTCTTTTAACAAGTATGCGGCAACACTAGAATCCACTCCTCCTGAAAGTCCTACTACTACTTTTTTCATTTGTCCCATTTGGTCGTAACAAAATTACAAAATTACATAACCAATTTTTGGCATATGATTTTTTATCGAAGTTTGAACTTTCTGAATCGTAAAACGAGATTTTAAATGTTTTTAAGGTAAAAAAAGCTATGCGCTGTGAAGAGTAATTACGCATTATATTGTTGATAAAATAGTATTATTAAATTCTAACATCAACATACACCCCTTTAGCATACAATTAATACTTCTTTGCAACTAAGTTTTTCAAATACCTTAAAATAACTACATCTTTATCATCCCAAATCTTATCAAACTAAACCTTAATCAAAAGCAAAAGCCCTTTCCATTTTGGAAAGGGCTTTTTTAATAATGAACACTTCTTATTTTTAGTTCTTTTTCTGTGCTTCCGCTTGCTCCATCATCTCGCGCATTTTACGCTGAAACTTGTTCTCCTTCTTAGGCTTCTTCTTGTTCTCCTGTATTTGGGCGTGTATCTTATCATTGTCCAAGATAAAATTCTTGATGACCAACATGATACCAATAGTGATCAGGTTAGAAACGAAGTAGTACAAACTCAATCCACTTGCATAGTTGTTAAAGAAAAATAACATCATAAAAGGCATCAAGTACATAATGAATTTCATGTTGGGCATACCTGGTTGTGTGGGCATATTTTGACCTGTAGTCATCATCATGTAAAAGAAGATGGCAATAGAGGCCAAAATTGGGAATAGACTCACATGATCACCGTATAAAGGTATATAAAACGGAAGTTCAAAAATCGTATCAAAAGAAGAAAGGTCATCAGCCCATAAAAACGATTTCTGCCTAAGAGCAAAAGATGTTGGAAAAAACATGAACAAGGCATAGAAAATCGGCATTTGAATTATCGCCGGCACGCAGCCACTCATAGGGCTGACTCCCGCCTTGCCATATAATTTCATGGTTTCTTGCTGCTTTTTCATGGCGTTATCCTTATACTTTTCTCCTAGCTCAGTAATTTCAGGTTTTAAAACCTTCATTTTAGCTTGGGATAAATAAGACTTATACGTTACTGGAGACATAGCTAACCTTACCAAGATGGTCATGATTATAATTGCGACACCATAAGGAAAGAAGTCACTTAATAAAGAATAAAAAGGCGTAAAAACATATCTATTGATCCAACCAAAGATACCCCAACCAAAAGGTATGGAATCATCCAGACCCAGGGTCTCGTAGTTGGACAATACTTTTACATCGGTCGGACCAAAAAACCAATGCAAATCTTTCGATATTTCGCCACCCTCAACCTCTAATTGTAAAACGGAAGCATAATCTTTGGTAAAGCCAAAAGTCCTGCTTTCCTCCTCTACCAAATTTTTAGAACTAAGTACTCCACTTTTAAAAGGTTCGTCCGCAGCTAAAATGCTGCTGAAAAAGTGCTGCCTATAAGAAATCCATTTTATATTTTCTTCAGTTTCCTCATCATCGCTTCCTTCCGACAATTTACTTATTTTATCGTCTTCATGATTATAGGTCAAACGTGTATATCGATTTTCGTATTTGATACTTTTAGAATGGCGTATACCCTTCAATTGCCAATCTAAACTAACGGGTTTAGAATTACTAAGTACCCCGTTCAAACCTTGTGATCTAATCGTAAAATCGACCAAATAATCATTTGGTTTCATTTCATAGCGATACTCCAGAAACTGGTTATTAGAAGTTTTCGCTTTTAAGGAAAGTACTTGATTCCCATTAGAAGTCGTTAGCGAGGGCTCAAAGAAAAGATCGGCTGTATTTAACACACGATTATCAGCAGTTGAAAAGTCCAATCCAAAAGATGAATTACCGTCTTTTACTAGATAGACGGGAACGGAATCATAGGTTACAAAATTTTTCATTTTCGCTTCCACAACCTGCCCCCCTTTATTGCTAATTTTCAAAAGCAATACATCATTCTCTAAAATAGTTATATCATTGGAAGGTTTAGTAAAACCAAATGCACCTAACGCGCCTTGGTAATTGGCAACGGCAGTAGAATCTTCTAAATCTAGTTGAGGAGTTTGTGTAGTTGTAGATGTTTTTTCTAAAGTTTCCGAAGCCTTGGCGGCATCAATTTGTTCTTGTTTCGCCTTTTCTGCTGCCAACTCTTCTGGAGTAGGTTGGTTCTGGTAAAACATGAAAATGAGAATTCCAAAAATAAGTACAAAGCCTATGATGGAGTTTACATCAAATTTCTTTTCTTCCATGTGGTATTTCTATGTTAATTTGGCAATATTTGAATTTCAAGAAAGCAAATATATGCCCAAATATGGAGTTTATGCCAATGTGGCATTAGATTGTGCCTTTTTATGCTCCAAAGCTGCTTTTACAAAACCTACAAATAAGGGATGTGGGCTTGCAACGGTACTTTTATACTCTGGATGATATTGCACTCCAACAAACCAAGGATGGTTTTTTAATTCGACTATTTCTACCAAGTTCGTCGCAGCATTTTTACCAGTGGCAATTAATCCTGAATTTTCCAATTGTTCCTTATAGGCATTGTTGAATTCGTATCTATGGCGGTGGCGTTCAGAAATCTGGGAAGCTCCATTATAAATTCGCTGCACCAAACTACCATCTTTCAATTCACAATCCCACGCTCCCAAACGCATAGTACCCCCTTTATCTGTAACATTCTTCTGCTCCTCCATAATACTGATGACCGGGTCTTTGGTCTTCTCGTCCATCTCGGTAGAGTTTGCATCGGCAAGGCCTAGAACGTTACGAGCGTATTCGATGACGGCCATTTGCATTCCCAAACAAATTCCTAAAAAAGGTATGTTCATTTCCCGTGCAAATTGCACGGCTTTGACCTTACCCTCAATGCCACGCTCCCCAAAACCGGGTGCCACCAAAATACCATCCAAACCTTTTAATTTGCTCTCGTAATTATCGGCCGTAATATATTCAGAATGGATTGACTTTACGTTGACCTTAACTTCATTCGATGCTCCTGCATGTATAAAAGCTTCTAAAATCGATTTATAGGAATCCTGTAATTCTACATATTTACCTACCAGACCAATGGTCACTTGATTTTTAGGATTCTTATGGCGTTTCAAAAATTCGTTCCACCGGTCTAAATCTGGCTCAACCGTATTCGGTAAAGCCAATTTTTGTAAGGTTACCGTATCCAAACCTTCTTCTTGCATTAGAATAGGAACGTCATAAATAGTGGAAGCATCAATACTTTGAATAACGGCCTCGCGCTTTACATTACAGAAAAGTGCCAATTTATCCTTGATTTCATCCGAAATTTCATGCTCGGTCCTACACACAAGAATATCAGCCTTTATTCCACTCTCCATCAATGTTTTAACCGAATGCTGTGTAGGCTTCGTCTTTAATTCACCCGCGGCAGAAAGATAGGGCACTAACGTCAAATGAATAACGATTGCATTATTATCCCCTAATTCCCACAACAATTGCCGTACCGCCTCAATATAGGGAAGGGACTCAATATCTCCAACAGTACCTCCTATTTCGGTAATAACGATATCATATTCACCGCTATTTCCCAATAACTGAACCCGTTCCTTTATTTCGTTTGTAATATGGGGGACAACCTGAACCGTTTTTCCTAAAAATTCACCCCGACGCTCCTTTTCGATTACGCTTTGGTAAATTCTACCTGTAGTTACATTGTTCGCTTGTGAGGTGCGTACATTTAAAAAACGCTCATAGTGACCCAAATCCAAATCGGTTTCTGCCCCATCATCGGTAACATAACACTCACCATGTTCGTAAGGATTTAACGTTCCTGGATCTACATTGATGTAGGGATCCAGTTTTTGAATAGTAGTCTTATAACCGCGAGACTGCAGTAATTTCGCCAAGGATGCAGCAATAATACCTTTTCCTAATGATGAAGTAACGCCTCCCGTAACGAAGATGTATTTGGTTTGTGCCATTTGTGGAATTCTATGTTACGGGACACAAAGTTACAAATTGAGGTTAGAACTTTAAGGCTTTACTTTGGAAAATGTTTTTGGATTTTCCGAATTATGGATTCAAGACTATTTGTTTTGATTTCTAACATAGACCGCAATAAATCTCCTAATTTACCATCCGGGAATCCTTTTTGCTGAAACCAGATTAAATAAGATTCAGGAAGGTCTACCAAATACTTTCCTTTATACTTTCCAAAAGACATACGATAGTGCGCCAATTCTATTAATTTCTGCTTATCCGGATTTATATCCATTTTTAAATCTAAAAAAATTATCTTTAAGAACTCAACAACTTAAATCAATGAAGAGAAGAAACTTTATAGGAACTTCCGCAGCCGCTTCCGTGGGTTTTCTTACCACATCGGCCGCCACTGCAAACAACAAAAAAGCTGAAATAGCCAGCGAATTAAAATACAATATTAATCATAGTGTTTGTTATTGGTGCTATGGAACCATTCCTTTTGAAGAATTTTTACAAGCATTGAACAAACTGGACATTAGGTCTATAGATTTAGTCGATCCAGAACAGTTTCCGCTTCTCAAGAAATACAACATACATGCCTCTATGTGCTGGGGTGCAGGATTGGGCATTGAGAAAGGATGGAACGACCCTTCGCTACATGAAGAACTTATAGCCGATTATAAAAGGGTAATTCCTTTGGTAGCTGCAGGCGGCTATACCAATCTCATCTGTTTTAGTGGCAACAGAAACGGTATGGACGATATGGTGGGCCTACGCAATTGTGCTAAGGGGCTAAAAGAAATTATGCCTTTAGCCGAAGAACATGGTGTAGTTTTACAGATGGAACTTTTGAACAGCAAGGTGAATCACAAAGATTATATGTGCGACACCTCTGAATGGGGCGTCTCTCTTTGCGAAACTATTGGTTCCGAAAGTTTTAAATTATTGTATGATATCTACCATATGCAAATCATGGAAGGAGATATTATCAGGAATATTCAAAATTACCATCAATATTATGGGCACTACCATACCGGAGGAAATCCTGGACGCCATGAAATTGATGAAACCCAAGAGATTTTTTATCCCGCAGTCATGAAAGCCATCTTAGAAACAGGATATACGGGTCATGTTGCCCAAGAATTCGTACCCAGTTGGGAAGATAAGCTTGCGGCATTAAAACAAGGGGTAACTATTTGCGATGTTTAGTTGCCTTATAGTTGAGACACGTAGATTTAACCTCTAAATAGACAATCACGTGGACCGTAACTAGCGATGAATTTTGTTTCCTTAACCTAATGATTCAAAGCCGATTTAATTTCTTTGACCCACCGCTCTTGAACAATCAGGTTTCTGGAGTAATTGGTCTCTGAATCATATTTGTTCTGAAAGTCATTCAACTGTCGCAAAGTTGCCTTGTATATTTTACGCACTTCTTCCTTTACATTTCTTGTGAATTTGGTATTTGCCAATTGCTTCCGCATTTTTCGAGTATAAAGCTCTGTAATATCAAAATGAAGCTGTTCGTGTAATAGCGTTACTTCATTACAAACCTTAGGCTTGTACCAAGAACGTGTCGGATAAAAATAAGTGGTAACCTTAAAATCTATTTTTAATTCATCACCCTTATAAAAAGTAGAAAAATCATAACTGATTCCACTTGCCGTAGTAGCGGCAGCGCTCGAACCTACTGGAACAGGACCTTTAAAATCGTCCCACTTCAAGAGGACATCTGATTTCCAAGCTATTTCTTCTTGACCGTGCCCCAAAGTAATAACACAAAGTGCAAAAAATAATGCTAGCCGTAATTTCTTTACAAATCCCAATGGTACGAAATTACTCGCTCAATATCTGGGTGCAGACTATGATGTACAGGACAGGTATTAGCTGTATGCTCCAAAATTTTTCTGTTCTTATCGGATATTTCTTTTGGTAAATGAATTTCTACCTCAATTTTGGAAATCCTTCTAGGTGAAGCCGCCATATGCTTCGTAACAGATGCGTTAGAACCCTTCAAATCAACTTCCAATCCGTTTGCTTTTATCCCCATCATGGTCAGCATACAACTAGCCAACCCTGTAGCAACAGTATCGGTCGGCGAGAATGCCTGACCCAAACCATTATTATCGACAGGGGCATCCGTCACAAATGAATCGTTCGATTTTAAATGCACACACTCCGTTCTAAGATTTCCGTTATAGGTAACTTTTGAAGTCATCATTATTCCAATTCTTTAATTCTTAAATCTTCGATCATCATAATATAAGAAGCTTGGTTATAATACCCACTAACATCCTTCCTTTCGTAATCGAATTTATTCCCGTTATATTCTGTTTCCCCAATAAATCTAGAAACATCTATCAAATCATTCTTATAGGCCAATTTCAACAGAAGGTCGTACATAAGGTCGAAACCTCTTATCGCATAACGATCTGGATCATCGCCAAACCTTTTTCTATATCTTTTCACAAATGAATTATCCGCTACTTCCCTATAAACGGAAGGATACGTAAAATGCAGATTGGACAAGTGCGTATTGGAAATGACGTCATTCTCAAAGGCAGGATTCATATCTGTTGTAAACATTCTCACCTGCACTTTATGCTCCCCTTCTAAAGGGTCGAAGGCGGTATTATGGAAGGAGTTCAGAATAGAAACAACACTAGAAATCAACTTAAAGTTCTTTGATTCAACAAAAACCCAGTTGGTCACTTGATCCGAAAGTAGCGTTTGTAACTTATCCCTATTGATGCCGATATTCTTTTCCTCTTCCTTAACCACTACCACCTTGGCATTTGGAAAACGCGCAATGATGGCCTCACGCTCCAACTTGCTATTTTCGTCGGCAATCACCAGAATTGTTTCATCGCTATGCGCCTTTTCTACATAATCTAGCATATGCTTACGCAAAACGGGCTCTTCAGTATAGGAGAAAAAAACATTGTTTAGACTTATCTCACTTTTTGCGGGTACGGGAGCCACTACAGGAACATTGTATTTAGCCGCCTGAACAGCCGTTTCTTTTAACGATGGAATATCCAAGGGACCGAAAATAGCATTGTAGCCACCCAAATTCTCACTTTGTAGTATTTGTTTCGTCCGCATTAGATCCAACTGATTATCAAAGGTTTTGACATCTATCGAAACGCCCAAAGATTTTAAGGAATCTAAAGCCACCAATGCGCCAGAATATAATCCGAGGCTATATTTCAAACTATTTCGACTTTCAATAGTTTTTACTACAACTTCTTTATCGGTCAAATTAAGTTTATCTAAACGGAAAGGCAATAGGAACATGATTTTGGGTCTCACATCAATATTGATGCTATCCAACAAGTTCATCTTATCGAGAACCAATGAATTTCGTACTTCAAAATCGCCGACTTTGTCCTTAGGTAATTTAAGCACCATTCCCGCTTTTAATCCATCTTTCAAATCTGGATTCAACTGGATTAATTCTGCCCAGGTCATTCCAAATTTACGGGTCAATCTAAACTCGTTCTGTTTCGGTTTTACCTCGTAGAAAATATAATTATCCGTATTAATTTCCCCTGGATCCAATTTCTTTTCAGGGATGCGTATAACCATTCCTTCCTTAAGTCCTCCTCGTTCCGTAATTTCAGGATTTAAGCGAACGATTTCATCAGCTTTTACATTGAACTCTTGTTCAAGCCTGTAAAAATTCATTTTGGGAGGCACAGTATAAGAAATGAACAATTGTGTTTGCTGATTATCAACTGTGCTACCCGCTATTTTGGGCAAAAGCAATTCGTACCCTTCAGACAGATAGTTATTGGTTTTGGAAAGACCCGGATTCAACACCAACATACTATCAATGGTAATTCCATATTTATTGGCAATACTCCATCGTGTTTCTTTTGGCGCTACAACGTATTTTTCATAATCATCAGGATTTAAACCGGCTCCCTGTGCCGGTTGCACCTTATATTTAGGTATGCGTAATTCCATCTTTTTTTGAAGTGGGGAAGCATACAGACTTTTATTGTACTTTTTAAGCTCATCTTCGGTAATTCCATATTCTTGGGTGATTCCGAAAATAGTTTCTTTTTTCTTGACCCGATGCGTGGTAAAACCAATAGGGGTTCTACCCAACGTGGAATCTTGCATGATACTTTTATTGAGACCTGAAACTGAAGTCGTTGGTTTTTGTGCGACTTTTTCCCCAGGCACCACTAAAATTGTATTCGCACGTAAGGGTTGTCCAGGTCTTATCTCCTTATTATATTGGAGAATACTCGCAGGTGATACGCCATAGGCCTTAGCTATACTCTCTAAAGTTTCCCCCTGTTTTACCTCATGCGTATTGAACCTCTGCCCCAACGCGGTACAGGACACCAATAAGCAAAAAGCGCAGATGATATAAATTTGATTCTGTATATATTTCATATTATTCCCATTCTATAGTTGCCGGAGGTTTTGAACTTATATCATATACGACTCTATTTACCCCAGGGACTTTATTGATGATATCGTTTGATGTTTTTTGTAAAAACTCATAAGGCAAGTTCACCCAATCTGCCGTCATACCATCGGTACTTTCAACCGCCCTTAAAGCTACACATTTTTCATACGTACGCTCATCACCCATTACCCCGACACTATTTACGGGTAAAAGCATAGCACCGGCCTGCCATACTTTGTCATACAAGTTCCATTTCTTAAGTCCATCGATAAAAATAGCATCGACCTCCTGCAATATGGTAACTTTCTCAGGCGTAATATCTCCCAAAATACGGATGGCCAAACCAGGACCTGGAAAAGGATGCCTGCCTAAAAGCGCCTTATCTATTCCTAAAGTGGCCCCTACCCTTCGCACTTCGTCTTTAAAGAGCATTTTTAAAGGTTCTACCACTTTCAATTTCATAAAATCTGGTAAACCGCCTACGTTATGGTGACTCTTGATCGTTTGGGACGGACCGCCCGTGGCCGAAATCGATTCAATAACATCTGGATAAATGGTACCTTGTGCGAGCCATTTTGCTCCTTCCACCAAATGAGATTCACTATCAAATACCTCTATAAAAACACGTCCTATAGTTTTTCTTTTTGCTTCTGGATCACTTTCCCCAGCAAGACCCTCCAAAAAACGTGCCGAAGCATCGACACCTTTTACATTAAGGCCCATACCTTCATACTGTTTCAATACATCTGTAAATTCGTTCTTTCTCAAAAGCCCGTTATTCACAAAGATGCAATGTAAGTTCTTGCCAATAGCCTTATGCAACAATACTGCAGCTACAGAGGAATCCACACCACCAGATAATCCTAAAATCACTTTTTCATCGCCTATTTTCTCTTTTAAATCGGCAACCGTAGTTTCAACAAAAGCATCGGGTGTCCAGGTTTGCGCTACCCCGGCTATATTGACCAAAAAGTTTTCGAGAACCTGTTTTCCATCCGTAGAATGATAGACTTCAGGATGAAACTGAATGGCATAGGTCTGTTCACCATCAAACTTAAAAGCCGCATTTTCCACGTCATGGGTACTAGCCAGTAAAATTGAATTATCAGGAAGTTTTTTAATGGTATCTGCATGGCTCATCCAAACCTGACTACCTATATTTATATTTTCCAAGAAGGGCTCATTCTCCATAACGAAATTCAAATTGGCTCGGCCATATTCACGGGTATTGGATTTCTCTACACTCCCACCATTAAAATGTGCCAAATATTGAGCTCCGTAGCAAACCCCTAACAACGGTTTTTTACCACGAATTCCGGAAAGATCAGGATGCGCCGCGTCTTCTCCCCTAACGGATAAAGGAGAACCGGAAAGTATTACCGCTTTGTACTCGGAAAGGTCTTCCGGTATTTTGTTATAAGGTTTAATTTCTGAGAAAATATTCAGTTCACGTACGCGTCTACCGATCAACTGGGTATACTGGGAACCAAAATCTAGGATAAGGACTTTATTTTGCATGGGCAAAAATAGCAAATTGACCGTTCTTGAAAAGTATCTTTTAGTTATATTTAATGTGGATTTAAATTTTATTAAATGAAACAAGTAAGTGCTATTATTTTTGGAGCGGCTATCATTATAGCCGCCTATTTTTTAGGGAATGCCTACGTACAAAGAGCTAACCCGCCCCAAATCATTTCTGTTACGGGTCTGGGAAATGAAAATTTCACCTCCGACCTCATTGTATGGGAAGGTCAATTTTCTGCGAACAACACGGTACTCAAATCTGCTTTCGACCAACTCAACGGGGATAAAGAAATTGTAAAACAATATCTAATCTCAAAGGGAATAGATGCGGGCAGTATCATTTTCAACAGCGTACAAACCACCGAGCTCAGAGATAACCAGTATGATAACGGAAATTATGTAGGAAGCATTTTTCGCGGCTACCAATTAATGCAAACGGTAAAAATAGAATCTAACAATGTTGCTTTGATAGAAAGCGTAGCAAGGGAAATTACAGAACTATTGAACAAGGGAGTTCAATTTAATTCTTCACCTCCAAGATACTACTATACCAAGTTGGCCGATTTAAAGATTGAAATGATCTCTAAAGCTACCGAAGATGCCAGAGTACGTGCAGAAAAAATAGCCGAGAATGCCGGAAGCAAGTTAGGTGACCTGGTATCTGCGAACATGGGCGTTTTTCAAATTACAGGTCAAAATTCTGGGGAAGATTATAGTTGGGGAGGCGCTTACAATACCTCATCAAAAAACAAAACCGCTTCCATTACCATGCGTTTAGACTATAAAGTAAA
This sequence comes from Maribacter sp. X9, assembly GCF_048537565.1. Taxonomy (GTDB): domain Bacteria; phylum Bacteroidota; class Bacteroidia; order Flavobacteriales; family Flavobacteriaceae; genus Maribacter. The sequence goes on from NZ_CP183215.1 coordinate 3,718,890, forward strand.
ATAAAACTTTAGCTTTATATAAAATATATCAAAATACTGAATTAGAGTTATTTAAAGTTATTCCTACAAATTAAAAATCAACATCTTCATCTTCTAAAATACAAAAGCCCGGGAATCACCCGGGCTTTCTATTCAACCAACCATTAAACCGAATACAATAAAAGAAAAAATCTTTTTCATAACAATTTGTATTCAACCTTTAAGTCGTTAATAAAACCCCAAACTTACACTCATGTTCAAAAATCAAAACCCAACTTCAAACTAAAAACAGGAGAATCAATCTCAACTAAATTCTGTTTCTCAGCTAGTTTTATATAGAAAAATCCATTTAGGTTTTACCCTACCTTTATTTTAATAATTTTTACTTTTAGAAAAAAATACCAAAAATGACCGATGTCTTCTTCGAAGAATTAACTACGGAACTACGCAACTGTATCTATAAAAAAGACCATTCTTTTAGATACGCAACCTTGGCAACGATTGGGAAGAAAAGTATCGCAAGATTACGAACCGTTGTTCTACGGCACGTTTCTGAAGATTTACAGCTTACCATTTATACAGATAGTCGTACCAAAAAAATAGCCCATATAAAAGAAAACAATCAGGTAAGTTTACTCTTGTATCATCCTGAAAAGCTATTACAATTAAAAATTGAAGGGACGGCACAAATTGTCACAGATGAAAAACGGTTAAATACCTATTGGAATATTGTTCAGTCCAACAGTAGAAAAGAATATAGTGCCGATATAAGCCCTGGGAGTGAAATCAAAACCCCTGATCAGGTTGAATATATGAAGGAGAACCATTATTTTGCGATGATCGATATTCTACCGAAAACAATTGAATATTTAAAACTAAAAAGACCAAATCATATACGTGTACTATTCGAAAAAGAAAATTCTGGCTGGGAAAGCACTTTTTTAGTTCCTTAAATTAATCGTTCATTGAACTAATAAATAAAATTCAAGTTGAGAATTAAAAACACCATAACAAAACAGTTTCATTGGATTTTCCTTTTAGTACTATTTTTCTCTCTATTTGCTCCAAACCTTCTTAGAGAAGGTATGTTTGTAGATGGTATTTGGTATGCCGCAATATCTCATAATTTAGAACTGGGAATTGGTGATTATTGGCATCCGTCATTTACGAAAACAATTTTTAAAGAATTTTACGAGCACCCGCCCCTTGTTTTCTGGCTTCAGTCATTTTTCTTCAAAATACTGGGTGATTCTTTTTGGGTAGAAAGGATTTACTGCCTCACCGTTTTCGTAGCCACTACTATAATTATTAGTAAATGTTGGATTTTAATTTATCAAAATGATAATAAACTTCAAAAGCTCTTTTATCTACCCGTATTTCTTTGGATGACAAATTTTCAAACTTTTTTTGCCTATCCGAATAATTTATTAGAATGCACGCTAACTGTATTCACAATGTGTTCAATCTACTGTTTGTTAAAAAGTTTAAGTTTTAAAAATGTAAAAACCTATAGTCTTATAGTACTAGCGGGTGTTTTTATCTTCTTAGGCTTTTTATCAAAAGGTTTCGTGGCTTTGTTTCCTTTAATATTTTTTATTTTATATTTTTTAATTTTTAAACAAAAATTAAAATCACAAATTATAAAAACATCAGCTTTACTTTTAAGTTTTGTTATTTGTGCTTTGGTCTTATTGCAGTTTGAATCTTCAAGAGAATTCATTTTGAAATATATAGACATACAGGTAATTGAATCATTACGCGGCAATAGAGTTGAAAATATAAGAGAAAGTAGATTTTATATAATTTATGGAATTTTCAAATCAATGCCCATATCTTTTGGAATTTCATTAGTGGTCCTGTTTTCTTCGTTCATTATTAATGACAAGAAAATAATAGAAAACACAAAGTGTAAATATATTTTTCTCTTTTTGTTTCTAGGTATTGCATCTTCATTACCGTTAATAATTAGCTTGAAACAAGCTGGCTACTACCTAGTCCCTTCTACACCATTATTCATTTTAGCTTTATCTATTTGGATAGCACCTTCTTTTAATTCTCTATTAGCAGAAATTAAAAATAAAAAAATATACAACTATTCCTCATATATAATAATGTTACTCCTCTTAATATCATTTGCGCTTGCGATAAAAAATGTTGGAACAGTTGACAAAAGAGACAGGGAACATTTAGCCAATTTAAGAGAAGTTATAAAAGTTGTTCCAAATAACAGTATTATAAATTTTAAGGCAGACAAATTAGATTACTCCATTGTTGGTCTTTATCAACGCTATAACCTTATAAGTCTAGACACCTCATTTATCGAGCAAAGAAAATTTCTAGTCATTGAGAAAAATGTAGATACCACAAAAATCCAAAATTATAAAAGAATAAGTAACCAGAGTGAAAACTATAATATCTATACTAGAATCAATCCGTAAGTTGCTTAGAAAAAATCTGCATTAAACTAATTTGACTTTTAACTACGTACAGTCATTACACCATGCATCAAACAAAAATCAATTTAATATGGTAATTGCAAGAAAAAAGAAAAAGCAAGTATGGCCACTCTATTTACAGTACCAATCTTGCGCGTCATCTACTTTTTGGTAATCACCGTAAACACCAAATCCAAAGGTTTTAACGCTTCGAATAGCATGGGCATCAACTCCTTACCATATTCGAGATAAAATTCAGAGAAATTTGACTTACGTTCTTGCAGCGATTGCATGGGAAACAACTCGTTCTGTATTTCGGTCAAACGCACTACATGGTCTTTTAGTTTCCTTTTTTGGGCCTTTAATAGGCGCTTTTCTAAATTGTCCAAGCCTTTTTTTTGCTTAACTTCCTGTGCCTTGACAGCTTTTAAAAAAGATTTGTCGGTTTGTTCGGCAAGGTCGTACATACCTTGAAACTGATCTTCAAGTATTTTTTTTTGGGGCGAAAAATCGATATCAATATTTGAAATCTCCCGTATTTTCTTGTTAATCAAACTGCTTTGCTTCAGGAATACATCGGATGTGGAAATATTCATCTGTTTCAATTTGTCCGCTTGTTTATTGGTAATCAACAAGACCGAATTACGAACCAATAAAATGGGAAAAGGAACTTGCATTGCCTCAAAAGTAGCTTTCAATTCCAGCCAATAAGCGATTTCACCACCACCCCCAATATAGCATAGATTAGGCAAAATGACTTCTTGATATAAGGGACGTGCGATAACGTTAGGGGAGAAACGCTCTGGATGAGTTTCCATTTCCTGGACCAGCTCTTCTTTAGAAAAAGAAAGTTCGGTATCATTTACCAAATAACCACCCTTATTTTCTATGATTCGTTCGCGAATACCATCTTTCAAATAAAAATAATTGATTTCTCGAGGATTTACCTGGACAGGATAATCGGAAGATAATCGTTCGATTTCTTGAATAGTGTCCGTGACCTTTTCAAAGGCAATCTGCTCGAAAACATCTTTTTTCATATAAGGTATGAGCAGTTGTTTCAAATCTCGATCATCCCCGTCCACAATAACGAGTCCATACTCCTTAAATAGCTCATTGGCCAAATAACGCGTAGCTTCTGTAAGGGTTCCATGCTTTAAATAAGCCTCTTGGAACAACCGCTTTAACTCTTCTGCGTTGTTGCTGTTACCAATAGAATTTGCGAAAGACGTATACACTTCATCTAGACCATCGGTATCTAAATGACCTACTGCCCCAGATGCATTTTTGTTCCACTTAAACTTCAATCCCTTAAAATTGAAATAATTGATTTCTTCAAAATCGTGGTCTTCAGTGGCCATCCAATAAATGGGCACAAAATTGTACTCCGGAAATTCTTGTTTCAATTGCTTTACCAAATTAATGGTCGAAATAATTTTATACAGAAAATATAAAGGTCCGGTAAAAAGGTTCAACTGGTGGCCGGTGACGACCGTGAACGTATTTTTTTCTCTTAAAAGTGCAATGTTTTCAAGAGTTTCTTTTGAAGTATCTGTTCTTTGATATTGGTTCAGCATAGCTCGATGCAAAACTTCCCGATGTTGTTCGGTAAAGCTTTCCCCTTTCTCTTTTAGCTGTCCCTTAAATCCTTCTATATCACAAAAACGATTATATAAAGATTTTAATTTTAAATCTTCCGCTACATAATCGCATATCAATTTGGTAAAATAACCGGTCTTTTCTAGGGGTAAACAGTCAATATCCATATAGAAATTAAAAACTAGGTAAATATAAAACGCTTTGGTGGTATAGTTCCTAAAAATACGTTAATTACGGCAAGTATTAAAAACGTTTAAACGCGTCAAAATGCCTTTTTCATTACCATAATTCTCCATATAATTTAATAGATTTGGTTTCTTGAGATTACAAAACAAACCTATGAAACTAATTTTACGCTACACCTTTTTTTTACTACCACTACTGACATTCGCTCAACTAAAATCTCCCTCTGAATTTCTGGGGTACGAATTGGGAACGCAATTCACAAGACACCACCAAGTCGTTGAGTATTATAATTACTTAGCGCAAGCAGAACCCGAACGTATGAACCTTGTTGAGTATGGAAAAACAAATGAACGTAGACCGTTACTATTGGCTACTATCTCTACCAAAGCCAATATGGCGAATTTGGAGAACATTAGATTAGAACATTTAAAAAGTACAAAAGGTGAGGGCACACCAACTAAAGGTATTGTTTGGCTTAGTTATAATGTTCATGGTAACGAAAGTGTAAGCACCGAAGCTTCTATGCAGACCATTTATGATCTATTGACCACTAAAAGCAGCTACCTAGAGGATATCGTCGTGCTGATCGACCCCTGTATCAACCCAGATGGCCGCGACCGTTATGTCAATTTTTATAACCAATTCAAAAACTCCCCTAACCAAGTGGACCCCTTCAGCAAGGAGCATCACGAGGGTTGGTTAAGCGGCCGCAGTAATCATTATATGTTTGATTTAAACCGTGATTGGGCGTGGTTAACACAAGTAGAAAGTCAGCAACGACTAAAACAGTTCAATAAATGGTTACCTCATGTACATGTTGATTTTCACGAACAAGGTGTGGACAACCCCTATTATTTCGCTCCGGCAGCAGAGCCTTTCCATGAAGTAGTAACCGATTTTCAACGAGAATTCCAAGTAACCATAGGAAAGAACCACGCTAAATATTTTGATGAGAACGGATGGTTTTATTTCACCAAAGAAGTTTTCGATCTTCTTTATCCGAGTTATGGCGATACCTACCCAACGTATAACGGGGGTATTGGCATGACCTATGAGCAAGGTGGCGGTGGTAGAGCAGGATTGGGTATCATTACAAGTATTGGCGACACGCTCACCTTAAAAGACCGTATTGCCCATCATTATACTACGGGACTATCTACGGTCGAAGTCGCTTCAAAAAATGTAGCTCGATTAAATGAAGAATTCAAAAAATTCTATCAAAAAAAAGAGTACAAGTATAAAAGCTATGTGTTGAACGGTAACCCAGATAAACTAGAGGCTTTGGGTAAATTGCTGGATCAGCATGAAATAGAATATAAAACAGGCGAAGACAATACCATTAAAGGATATAACTACACCACAGCTAAATTAGGTACATTAAAAAGTTCAGAAAAAAGCATGGTTGTTTCTACAGACCAAGCAAAAAGCACCTTGGTAAAAGTATTGTTTGAACCCATGGCAAAATTAAGTGATTCTGTCACCTATGATATTACCGCCTGGTCCCTCCCCTATGCCTACGGACTAGATGCGATTGCTAGTGAGAATAGTGTTGGTACTATTTCTAAAACTACTGCGACCCCATCCTTTGAAGTACCAAAAGAAGATAGTTACGCCTACTTAGCTGATTGGAACAGCATGAAAGATGCCCGATTCTTGGCAGCGCTTTTACGAAATAAAGTACGTGTGCGTTATGCACATAAACCCTTCACCCTTGACGGCATTTCCCACGAACGTGGTACATTGATTATAACAAAGAGTGATAATAAAAACCTGAAAGACTTTAATAAGATATTGTCGAATGTGGCCATGGAGAACACCAAAAAACTCATTTCCACAAAAACTGGATTCGTAGAGAATGGAAAGGATTTTGGCTCTAGTTATGTAGATGTTATTCAAAGTTTAAAAATTGCGATTCTTTCAGGAGAACCCACCTCTACCTTTCGTTTTGGAGAAATATGGAACTTTTTTGAACAGCAATTGAACTATCCGGTTTCGATTTTTGATGAAGACTATTTTAACAGGGTTGAGCTAGAGAAATATGATATCCTAATTTTACCGGACGGTTCGGACTATAAAAGCTTCTTAACGGATAACATCAAAGAAAAGATTAAAGATTGGGTAAAACGGGGAGGTAAACTAATTGCAATGGGGAGTGCAATAGATGGACTTTCAACGGATAAAGCTTTTTCTATAAAAGAAAGGGAAACAGAAAAGGATTCCACTATTCATTTAGAGTCTTTCGAGATCTCTGAACGGGAACAAATGAAATCTGCTATTACCGGGGCAATCTTTAAGGCCAATGTCGACAACACTAATCCGCTGGCCTATGGTTATGGTGATACTTATTTTACCTTAAAAATAGGAGATAGAGCTTATAATTATTTGGAAAATGGAAGCGCAGTATATTTAGATGAAGGCGCTAACGAACCTGTTTCTGGGTTTGCCGGAAGTGAAGCAAAGAAAAAAATTTCGGAAACCCTAATTTTCGGAACTGAAAGCATGGGCCGTGGTCAAGTAATTTATATGATAGACAATCCCCTTTTTAGAGGATTTTGGGAAAATGGGAAACTCTTTTTCGCCAATGCTCTATTTATGGTCAACTAAATTGGAATCATATGAAGGAATACAAAGTAGAAACCCTAATCTATTACTCAAAATTTACATTGGATAAATACCATATCGTTAACGCATCAAAAGTAGAGATACAGGAAAAATTAGATGTTTATGCACAAGAAGGTTGGCGTTTAGTCTCTACCGATGCCTCGAATTTTGGGGCCGCTATGTATATTTACCTCTATTTTGAAAAGTAAGTTATAGTAAACTAGCTCGGGGAAAGTCCCCGAGACACTGAATGTAAATTGACGCTTTATTTCGACGCCAGCATCGCAGAGCGTTTAAATCTCGATTATCTAGTAAGGAACATTGATACCCATTTTAAATGAAACACCCTGAAATCTATAATGATTTCAGGGTGTTTCATTTCGTAAATAGTATATTCCGTAGTTAAGAATCGAATGCCGTATCCACTTTCGAGGCATCCTTTTTCTTATCGTAGCTCATGAAAAAATTGATCCAGATGTTTCTAGAAATTCTCAATATAATGGGCAGTGCCAGCATCATCACCAAAACTATGATTCCATAGGTTGTAATTAGGCTTAGACCGAATACCAAATAAGACAATACAAACGCTGCCGTTGCAAAACTCAACCCAACGGGATAACTTACATACATAGCTCCATAAAAAAATGAAGGTTCTATTTTATATTTTGTGTGACAGTGACTACACCGCTCCTCCATTTTTAAAGTATTTTTTAAATGATAGGGATTCTTATCGGAATACATTGATTCTTCTTGGCATACCGGACAAGTACCTGTTAAAATACCATAAACCTTAGATCCTTTTAAAACACTCATAATTATGAATTTTAATTATAAATCGTTAAGCAATCAAACGATTTTTATTTATGTTCCACACTTTATAGCGTTAATCTAGATCATTGCCATAATTAAGATGCGGATGACAAAAGTACATATCAAAGAACATTTTTTATTCACAACAAAGGAGCCATTTTTTGTACTTTTAAGACATATACAAGCAAAATGAAGCATATTCCTATATTAAATATCGACCAATTTAAACTTGAGCGTATTTCCGGTTTTTATTGTAACAACCTTGCTTTACACTTAGAAAAAAATAAATCTATCGTCAATACCTCGCACCGCCATGACTTTTTCCTTTGTGTAGTATTCACCGATGGAGAAGGGGTTCACGAAATAGATTTTGAATCGCATGTAGTACAACCAGGTAGCGTATTTTTTCTAAGACCAGGGCAGACCCATAGATGGGAATTCAACAAGAGACCGGATGGATACATTTTTTTTCACACTCAAGAATTCTATGAAATTTCTTTCAACAACCATGAATTAGAGCAGTTCCCGTTTTATTATTCGCATACAAACCCACCTTACTTACATTTAACTTCGAATGAGCTAAATAGCATTCGACCACGCTTCGATGAAATCTTCACAGAATATCAACATGAAAACTATTATCAGAAACAAAAATTGGCAAGCCTGGTAAATTTGGTGTACATAGACCTTAGCCGAAAATATTCCAAGTATGATCAAGTAAAAAAAGTGGTTTCCCCAAATTATTTAGAAACGTTAGCATACTTGGATCTTGCCATCGAAAAAAACTATAAAATCGAAAAATCGGCACATTTCTATGCTGATCGTTTAAATATCACAGCCCGGCATTTAAATAGGATCGTAAAGACGACATTGAACAAAACAACGACCCAATTAATTAATGAACGGTTAATTTTGGAAGCAAAGCGCTTAATCGTACACTCAACAAACACATTTTCAGAAATTTCAGAAATTTTAGGCTTTGAAGATTACGCTTATTTTTCACGCGTATTTAAGCAACGAAGTGGTTATACTCCCTTAAATTTTAAAAAACGATTCAAAAATTAATTTTGAACCGGCACGCCGTACAAGTCAAAATCGGCAGCTTCCGTAATCTTTACATTGATGAATTCTCCCTGCTTCACATAATGTTTTGAGGCATCGATGAGTACCTCGTTGTCAACATCAGGAGAATCATATTCGGTACGTCCTATAAAATAATTCCCCTCTTTTCGATCAATGATACATTTAAAAACCTCCCCAACTTTCTTTTGGTTCAGCTCCCAGGAAATCTGTGACTGAATCTCCATGATGATATTGGCACGTTCTTGTTTAACATCTTCAGGAACATCGTCTTCTAAAGTGTAGGCATGGGTGTTTTCCTCATGACTATAGGTAAAACAGCCCAAGCGTTCAAAACGCATGGCCACTACCCAATTTTTGAGTATTTCAAAATCCTCTTCGGTTTCTCCCGGATAGCCAACAATCAAGGTTGTTCTTATGGTCATCTCTGGTACTGCTGCCCTAAACTCTTGTAAAAGTTTTGTTGTTTTTTCCTGGGTAGTGCCGCGACGCATGCTTTTCAAAATTCGGTCAGAGATATGCTGCAGCGGAATATCCAAATAATTACAAACTTTCTCTTCTCTGTTCATAACCTCTAAAACATCCATCGGGAAACCGGTAGGAAAAGCATAATGCAACCGTATCCATTCAATGCCTTCTACCTTTACCAAGGCTTCCAAAAGTTCTGCAAGGTTTCTCTTTTTATAAAGATCCAAGCCGTAATACGTTAAATCCTGAGCAATCAAAATAAGCTCCTTTACTCCTTTAGCCGATAACTTTTCGGCTTCGGTAACCAGTTCTTCTATAGGCTTACTTTTATGTTTTCCGCGCATTAAGGGTATGGCACAAAAAGAACAGGGTCGGTCACAACCTTCCGCAATCTTCAAATAGGCATAATTTTTAGGAGTTGTCGTTAAACGTTCACCTATCAGTTCGTGTTTATAATCTGCTCCCAACGCTTTCAACAGACCTGGTAATTCACTTGTTCCAAAATATTCATCTACATTAGGAATTTCCTTTTGCAAATCTGGCTTATACCGTTCGCTAAGGCATCCTGTTACAAATACCTTGTCCACTAATCCATCCTCCTTCTTTTGAACATATTCTAAGATAGTGTTCACACTCTCCTCTTTGGCATTGGCAATGAATCCACAGGTATTGATAACAACTATATTACCTTCCTCTTCATGAACCACTTCTTTATCATTGGCTTTTAACTGACCCATGAGTACTTCAGAGTCATATACATTCTTTGAACAACCAAGAGTTATTACGTTGATTTTGTTCTTTTTAAGGGTTTTTGTCCTCATAATTTTAATTGGGGTGCAAAAATACGATTTGGGAGTTTAAAAACGTTAGTTAAAGATAAAATTCCTGGAAATACATACACGCTTCATCGAAATATGAATAATAGTACAAATTCTTTGTAGCTATACTATCAAACACATTGACTATGAAGCCATCTAATCTAATTCTATTCATTTCAATTATAATGTTCTATGGATGCTCATCTGATTACTCAACGCAACCTACACCCGTTAAAAAGTAAATGTATTTCCCTCCTTTAACGGGTTCTCTATGGGATGCCAGCCCAGAACCCGCACTAATAGCATTTTTATGAAGCTACGAATACGGATGTTTTCATTCTTTTACAAAATGAAGGAATCATTATTGAAAAATACTTGGGTGATTTTAACCAAACAACTCCACATTCATGGAATTCAGCCGCCCTAACGTTAGCCAAGATCACTATTGGTAAGCCTATCAAGAGGGATATGAATTCTTCGACCTAAGTGGGCGTTGGGGAGAGTCTTCATTAACCAACCAACAAGAATAGAATATAACCGTTCGGCATCTTCCAACCATGACGGTAGACCTTTATTATACCATAGCTGATAATTTTCGTGCCCACAGCGAATGTTCCTTATAAAAAAGAGTCTGGCACTTGTAATAACAAACCTTGAGGCTACATCAATGAAATAATTTAGGAGTAACTATTCACCTGAAGATAGATTAAAAATTTACAAATATCTTATGAGACCAATTTAAATTTTGGGTTGAACTCTTCTTACTTTTGCTAAAAAGTAAAAAATGATCGATTTTAGGACCTTAGCCGAAAACAGATATACCACAAAGAAATACGATAGCTCAAGAAAAATTCCTGAATCTCAAATTGAGGACCTAAAGCATATTCTAAAATTAAGCCCGTCTTCCATAAATAGTCAGCCATGGTCCTATACCATTGTTTCCCGTAAAGAAACAAAGGATGCCCTTGCAGAGGCATCATTTTTCAATGCCCCAAAAATAAAAGATGCCAGCCATCTTGTTGTTTTTAGCGTTATGGACAATCTTGAGCAGTTTGAGCGTCATGTAGAGAAAAACTTGGCGGAAGGATCTGTGAATTACTACAAACAGTTCATCAAGGAACAACCGGCTGAAAAAACGATTAATTGGCTCACCCAACAAGTATATTTATCCTTAGGTTTTTTCTTGGCCGCGTGCGCCGCCATGGAAATAGATTCAACACCAATGGAAGGAATTGAACCTCAAAAATATAAAGAAATTCTAAATATTACCCATCAGAAAGTTTTATTCGCGGTTGCAATTGGGTATCGTGATTCAGAAGATGCAAATCAGCCCAGTATAACAGAAAAATCTAGGTTAACCATTGACGATGTCGTAACGTCGATCGACTAGAGTTTTATAATTTACGGACATATGTTCTTTATCTTTATACCTCTTGTGTTAATTCAAAAAGGGTGATTTCTGGTCGCACATTAAAACGTACTTGTAACAAACAGCCCAATGCGCGATTAATATAGAGTGTTCTATCATCCTCCAAGCTAATTTCACCGGCTGTATATTTTCTATTTTTCACTGGTAAAAGCGGTGGTGGTAAAAAGGGTGGTTTTACTTGACCCCCGTGTGTATGCCCTGCAAGAATCCATCCTTTATAATTATTCCAAATAGGTAGATCACATACATCAGGATTGTGGCAAAGTACAATGTTCGCTTTTGAAGGTTCATACTTTTTCATTGCTTTTTCAGGACAAAAATTAAGTCCCCACAAATCATCTATCCCTAGAAAATTGATTCCGTTAACTTCCAAAGAATTATTTCTTAAAATCGATACCCCTGCACTTTCCAGTAATTCTGTAATATGTTGCGCAACACGTTCTTCTTCATAGTCAATACCATAATCATGGTTTCCTAAAATGCCGATTGTACCCAAGCTACCTTTGACCACATAGTTCAAGACCTCCTTTAACTGCCCCAATTGTTCATCGGTTTCATAGCTCACATAATCTCCCGTATAAACCACAAAATCTGGATTGAATTCTTGGGCCTTCTTGAACGACTCAATGATGTAAGCGTAGTCAAATGCATTACCGACATGTATATCACTGATTTGCATTAAGGTTTTACCGACCAGTTGTGGTGGCAAATTCCTAATCGGCATTTTTTTATGTACAAACTCCAACCAAAAAGGTTCTATCTGCCAACTGTACAAACCTGTTAATACACCTATGCCCACAAACCATTTAAAAGATCGTTTGAGAAATTTTCTTCTTTTCATGAAGTAATGTAGCGATTCATTTTTCGTAACCTTTGGGCATTATCCTTATCTGGAACTCCTTTTCAAAAGCGGCACCTAATCGTAATAACTGAGCTTCGGTAAACTGCTTTCCTATGAATGTAAGGCTGATAGGTTCTCCCGTAGATTTATACCCCATTGGAACTGTTAAGGCAGGATATTTTGCCACAGCGGCATACCCTGCGTGATAATTATTGATGGATAAAACCGCATCCAATTTGTTTATATCCATTGCTTCATCAAAAAACTTTCTTCCATTCGCTTCTAAATCTGATTTAACTTGAACTAATTCATCAGCTGAAGTACTATCTGCAAGAATTCCTTCGAACAATGCTTGCCCATATGGAATTCTCACCAATGAATCTATACTGTTGAAATCTACCACATCGGACACAGATTTTATTTTCACCTTTGAACTGTCACTATACGCTTTGATATATTTTGGTAAATCTTCGCGCATATCCAAATTCAAGATACTCAAAAAGCCTTCCATAGAAACTTCGGGTGGAGTAAAGGTTATTATTTTCGCTCCCAAATTTTCCAATTGAGCGACGGTAGCTTTATAGATCGAGTCGGTCTCGATTAAATTTGCAATGGCTCCCAACCTCATTTCTGCTATCGGTTTAGGATTTAATGGAGCTTCTAATATACCGGAAATTGGTTCTACGGACATGGAATCATTTTCATCTTTTCCTAACATTGCTGAAAGTAAAATTGCATTATCAGAAACATTTTTGGTCATTGGGCCAGGCGTATCCAACGTGCTGGAAATAGGAATGATCCCTGAACGGCTCAACAAACCTACGGTCGGTTTTAGACCAACAACAGAGTTTTGGCTACTTGGAGACAAAATTGAGCCGGAAGTTTCAGTTCCCACAGCGGCAACCGCATAATTAGCTGCTACCGCAGTACCACTGCCAGAACTGGAGCCACCTGTTTCAAAAACCCTGCGCCCATATGGATTCAAGGTCTGGCCACCGTAGGCACTATACCCGACAGGACAACCTGAACATAAATAATAGGCCCATTCACTTAAATTGACCTTTCCCAATATTAGCGCACCATTCTTTTTTAACTCCTTTACAATAAATGAATCATTTACTTCATTCTCCATTAAGGCAATGGATCCAGCCGTAGTGTTCATTCCAAATGTATTGATGTTATCTTTTAATAAAATCGGCATCCCAAAAATAGGGTGTTGCATTTCGGCAACGGTCCCTATTTTTTTCAATTCGTCTAATTTTCTTGCCGCTGCAACTACATCTTCATTCAGTGCAATAACCGTATTCAAGGTTGTACCATTATCCAATTCATATTTATAAATACGATATAAGTAAAACAAGACCAAGTTTTCATAGGTCAACCGGTCTTCTTGAATATGATTACGGATGGTCAAAATATCCTGTTCTAAAATCATGGGTGCTATAGCTTGATAATCCGCCTCACTTAGTTTGGAAACCTCAGCATATAAAGGCCTAAAAACCTCATTTTTATCCAGCACCTTGGACTGGATCAGTTTATACCGCATTCGCTCTATTTCATGATCTGCATTTGCCGCTACTTCGGCAGAATCATTATAAGACGTCCACAGAACCACTTCATCCTTTTCAGGGACTTGTTTATCCTTACAGGAAAAAACTAAAATAATGATCAGTACTCCTAAATACTTTTTCATAACGTTCAATTATCCTTTATTCATTTTTTTTTTGGTCTCAAAAATAATTTTCATCAAGAAATCTAAGGTAAAAGTTACTTTGGGAAATAACCCGAACTGTTTATAAAAATCAGTATTTAAAGCGATTATAGCAAATTAATTAAATCGAACCCAAGATTTTGATTCTGATAGATGACCAATTAAAACAACCCTTAGACAGAAGGTTTTACCAGTTAACAATAGCCCTAAAAAGCATCGCTTCTTATTTTGCCTTGGCAAATTTGACGTGATTTCGAATAAATCATTAAGACCCCCTAGGAGAATAGAAGAATCTTAATAGTGCGTCTTATTTTGGTAGTTTTAAATTTTAAAGAAAGAATCTACGAATTCATATTTATTGAATACCTGTAAATCTTCGATACCCTCACCTACACCGATATACTTTACCGGAATTTTAAACTGGTCTGAAATTCCAATGACCACACCGCCTTTTGCAGTGCCGTCCAATTTCGTTATGGCCAATGCCGATACCTCGGTAGCCTTTGTAAACTGCTTAGCCTGCTCGAACGCATTCTGACCTGTAGAACCATCTAAAACCAATAAAACCTCATGAGGTGTATCGGCAACCACTTTCTGCATGACCCGTTTTACCTTGGTCAACTCGTTCATTAAGTTTACCTTATTATGCAACCGCCCTGCCGTATCTATGATGACCACATCTGCATCTTGCTTGACCGCGGAGCTCAAGGTATCAAATGCCACAGAGGCCGGATCACTTCCCATTTGCTGCTTTACGATCGGCACATCTACACGATCCGCCCACACTTGCAATTGATCGATCGCAGCCGCCCTAAAGGTATCGGCAGCACCCAACACCACGTTTAAACCTTGCTTTTTAAACTTATAGGCCAGTTTCCCTATTGTCGTGGTTTTACCTACGCCATTAACTCCCACCACCATAATGACATATGGTTTTTTACCCGAAGGTATTTGAAGTTCGGTATGGTCGTTTAGATTGGTTTCTGATAAAAGACCCGCTATTTCTTCCCTAAGGATGGTATTCAACTCATCTGTACCCACATATTTGTCACGAGCAACCCGGGCTTCAATTCTGTCAATAATTTTCAATGTCGTATCAACACCAACATCTGAAGAGACCAAAACCTCTTCTAGGTTATCGAGTACATCATCATCAACTTTTGACTTACCAGCGACCGCTTTGCCTAATTTGGAAAAAAAATTGGTTTTGGTTTTTTCCAAACCTTTATCCAAGGTTTCTTTTTTCTGTGTCGAAAATATCTTTTTAAATAAGCTCATCGTAAATGCTATAAGTTAATCAAATATAAAAATTAAAAAGCCCCTTTCGTAAGAAAGGGGCTCAATAAACTATTAAAGTTAAATCTCTTATTTCTTGGCAATCCAAGCATCTACCATTTCTGGTGCCATTACCTGCTCTATAAAAACATAAGCACCAGATTTAGGTGACTTTACCATTTTTATCGCTTTTGTCAATCTTTTTGAACTTGTCTGTAAACTTGCTACGGTCTTCTTTGCCATGACTTATATCTTTATGGTTTTCGTGAAACGAAAATCTATTTAATTTCTTTATGAACGGTCATTCTCTTAAGGATAGGATTGAATTTCTTAATTTCCAATCGCTCAGGAGTGTTCTTTTTATTTTTCGTTGTAATATATCTAGAAGTTCCTGGTTGACCAGACTCCTTATGCTCGGTGCACTCTAATATCACTTGTATTCTATTGCCTTTCTTTGCCATCTTACGCTCTATTTTCCAGATTACTTA
The DNA here is from genome assembly GCF_048537565.1 of Maribacter sp. X9. GTDB lineage: Bacteria > Bacteroidota > Bacteroidia > Flavobacteriales > Flavobacteriaceae > Maribacter. The sequence continues at coordinate 3,734,610 of NZ_CP183215.1, forward strand.
ATAACTAATCCTTTTGCTTTTGCTTCTTTTAAAACAGCAGATATACCTTTTTTATTGATACTCTTTAAAGCTCTAGTAGAAACTTTAAGCGTAATCCAACGGTCCTCTTCTGGAATGTAAAAACGTTTCTTTGATAAATTAACATCAAATCTTCTTCTCGTCTTATTGATGGAGAACGAAACATTGTTTCCGAACATCGCCTTCTTTCCCGTAATTTCACAAACTTTTGACATCGTGCTGACTTTTTCTTTTAAACAGGGTGCAAATTTATATCTTTTTTATCGCATGAACAACAATATACTTCACATTTTTAAAATTTCTTTTTGAAGTAATTCAAATGCCTTATTTACAGACTTTTGAACAATCCGTTCTCTATTGTTTCCCATTTGAAATTCTTTGGCCAAACTTGACTTTGGGCCTTCAATGGCAATGAATACGGTTCCTACCTCGGCGTCTGAATCTCCTTTGGTAGGGCCTGCGTTCCCTGTGGTGGCAATCGCAAAATCGGTTTTTAGTAAATTCCGCACCCCTTTTGCCATCGCGGAAGCAACTTCTGCACTTACCACAGAATGTTCGTTCACCATCTGTTCAGGAACACCCAGAACGTTTATTTTCGCTTCCGTGGCATAACTCACTACGCTGCCTTTAAAGTATTGGGAAGCACCTGGGATCGCCGTAATACTTTCTGCAATCTTGCCTCCCGTAAAACTTTCCGCGGTGGAAAGTGTCAATTTTTTTTCAGTGAGCAATTTAGCAACTATCTCTTCTAAGCTTTGATCATCTTCAATACCATACATGATATCCTTTATCAACGGATACAATTTTTGACATTCCGCTTCAATTGCTTCTGCCAGAGCATCATAATCAGGACCTTTACCTGTTAGACGCAATCTCACTTTTCCTAAATTCGGCAGGTAGGCAAGTTTAATAAAGGAGGGCAAAGCGTCTTCCCAAGACTCAAGACGTTGCGCAAGGGAACTCTCCCCAAGTCCATAAGTGACTATAGTTCTATGAATAATATGTGGGCGCCGATAAAATGAGGACAGTTTTGGAATAACGATTTCTGTCATTAAATGCATCATTTCAAACGGAACACCCGGCATAGAGATAAACGTTACACCATTTTCATGCATCCACATACCTGGTGCCGTACCATTGGCATTATGAAGGACCTCTGCCCTACTTGGAACCAATGCCTGTCTTCTATTAAGATCTGAAATCGGAGTTGCCGTGATATATTTTGCAAAAAGATGTTCAACATGTGCCAAAACCGATTCATTTTCCACCAATGTATCATTGAAAAATTCGCAGAACGTATGCTTAGTGATATCATCCTTTGTTGGACCAAGGCCGCCGGTAACCAAAACAATACTTACACGTTTGGCGGCATCTGCAAAAGCATTTAAAATATGCTCACGATCATCTTGTACAGAAGTTATCTGATAGACCGATATTCCAATTTTGTTAAGTTCTTTTGCTATGAAAGCAGAATTGGTGTCAACAATTTGACCAATGAGAATCTCATCGCCAATCGTTATGATCTCTGCAAGCATTATAGGTGAAAGTCTTTTTTCAATTCGGACACCACTTGATTGATATCCGTTTTCAGGATGGGGAATCTTTTTTGAATCTCTTCCATATTGGCCTCCTGTTTTCCCAAAGTTTCTATTTCTAAGGCAATGGCGCGGGTTTGCTCCATTCCTAGCAAATCTACATTGGGTTTAATTTTATGGGCCAATTTATATACTTGATCATGGTCCTTCGCAAGAAGCGCTTGTTCCAAAGCTCCCAAATCTTCAGGTACCTCCTCTAAAAAAACGGAAATCACAGAATTTATAAAATCCTGATCTCCTTCCGCCATTTCATTAATCTTATCCAGGTTATAAATCATTACTTAATTTTTACGGTGAACAGCTCCTTGTTTTCCAAATGACCCGAAAGGTAATCATTTGCACTTACTTTCCCAACACCCGCAGGAGTTCCTGTAAAAACTATATCTCCTTTTTTTAACATAAAAAAGGTCGAGACATAGGCTATTATTTCATCAATCTTCCAAAGCATTAAATTAGTGTTGCCTTGCTGCACTATTTCACTATTCTTTAGCAATTTAAAATTGAGATCGTTAACATCCTCAAAAAGTGTTTTTGGAAGCCAATCGCCGATCACGGCAGCCCCATCAAATCCTTTTGCCTTTTCCCAAGGCAGTCCCTTTTCCTTTAATTTTGATTGTAGATCCCTTGCCGTAAAATCGATTCCCAAACCAATTTCGTCATAATAGGTAGATGCAAACTCTTCTGAAATATGTTTACCCACTTTTTTGATTTTCACCAAGACCTCAACTTCGTAATGGATATCGTTCGAAAAGTCTGGAATGTAAAAATCTTGTTGTTTTGGTAATACGGACGAATCTGGTTTTATAAAAATTACAGGTTCCTCAGGCCTTTCATTTTGAAGTTCCGCAATATGCGCAGCGTAGTTTCTGCCTATGCAAATGATTTTCATTTTACACTACTCTAAGATTCAACTTAACTTATTGTTGAGCTTGCTCAATTTTATCTGGGTAAGTATTTTTTTTGTGTACAAGGGGAAGTCTGCATTCAACATCCAACCAAAATAACCCGGCTCCTCTTCCAATACATCATGCACCTTTTTCCCTTTATGTTTACCGAAAGCGAATACTTCTTCTTCGTCTTCATCCATTGCTATAAAACCAGCAAAATCTACCGACTGTTTTCTTCTTGAAAACTCAGAAAGTTTTTTGATATTGTTTTCCAAATCAGGATAACGGTCCAATTGCGACAGCAACACTTCGTAGGTGGCATTGGTATCAGCTGCGGCACTATGGGCATCGGTCAAATCTTTATCGCAGTAAAATTTATAGGCAGCCTCTAAGGTACGTTTCTCCATTTTATGGAATATGGTCTGTACATCGACGGATACCGTGTTCTTCATGTCAAAATCGATCCCGGCACGCAAAAGCTCTTCGGCCAACAGGGGAATATCAAATCTATCGGAATTAAATCCGCCCAAATCACTATCCTTTATCAATTTGTAAATTTCTTTAGAAAGCTCTTTAAACGTAGGTTCGTTAGCCACTTTTTCATTCGTGATGCCGTGCACCGCAATGACTTCTTCAGGTATTTCCATTTCTGGGTTTACCAACCACGTCTTACTTTCCTTATTTCCATTTGGAAATACCTTAAGAATTGCAATTTCAACAATTCGATCCTTTGCCACATTAACACCGGTAGTTTCCAAATCAAAAAAACAAATAGGTCTGGTAAGCTTTAATTCCATTATATAATTTATTTCAAAGATAGGGGTTAGTCAGCCGGTAGTAAAAATTGCCGTCTAAAATTATCGAATATAAAATCGCTTAGTTTCTTAAATCTCCCTATTTACGTCCCAAGCTTCCAAATAATCTGCTATAGCTTTAGCGAACATACTGCCCAAGGCCCCGTTCACCACCCTATGGTCATAACTGTGCGATAAATACATTTTACTACGGATGCCAATGAAATCACCTTCGGGAGTTTCAATTACTGAAGGAATTTTTCGAATAGCCCCTAGTGCCAATATACCTACTTGTGGTTGATTAATGATGGGGGTACCGAAAACACTACCAAAAGTACCAACATTGGTAACGGTGTATGTACCACCCTGCACCTCGTCTGGTTTTAGGGCATTATTTCTAGAACGTTCGGCAAGATCATTAACCACTTTCGCCATGCCAACCAAATTCAATTGATCTGCATTTTTTATGACAGGAACGATGAGATTTCCATCGGGCAAGGCGGCGGCCATACCAATATTTATATTTTTCTTTTTAATGACGGTTTCACCATCAACCGAAATATTCATCATCGGATATTTCTTTAAAGCCTTGGCGACCGCTTCCATAAATATTGGGGTAAAGGTCAATTTCTCTCCTTCGCGTTTTGCAAAGGCATCCTTCATTTTGTTACGCCAGTTTACGATGTTGGTTACGTCAACCTCAATAAAACTTTGTACGTGGGCAGATGTTGAAACGCTCTCCGTCATGTGTTTGGCAATGAGTTTGCCCATTCTTGACATTGAAATCACTTCATCACCACCTGAAACTTGTGCTTTAGCTGAAACCGATTGCTCACCTGTCTTTTCACTTTGCACTATAGGCTCTGAAACAAAAGACTTCTGTGCCACTTTTTGAACCTGAGTCGGTGTAGCTGCTTCCTGAGGGGTGGTAGCTCCGTTCTTAACAAAGCTTAGGATATCATCCTTAGTGACCCTTCCATCTTTTCCGGTACCTTTTATGGATTCTAATTGCTGAAAAGAAATTCCTTCTTCCTTGGCAATATTCTTCACCAAAGGTGAATAAAAACGTTCGGTATCGCCTATAACCAAATTAGGAGTCTCTGCTGTTTCTTTCGCTTTGGTAACGGTAGATTCAACCTCTGTAACCATTTTATCCGCTACCTCCTCCTCAGCTTGGGTCACTTGCTGTTCATCGGCGGGTTCGTCAGCTTCTCCTTGAATTTCAATAACAGCCACGACTTGGCCCACTTTTACGATATCATCTACTTTGAAACGCTTTTCTATTAGGATTCCATCCACCTCACTTGGCACTTCGCTATCCACCTTATCGGTAGCGATTTCAAAAATGGCCTCGTCCATCTCAATAGTATCGCCCACCTCTTTCAACCAAGATGTCAAGGTTGCTTCTGCAACACTTTCTCCCATACGGGGTAGTTTCAATTCAAATTTTGACATATCGATAATTTATTGCTTCTAGTGTATGTATTTTTTGCGAAAATAATAAAATTAATGCCTAATAAATGATTTTGTTCTCGCATTCAAAAAAACTAATCCTGTCGTAATGAACCCTCGAAGGGCACTCGGTTTAAAATACTTCTCCCTAGCGTGACTTCATCTGCATATTCCAATTCATCTCCCACAGCTATTCCTCTTGCAATGGTTGATGTCTTCACATTTAATCCTTCAATCTGTCTAAAAATGTAGAAATTGGTCGTATCACCTTCCATCGTTGAACTTAACGCGAAGATAAGTTCCTTTATGACTCCTTTTTTCACCTTCTCTACCAACGAACCGATTTTGAGATTCTGTGGACCAACACCCTCCATTGGGGAAATCTTACCTCCCAATACATGATATTTTCCTCTAAACTGTCCCGTGTTCTCGATTGCCATCACATCACGAATATCTTCAACAACACAAACTATAGCATCATCCCTTTTAGGATTGGCACAGATTTCACACACAATACTATCTGAAATATTATGACAATTCTCACAGAACTGTATCTTACCCCTTAAATCAATTAAGGAGGTAGAAAGATTTTCAGTACGCTGTTCAGGTTGTTTCAGTAAGTACAATACCAAACGCAAGGCTGTGCGCTTACCTATTCCAGGTAATTGTGAAACCTCATATACTGCATTTTCCAATAATTTAGATGAAAATTCCATAGGCTTTAATGGGCCTAAATTTACGATTAAAGTTGAAAATTATGCCGAAGACACAATACAAATATCTTTTCAAAAAGAAATCCTATATGAATACCTCCTAAATATATTAGTCCAGTTTATATGATATATTTGGAGTAATGGATGGGATACCTTTCCGTTCGCTTCACTTGGAATAACCCGCCTCGGCAACTATCAGCAGTAAGGCCAATTTTATGGCTTCCGCACCGTTCGTATTGAGCCACCATTCATTCAAGGAATGAGCACCGCCGCCTTTACCCCCGCGACCAATCGTTACTGCGGGTATTCCCATGGAAATAGGAATATTGCTATTGGTGGAACCCCTTGTAAGACTTGGTTCATACCCAAACAATTGCGTTGCACCAATAGCTCGTTGTACCAAAGGAGTATCCGAAGTAAGTTCTCCCGATGGTCTATCACCAATTTTGATTAATTCCAGCTCAATTCGATCTTTAATACCAGAACCATTATAAGCATCTAAAGCAGTTTTCATCGATTTTTTAAAGATATTATCAATTTCAACCAATCTTTTTTTATCCACCGCCCGCATATCCACTTCCATCCAAGACTCGAACGGAATGGAATTCACCGAAGTTCCGCCACCAATCCTGCCAATATTAAAGCTTGTCTTGGGTCCCTCATCAGTATATTTTTTAGCATTCTCAGAAAACTCCTTTATAGCATATCCCAAGGCATGATGCGGATTGGCCAAACCAAAAGAACCCCATGAATGACCCCCTTTTCCCGTAAATATAGCCTTATACCTGACCGACCCTAAACCGGCATTATTCACCCGTCCAATTTCTCCACCATCTATAGATATCCAAGCATCAATTTTTGGGGCACCTTGCCTAAAAAGATATTTAACGCCCCTTAAATCCCCCAAACCTTCCTCGCCAACAGATCCCACAAACCAAACATCTGCATTCGTCTTTATATTCTTTTGGTGCATTGTTTTAAAGATGGTCAATAACATGGCCAAACCCCTTGTATCATCCCCAATACCGGGTGCATATAACGTATCTCCCTTTTTTTTAACGGCAACATTGGTCCCCTCTGGAAAAACGGTATCTAAATGCGCATCCAAAGCGATTACTTTATTACCATCCACTCCTTTTCTAACGGCCACTACGTTACCCAACTCATCAATCCAAACGTTATCAGCCCCTGCTTCTTTAAACATTTGCCGATAAGCCGTAGCCCTATTTTTTTCTAAAAATGGTGGAGCTTCTATTTCGTTTAGTTCAATCAGGTTATTATTGGTATATTCCTCTAATAAATCGATATAAGAAAAAGCTTCTTTTATACTTTTTTGCTTCATCAATTTATCAAGTTCCTTTACTACTTTTTTTTCAACGACTAATCCCTCTTGACCATAGGACAAGTTGGTCATCAGCATCATGAGTACTAATCTACCTATAGATTTCCCACTCCATGCATAAACCTGTTTCATAATTTGTGTTTTTAAATTAGAATGGGATAAGGTATCAAAAAATAGGCTATTCAAAAAAGATGAAGAGCTTAAATACTCCTGAAATCATAATTATAATAACCTATGGTTTTCATTCTTTACAATATGCATCCTGTAACTTTTCGTAATTTGGCCGAAAATTCATCTTCATGACCCCTTCGCATATTTTACTATTAATCTCTGGCTATTTCGTATTACTATTGATCATCTCCTATTTCACAGGCAAGAACGACACCAATGAAGATTTTTTTAAGGCGGGCAAACAATCTCCTTGGTATTTAGTTGCTTTCGGAATGGTAGGGGCATCACTATCTGGAGTAACCTTTATATCGGTACCAGGTTGGGTCGATACATCACAGTTCAGCTATATGCAGGTGGTTTTCGGATACTTCTTGGGCTACCTTGTTACCGCTTTCGTACTCTTACCAATTTACTACAAACAAAATGTAACATCAATTTATGAATATCTAGATGAACGGTTCGGTTTTGTAAGTTATAAGGTCGGTGCTATTTCCTTCTTTGTTTCACGAGTACTTGGAGCGGCGTTTCGGTTATTTTTAGTCGCAATTGTTTTACAACAATTTGTATTCGACGCTTGGAACGTACCTTTTGAAATCACCGTAATCCTTTCTATTTTATTGATTTGGATCTATACTTTTAAAGGAGGTATAAAAACCATCGTTTGGACAGACACCTTACAGACCCTATTCATGCTTGTATCCGTTGGATTATCCATCTATTTTATTTTGGATAAGATGGATTGGACGTTTATGGAATTTTTAAATTCCCCCGAATTGAAGCACTACAGCAAAACCATATTTACCGATGACTTTTTCTCTAAAAACCATTTGGTCAAATCCTTTATAGGCGGAATGTTCATTACCATTTGCATGACAGGTTTGGATCAAGATATGATGCAAAAAAACCTCACCTGTAGAAATTTAGGGGAAGCACAAAAAAACATGGTGAGCTTCAGTATAGTTTTAGTTGTCGTCACTTTTGTATTCATGCTTCTCGGGGCACTATTGTTCATTTATGCCGATGCCCATCAAATAGCTTTACCGTTGATGGATGGAGCCCCAAAATCGGACCTGCTATTTCCTGAAATAGCGTTGAATAGTGGATTAGGCATTACCGTTGCGATAACCTTTATGCTCGGGTTGATAGCCGCAGCCTATAGTAGTGCCGATAGTGCCTTGACTTCATTGACAACATCGTTCTGTGTCGATTTTCTGAATACTGAAAAGAAACCCCAAAAGCAAGCGAAAAAAATACGTAGGATCACCCACGTATCGATGAGCTTATTGTTGATTGTTGTGGTTATTTCCTTTAAATATATTTTGGATCGAAATGTGATCGATGGACTTCTTACCGTAGCCTCCTACACCTATGGTCCCTTATTAGGATTATTTTCATTTGGAATATTCACAAAACATAAAGTAAGGGATAACTATGTTTGGATAGTTGCTCTTATCTCTGTTTCCATTATCTTGATCTTAGCCAAGACACCTAGCACCTATATGGGTGGGTATGTATTTGGGTATGAACTATTACCATTGAACGGACTACTTACTTTCATCGGTTTATGGCTCATTCGGAAAAAAGAGCCTGAGGTCGTTAATTAAAAAATCAATACTGACCCGTACTCAAAAGAACCAGGGTACAGGCCACATCAATTTCTATTCCATTGGATTGAAGCATTGAATAGAACTCTGGATTTTCAGTACCGGGATTGAAAATCACCCTTTTAGGTGAGATTTTTATAATATCCTCATAATATTCTTTTTGTCGATTAGGATTAAGGTATAATGTGATGGTGTGAATATCCTTAAATTCATGCAAATTTTTACTGATTTTGACCCCAGAGACTTCCCCTTCTATTAAGCCAAAAGCATTGGTTTCCACACCCGCCGCTACAAGTCGGTTTATAGCTAAATTACTATAACGATTTGGTTTTAAGGAAGCTCCGATAACTAATGTCTTTTTCATAAAAATTAAAGATGTTAAATGTTGATAGAAATTTAACTAATTGTGTAATATTTTGTCTCTTAGTACAGTTATTACTGCAGATTATACAAATTAATATTGTTGGTAACGCTATATGTTTATAGTTAATGGTTAGTGTTTAGTATAGCCTATCAACTTTAGAAGCCCGGCTTCCAATTTATTTTGGAATGTCCGGGCTTCAATTTTATTTATTTTATAAGTTGAATCCGTACTTACTTTAAAAATACGCAAAGCGTTTATAAAACCCTAATACGTAACAATCTTCAAAAAAAGTCGTCTATTAAATTGTATAAGGTTATCCAATACTGGAGATTGGTTGGTTTCTCCTTTTAAGGGTAACAGTATATAGAATCCCATGACCAAAGTTATGGGATTCTTATTTTACCATCTGATAATTACGCTTCCCCAGGTGAAACCACTACCAAATGCAGCTAAGACAACAAGATTGCCATCTTTGACTTTTCCCGCCTCCCAAGCCTCGGTCAAGGCTATAGGAATTGATGCGGCCGTCGTATTACCATAGCTCATGATATTATTGAACACTTGATCATCAGTCAATTGAAATTTCTTCTGAATGAATTGCGATATCCTCAAGTTGGCTTGATGCGGCACTAACAAATCGATATCCGTTGCGTTCAAGTTATTTTTATGTAATCCTTCCATAATCACCTCACTAAAACGAACTACGGCATTTTTGAATACAAATTGCCCGTTCATATAGGGGAAGTAGGATTCATCTTGTGGGTCATTATCCGAAATAATATCGGTCACCCATCTTTTGCCCATACCGGGTGCTATTAATGAAAGTTCTTCGGCATGTTGCCCTTCAGAATGCAAGTGGGTTGAAAGAATCCCTTTTGCGGTATCTTCTTCCCTAGTTAATATTGCCGCCCCTGCACCGTCTCCGAAAATAACGGAAACACTTCTACCCCTCGTTGTCATATCCAAACCGTGGGAATGCAGTTCAGAACCAATAACCAATACATTTTTGTACATGCCGGTTTTTATATATTGGTCCGCCACTGAAATTGCATACACAAAACCCGAACATTGATTACGTACATCTAAAGCACCCACCGTTTTTATTCCCAAATCTCGTTGTACCAAAACCCCAGGACCAGGAAAATAATAATCGGGACTTAACGTCGCAAAAACAATAAAGTCAATATCATCCTTATCTATCCCAGCGCGTTCAATGGCAATTTTAGCCGCCTTTACGCCCATGGTAGTAGTGGTGTCTCCATCACCAGGCACAACATGCCTTCTTTCCTTAATACCGGTACGTTCTTGAATCCAAGCATCATTCGTATCCATTACTTTAGACAAATCTTCATTTGTCACAACATTATCAGGTACATAATGACCAAGACCAATTATTTTAGAATTATACATAATAGTGTTTTAAACCTGACGGATTTCAGGACAAATTAGTAGTGCAATATAAACAAGAAATAATAATCGTTATTGAAAATGTAAAATCGGTTGCTACTATTTAGGTAATTCGTAAAATCAACTTAAATATTGTGCGTAGCTATTCACTCGTATATTGGCCTTAAGGTCATGAAGTAAATTATAAAGACCGAAAAAAGTGCGGTTCATATATAAAAAATGCTTTGAACCCCTGTTGCCGTTCATTTTTCGTATTTGCTTGTCAGATGCATAATGCTCACTTAAATCGGCAATCTTACCCCAGAAAACTTCATCGCCAAAATCAAATTCCTCTTTGTGAAATGGAGATGTGAAAAGACTTAAAAGTTCATGAAAAAGAGATTTAAAAAATATCACCTCATCTGGCGTATCAGTAGAAACCAAAATTTCCAATTCATATAACTTTTTCGTAAAAACATTGTCGTCTGAAATATTTTCTGGTTTGGCCAATTCAAAATAAGGTATGTAGAAAGAATCGGGCACCTCTTTGATACAACCAAAATCTATGGCAATCAACTCCTCCTTATCGTTTACCAAGAAATTACCCGGATGCGGATCTGCATGTACTTTTCGTAAACCATGAATCTGGAACATATAGAAATCCCACAAAGCCTGACCTAACTTGTTTCCTGTTTCTTGAGAAAAATCGGTTTTTGCAAATTCACTTAAATGCTTACCGGTCATCCAGTCCATCGTGATAATACGCTCACTTGATAATTCAGCGTAATACGTTGGAAATTTCATATGGGTAATGACTTTACAAGCTTCGGTAATTTCTTTACTACGGGAAACTTCCAACACATAGTCGGTCTCCTCGATTAACTTATCCTCTACTTCCTTAAAATATTTATCGGAATCTTTTCCTTGAAGGTTGAACATGCGTATGGCGATCGGTCTTACCAAAGCCAAATCACTACTGATACTTTGTGATACCCCAGGGTATTGAATTTTTACGGCAAGTTGCTTACCATTCTTAGTGGCTTTATGCACTTGACCAATACTTGCGGCATTAATAGAATCTTTATCAAAGGTGTCAAAAACCTCTTCGGGATATTTATCCAAGTATTTTTTAAAGGTCTTTCTGACCAAAGGAGCGGACAAAGGCGGAACGGAAAATTGAGATAACGAAAATTTTTCAACATAAGCGTTGGGAAGCAAGTTCTTCTCCATGCTCAGCATTTGGGCAACTTTCAACGCGCTCCCTTTCAAGGATTTTAGTCCATCGTAGATATCAGAAGCATTATCCTCATTCAATTCATCTTTAGTAGTTTCAGAATTAATAAGTTTCTTGCCGAAATATTTTGCGTAATTGCCTCCGATTTTTGCACCGGTACGTACCAATTTACTTGCACGTTCTATTTTTCCTGTTGGTATTTTATCAAGTGTTTTCAAGTAGATTATTTAGATATTAGGCAAAAGTTTCCTTGTAAAGGAATTTTCCAAAATCAATTATATTTTCTAAAGGGGTATTATCGAACAAATCAAAAATTGTATTTACCGACTTTTCAATGGCAACATCTGTTTTTTCAAAAGCTGCGGAATCATCAGATTTCCAAAAGTTCAATAAAAACATAAACTGCAACCAAGCACCTTCCGAAAACAACTGAGGGTTTTGTTTTGTAATCTTTAGATTTTTATTCTCATTACCTGCCACAATCAAATCTTTGGCAAAATCCTTAATATGTTTCCTGAGCCCTTTTAACTGTTCCATATTCTTTAGTGGATTATTGGAGTGCTCCATAACGAAGAGGACATAGCTTCGATTCAAGGTCAATACTTCAAAAAAAGTATAAAAGAAGGTTAGCATTTTATCACGGTTCGCAAAATCTTCATATTCTTTGTTCTTTTTCATTACCGTTAAGGTATTTGTAAAAAAAGAATTCCAAATACCTTTTTGAATAGCGCTAATAGACCCAAAATGAAGATAAAAATCAGACTCTTCTAAGGCATTGATTTTGCAGAATTTATAGACTGTCTTAGGAAGTTGTTCATTTTCCAAAACATAATCCATGTACATTGACACAATAGAGTCCTTTGTGATTTTTTTCGCTTTGGTAGCCATAGTTTCTTGTTTTAATTAAAGTTACAACGCCTTTGGCATCTTGAAAAATGTTTATGGAATATTAGCTTTTATTTAGCAAAAACGTGCTATCTTAAAGAAAGCACGTTTTCAAAACAACCTAACCAATAAATAATCAAAGTGTGATTTATAGTCAAAAATATTTTTCATAGCATTTTTTCCCAATCACAACACAAATATACATTATGTTTAACTTTTTATAATAATTAATAAACAAAAATATATGTTAAACTTTGTTCGATGTATAACTGTCAGTTTGTCATAATAAGTCAGTGTGGTATTTTTTTTGCCTCTTAGCAGTTCAGAACTAATTATAGAAACGGCCATTTGAAAAAAGTGGTTTTAAAAAATAATATAATATGGCAACAGGTAAAATTAATGTGTCGGTAGACAACATTTTTCCATTGATCAAGAAATTCTTGTATAGTGATCATGAAATATTTCTAAGAGAACTAATTTCCAATGCGACAGATGCAACTTTGAAATTGAAGCATTTGACAACCATTGGCGAAGCTAAGGTAGACTATGGGAATCCTATCATTGAAGTGAAGATTGACAAGGAAGGTAAAAAGCTACACATCATTGACCAAGGAATTGGTATGACCGAAGAGGAAGTAAAAAAGTACATCAATGAGGTGGCCTTTTCGGGTGCAGAGGAGTTCTTGAACAAATATGAAGATTCGGCCAAGGATTCAGGAATTATCGGTCACTTTGGACTAGGGTTTTATTCTGCCTTTATGGTGGCAGAAAAGGTTGAAATCATCACCAAAAGTTACAAAGATGAGCCTGCAGTTCATTGGTCATGCGACGGTTCTCCAGAATTCATCATGGAGGAGGCCAAGAAAGAAGAACGTGGTACTGAAATCATTCTTCATATTGCCGAAGATTCAACCGAGTTTTTAGAGAAAAATAAAATCAGTGGCTTATTGAGCAAATACAATAAGTTCATGCCCATTCCAATTAAGTTTGGAACCAAAACAGAAACCCTACCGAAACCTGAAGGCGCAAAAGAAGAGGATAAGGCTCCTACCAAAGAAGTAGACAATATCATCAACAATCCGAACCCGGCTTGGACAAAACAACCAGCAGATTTAAAAGATGACGATTATAAAAGTTTCTACAGAGAACTTTACCCCATGCAATTCGAGGAACCTCTGTTTCATATTCACTTGAACGTAGATTATCCTTTTAACCTAACCGGTATTCTATATTTCCCTAAGTTGACCAATGATTTAAATATACAGAAGGATAAAATTCAGTTGTATCAAAATCAGGTTTTCGTCACCGATAATGTTGAAGGCATTGTTCCTGAATTCTTGACCATGCTACGTGGGGTTATCGACTCTCCTGATATTCCGTTGAACGTTTCACGCTCCTACTTACAGGCCGATGGTGCCGTGAAGAAAATATCTTCGTACATCACCCGAAAAGTGGCGGATAAGTTAAGTTCTCTATTTAAAAATAGCCGTGAAGATTTTGAGGCTAAATGGAACGATATTAAAATCGTCATTGAATACGGCATGCTTTCAGAAGATAAATTCTTTGAAAAGGCCGATAAGTTCGCATTATATCCAACGGTAGATGGCGCTTACTACACATTTGATGAACTCCAGGAAAAAGTAAAAGTTGCGCAAACGGATAAAGATGACAAATTGGTAATTCTTTACGCCTCCGACAAAGAAGCACAGCACAGTTATATTGAAACTGCCAAAGCCAAGGGCTATGAAGTTTTGTTGTTGGACTCTCCCATCATCGGCCATTTAATTCAGAAGTTGGAAAGTTCCAAAGAAAAAATATCCTTTGCACGTGTAGATGCTGACCATATTGACAAATTGATCCAAAAAGAGGATACCCAAATTTCCAAATTATCCGATGAAGAAAAGGAAACCTTAAAAACGGAACTGGAAAAAGTGGTAGGTGAGAAAAGTAGTTATACCGTACAATTGGAAGCTATGGACAGTGATGCATCTCCGTTTACCATTACGGAGCCCGAGTTTATGCGTAGAATGAAAGAAATGCAAAAAACCGGCGGCGGTGGTATGTTCGGCATGGGATCGATGCCTGAAATGTATAACCTTGTCGTTAATACAAATCATGAACTGGTAGCTGAAATTTTGAACACTAAAACTGCGAAGAAAAAAGAGCGATTGATTAATCAATCACTTGATTTGGCAAAACTTTCTAAAGGTTTGCTAAAAGGTAAAGAACTGACCGAGTTCATAAAACGTAGTTACGAAATGGTGAAATAAAATTTTATCAAAATAATTCATAAAAAAACCGCATCGCTAGCGATGCGGTTTTTTTATTTCGAAAATTCACCTACACTACCAATTGATGGGCTCCTTGCCTAAATATTTCTCAGCAATGGGCTGGTAATAATCTAGTACATCTTCCAAATCATATATTTTTTGGCTTTTCGTATACAAGTCATACTTGTTAAAATCACGAATTATCTCTAAATATCTGTTGTCTTTTTCACTTAACAGTTCTTGGTAACTTCCGCCCGTATGCCAAGGATAGAATGAATGGTATCTAATCATCACCATTGCTTCTGCAGGTAACATATTTTGTTTATGATTGTTCAAGACCTGATACAAATATTCATCATGACCCCAAGCCAGATCCACTTGATCTATACCACAGCCTCTTTCATAAATACCTGTTGTGGTATTATATTTTTCATTGTGCATGTCGGGGTTTAACGTGTTGAATTCTGGATAGACACAGGAATCTGGTAATTTACATCCCACTACAAAAACATCTCCTACCATTCCCCATTGTTCAGCTTGGCTGGTACCATCTTCATCGCACCCCCATAGAAACATTACCTTTCCCAAATCATGGATGAGGCCGGTCAATTGCATCCAATCAGGTCTGCCATCTGCCCGTATTGCTTCTGCACTTTGAATGAGGTGTTGTATGTTGGGTAAATCTAGGTCTGGATCGCTAACATCTATAAGGCTGTTCAATTCTCGCATAGCATCCCAAAGATCCATAGGTTTATCAAACGTTAAGTACTTTTTGTGCATTCGCTGTACATAATCTACCGTTTGATTTTTCCTCATTTTACGGTAATGCTCCTTTACTGCCACTGATACATCAGGAGCATCATAGTCTCTAAATATTTTTTCTTCCATAATCCTAAAATTACTATATTAATAGAAATCGACCTAAATTATCATACATTTCCTAATACAAGATACAAAATTACCGTAAACACGATTAAAAATACACTAAAGGCTTTAGCGTATTTCCAAGGTTTCAGATCCAATTTTCCAGAATCGGCCATAATATATTTATCCTCCTTTGAAAAGAAGATGGAAACCAAATGCATGATGGCTATATTGAGTACAAATTCTATTCCCCAAATATGTACAAAATGAAGATTGACCTCAAATACAAAATTCATGGTGACATAGAACAATAGGCCGAACAACAATCCTATTTTAGCCCCTGTGGCCGTTACCCGCGGAAATATAAACCCGGCAATAATGACACTCGCTATCGGAATAAAAAAGATTCCGTTCAATTCTTGTAACAACTGATATAGTCCCTTGGGAGCGTTAGCTACAAAAGGAGCTATTGAAACAGCAAAAACCGCAAGAATCGCCGAGGTCACCTTACCGATCCTCACCAAGCCGATCTCACTTATGTTCTTGTTGATATATCGCTTAAAAATACCCAAACTAAAAACGGTGGCCGCACTGTTCAAAGCACTATTAAAAGTGCTTAATATAGCTCCCATCATTACGGCAACGAAAAAACCGGTCAACCAAATCGGCATGACTTTTTTTACCAATAATGGATATATACTATCTTGTTCACCGTAATAGGTTTCTCCAAAATAATAGAATGCGATAAGACCGGGAAGCACTATAATCAATGGCACCAGAATCTTTAACAGGCCCGTAAACAACAACCCTTTCTGCGCTTCCTTTAAATTAACGGCCCCAAGTACACGCTGAATAATGGATTGATGCATGGTCCAGAAATAAATTTGGTTGACCATTAATCCTGTAAACAAAACCTCAAAAGGCAATATTGCGGATCTAGACCCTTCGCCCACCCCAGATTCATTACTTATGACATTGAATTTATCTGGACTATTTTCAAAAACAAGTTGCAGACCTTCCAAAACATTACCCTCGCCAATACTTAATAATGCTAAGATCGGCACCAACAAACCAGCTACTAAAAGTCCGAAACCATTGATAGTATCCGTATAAGCGACCATTTTTAGTCCGCCGAATATGGCATAAATCGCTCCCAATGTCCCTACTATTAATATCGTTATGAAAATTCCTTGTTCTTGACTTACCTCTAGTAATTCAGAGATTTCAAAAATTGCCTCAATGTTAAGCGCCCCCGTATAAAGAACGATAGGTAATAATGTAGCCACAAAAGAAATAATCAATAACAAGGCGACCAAGGTTCGGGTCAATCCATCAAAACGTTTCTCTAAATATTCGGGAATTGTGGTCAATCCCATTTTTAAATATTTGGGTGCGAAATATAGTGCTCCTATAACCAAAGCCAGTGCCGAAGTAACTTCCCATGCGATAATTATAGCTCCATTTTTATAGGCAGAGCCGTTCATACCCACAAGATGTTCCGTAGAAATATTGGTCAATAAAAGGGATCCGGCGATTATAATTCCGGTTAGGGATCTTCCTCCTAGAAAATAACCATCTTGTGTATCTAGCTTATCGCGACGCAGTTTCCAAGTCGCATAAAAAGCCACAAAAGCTGTAAAAAGAATGAAAGTAAAAAGTGCCATTATCCGTAAAAGTAAAAAAATACTTGTAGTGTCCTAATTATTTATTTGTTCGTCTCGAGAATAAATAATTGCAACAATCTTTAGTATATTTAAATTATGAAGGTGATTTCTACGAATATTGGTGAACCCGTAACTTTTGAATGGAACGGGAAAAAAGAACAAACCGGTATCTTTAAATACCCCAAAGATGAAGGACTTTTTCTGGGGAAAATTGAAGTAAAGGATGATACGGTTATAGACCGGGTTCACCACGCCGGAATTAATAAGGCTTGCTATCTGTTTTCCTCGGATTACTATGATTACTGGAAAAAAGTATATCCCCAACTAGAATGGCACTGGGGAATGTTCGGTGAAAACTTGACCATTTCAGGTTTAGATGAATCAGAAATACGGGTGGGCGATATCTATAAAATCGGAAATGCTCTGGTTCAAGTCTCACAACCTCGCGAACCTTGTTATAAATTGGGAATACGCTTTGGCAATCAAAAAATACTAAAGGAATTTATCGCTCATAATCATCCGGGCACTTATGTCAAAATTCTTGAAGAAGACCATGTAAAAGCAGGAGATAACGTCGTAATAGTCGAAAAATCCGAAAATCCGTTAACAGTTCAGCAATTTTATACACTTTTGTACGCTAAAGAAAAGTCAAAAGAACTTCTTCAACTTTTTATGGCCAATGAATCTGTTCCACAATATAAAAAAGACAGGTTCAAAAAGCACTTATCCTAATTACAAACAAAAAATCTTAATGAAAAAGATAGTACTATTATGTGCCCTAATTTCAGGGTTTGGGAGCAAAGCACAAACAGATGAACCGAATAAAATGATAGCGAATCCAACCATAATCAATATCGGATTTAATTCATTATTAATGAGTTATTACGAGGATGGTTTGAAATTGAATCCCTTAACAGCTACTTCACAGGGTGATGACCGCTACAATGATACCTTGCCAAACTTTCTATCGGATGCCTATAGAGAAAAACTAAAAAATTATTACACCAATTATTTGGCA